>JACRKQ010000030.1 GCA_016219705.1 Candidatus Saganbacteria bacterium | reverse complement strand
GGGAATGTGACGGCAGAGATGATAAAAAGGTACATCGAAGATCATGAAGAAGGGGAGGCGGGAGAAGATGCCTTTAAGGTCGAGAGCTGACTTCAGTCAGCTGTTTTTCAACCCGTCGGCTTATAGCCGACGGTGGTTGAGGATGATTAGAACAGATAAGGGGGTAATTGACATTGATGATGGTACAAGGAAGGATATTTCAGGCGAGGAGTTGTTGCGCGTTCTGTTTGCTCCAACAATGACCGGGCCGCTTGATCCTCGCAATATAATGTCCGAAGCTCTTGTGGCGTACAGTGCCGCCAGACAAGGCGGCGGAGAAGCTATTCAGCTGGATGAAATTACGAAGGTCTGCATCTTACTGGTGCAGGGGGGGGGCAAAAAACTGAAGCAATAAAAATGGCCAGGGAATTTGGTTTTCATGATCTGGCTGTAGAACTGAAGGCCGGAGAATTTAATAATGCCTCACCTGCTCTACCTGATTTTAGCCAAACCGATCAAATAATATCTGAAGCTAAAGCGTTATTAGTCAAAAGGAATAACAGTTTGGCGGCCGATTTACTTCAGAAAAAAATTAAAGAAATTGCCGGTAGTGATAATGATGATAAATTCGATTTGTTGAGGAAATTAATTGAATACGCGGTCTCAATCGAGCAGGAGAAAGGGCAATTTGATAGGTTTTATATTTTGCTTAATCTTATAAAAGAAGAAATTCTGTCCAATCCAATAAAGAGCGCTGAAAGGTTTGAACTTATTGGTTTACAATCTTTGCAAATTGTTAGTTCCAGCGACTTTTTAGGAAAAGGAACCGCCATGAGGCAGGCTCGGGCAGACTTTTTTAATAATGATGAACAAGAATTCATTAGAAGTGTTCGTAAATATGCGGCCATATCGGCCCTGGTTAAGATCGGTGAATTGAGGACAGCAATGATTCTATTGCTAGGAGCGACAAATAATGACCCGTTATGCGCTGCGCGCGGTTTGACCAGCGTCGCATTTCAGCTTACCTGCCTGCGGGCGACTAATTAGGTGTTTTAGCCGCTTACTCTTCCTTCAACAAATAGTTATTGTTCAAAACTTTAAAGGAGAGCCTCCCCTGCAGGGCGTCAGACCAGCGCTCTGTTTGTGGTCGGATGACAATCCCTTCTTTCTGCCGGCCGGAAGCATAGGTTCCTTTGGCCTTCTCGATTAAATCCTCTAAAGTGTAATTGAAATTTTCGCCTTTTTCTTCCACATCTACGACCGGCAAGGGCGGGTTGGCCCCGGCGCAAAGTTTGAGCAAAGCGTCGAAATCGACATACCGGCGGTCGGAAATATTGTAGATGCTAAAAACCCTTATCTCACTCTCTTTTAAGGCCAAGGGATTTTTTTGGATCCAGGGCCCAACCAGCTCCGCCTGGATGGCGAAACATTTTTCTTCCGTGGCCTGCCAGTCTTTCAATAACTTTTCCAGGCCATATTTCCTGGCGACCCGCCAGTAAGTGTTGTTTTCATCGCCTACTAACTCAAGGTTGCGGCTGCAGACGCCGAATTTCAGATCAATACCAAGATAAAAAGTCGCGCTTGTCCCGTCGGCTTTGGTCGTAATATAATATGGTTGACCTTTTAATTCGTTTAACGCTTCCGGATAACTTTGCGCGCGGAGCTCGTCGCTTTTAGGAATAAAACGGGGAAACACTCCTTTGGCAATTCCCTGTAAATTAACCGGGATGGGCGGGTCATACTTTTCAATGCCCAGTATGGCGGCAACATCAGCCCCTTCTTCATAATCATCCGCAGGCAGAACAGAGATGGGAAGCGCCAGTCCTTGTGACAGCACGCCTTTAAACTTCATTGTCTTGAGACGAAAGCCCTCCTGGCCGTTGATTAGTTTTTTGTAAGATGATTTTCTTAAAAATTCAAATTCTGGCTTGAGCGGCAAAAAGGAATCAATTTCACAATAAATGATTTTATCTCCTTCATGAAATTCATTTTTTTTGACCACGCACTGCCAGCCGAGCACCGTCGCGGTTTCGATTAAATCAGCGCCGGCGATCGGTTCCAATTTAATAATTTTCTGAATAGACGCTAATTTTCTTTCGGTCATAATAGTTATCCTAGTGTGAGCCTGCCCGCCGTAGGCGAGTAATTAGTAATTAGCAACCCGCAGCAAAACATCCCTAGCTACTCCCGTATCAATATAATCCCAGGGTAGAGGGGCATTTTTATCGCGGGCTTTAAGATACTCATGCGGATCGATACCGGATTCCTTAAATGCTTGCAGCCATAGATCAAACTTTAAATATTCCGACCAGGCGTCGAGGCGGCAGCCGAGCGCCCAGGCCTTTTCGATAACTTTTGAGAGGCGGCTGTCGCCACGGGCGAATACCCCCTCCATAAAACTGGCCTCGGCTTGATGCCAGCGGACCTCAATCCGCTTATTTTTAACGTTTTGTTTGATCAGATGCTGTCGTCTTAAGGTCTCGGCAATCCCAATTTGTTCTTCCCATTGCAGAGGAGTATGCGGCTTGGGGACAAAGGTGGCCAAGTTGACTGAAATACGAACCCGATTAGTATACGTTTTCCCCGTCTCCCAGATTTTTTGGGCAAGCTTACAAATTCCGATTAAATCTTCATCAGTCTCGGTCGGTAGACCGATCATGAAATAGAGTTTGATCGATTCAATGCCGGCCGAGAAGGCGGCTTTGATCCCGTCAAAGATGTTTTCTTCGCTCATGTTTTTACCAATCACATCCCGCAGACGTTGCGTGCCGGCTTCGGGGGCGAGTGTCACGCCGCTGGGGCGCACGCGCGAGACTTCTTTAGCCAAGCCAACAGAAAAAGTGTTCGTACGCATGGAAGGGAGGCTAATATTGATCCGTTTATCCTGATATTTCTTCGCCAAAGTTTTGGCCGTCTCCGCAATCTGGGTATGGTCAGAGGTTGAAAGCGAAACCAGAGAGAGCTCCTCGTAGCCGGTGTTTTTTAATAATTCATCGGCCAGGGCGATAATTTTCTCGCCTGATTTTTGCCGCACCGGACGGTTGGTCCAGCCGGCCTGGCAGAATTTACAGCCCCATTTGCACCCGCGCATGATTTCAACGACTGCCCGGTCGTGGACCGTTTCGATAAAAGGGATGATCGGGTTGGTGGGGTAAGGAGTGTTGTTTATATCTTTGACGATTCTTTTGGTTACTTTGTTGTGGAGGGTGGGGACATATATTCCCGGGATATTAGCAAGGGCTTCTAATGAAGAATGACGAATGCTCCCGCTTTGCGGGATCCCGCAACAATTATCAAATAATGGAGGCGGGACTAATGACGAATTATGGAGAACATCTAGAATTTGAATAAGCACTTCTTCTGCCTCCCCGATGACAAAAAAATCAAAAAAATCAACGATCGGTTCGGGATTGAAGGAGCACGGTCCGCCGCCCATTACCAAAGGAGCTTTGTCGTCGCGGTCCTTTTGCCATGGTGGAACCCCGCCCAGCTTGAGAATATTGTAAATATTAGTGTAGGTTAGCTCGTGGCCAAGGGAGATCCCGATGAGATTGAAATCGGACAAAGGGCGAAAAGATTCGAGAGTCGTTAGTTGTAAGTTGTTAGTAGTAAGTAAACTTTCAAAATCTGGGGCCGGAGCAAAGACCCTCTCGGCCAGGACATCAGGCTGTTGATTGAATGTATAGTAGAGGATCTGAATGGCGACGTTGGACATGCCGATCTCATACAGATCGGGGTAGGAGAGGGCGACTTTGATGTTGATTTTATCCCAATCCTTGTGGACGGAATTCAACTCATTGCCGATATAGCGCCCGGGCCGCTGGACAAAAGGGAGGATTTTTTCTTCATATAGAGATTTCATAAATTTTTAATCAATGGTTTTCAAAATTATCTTATTTCACGGGACGCAGCATTTTAATAAACAAGGCTAAATTTTTCTTAAAGATAAAAAGGGCTGTGTCTTTAGGCGAGTTCCCGATCGCTTCTCCGGCGGCCCGGCTTATTACTTCTGGTTTAATTTTAAATTTTTTTGCGACGTAAAGGGCGTCTTTTATATCTATTTCGGAAAACCGCCTGATTTTTGCGATAATAAAATCTACAGGATCGAGAACTTTTACTATGAGATCCTGGTCCGTAAAAATAGGGACTGCTCTTAAGCGATAGCCTGGGGAAAGGCTCACAATTCCCCAGTTGGAAATGTTTTCTCCCAGACTAAAAGGGATTTTTCGTGATTTTAAAAAATTAGAGAGCGAATCAAGATCACCCTTTGTTTCGCCGTCTATATCGACAGTTGATCGCCCTTTCAAGCCATAGTGAGAGAGGGCTAACCCCCCGATGATGATGATTTCTAAAGAAGTGCGGGATTCCTGCGTAAACTTTTTAAGGAGTTTAATAATTTTTGAAAGATTAAGCTGTGACAAGATTCAATGCCTCCAGGAACGTTCGATATTCACGGCCATCAATTCTGCCTCTTTGGGCTTTTAAGGGTTCTCTGCCGACATAATTATCTATCATGGTCTTAAAATGCCCATACCAAAGGCTGGCTTTCTTGTATGCTTTTTTTAAAATTTTCCGCTTGAATTTTCTCCAATCAATAGTGTCATTAAAGAGAATCTCAAGCCAGAGAAGGCGCTGGGCGCGTTCGTCTTTTAAGACTTCTTTCAAAGTGGTCAAGCCAGTATAAGCTGGAATGATTTTTAATTTTTTACGCGGATCAAACATAATTGTTTTAATTATAACATTTATTTGACGACAATGTTAACCAGCTTGTTGGGCACAATGATGACTTTGACAACTTCTTTGTTGTTAGTAAAGGACTTGATTTTTTCATTGGCTAAAGCAGTTGCTTTTATCGTTTCATCGCTGGTCACGGCCGGCACGCGGATGGTCTCCCGCAGTTTTCCATTGACCTGAACCGCAATGGTCAGCGTCTCTTCTTTGACTAAGTTCATGTCGTACTTCGGCCACGGTTGGGAGTGGATGCTCTCCTCGTGACCCAACTGCTGCCATAATTCTTCTGCTAAATGAGGGGCGAAAGGAGCTAACATTATCAATAAATGCCTAATGCAAAATGCCAAATGCCTAACTAAAGTAGGATCATTTTTATATTCGTATAATAGATTGGTAAACTCCATCATTCTTGCAATAGCTGTATTAAAAGAAAATTTTTCAATACCTTCTGAAACATTTTTAATTAATTGATTTGTTTTTCTTAATAATTTAGGATGAATGTTCATTAATTCGGCATTAAGCGTTAGGAATTCGGCATTATCAATAACTAATCGCCACACTCTATTGAGGAATCTAAATGACCCTTCGACCCCCTTATCACTCCACTCCAGCTCCTTCTCCGGCGGCGAGGCGAAGAGGATAAAAAGCCGGGCCGTATCCGCCCCATATTTTTCGATGATAGCGTCGGGGTCAACGACATTGCCTTTCGATTTGCTCATCTTGGCTCCGTCTTTAACTACCATCCCCTGGGTCAATAAGTTTTTAAAAGGTTCCCCCGCCGCTGACCAGCCGGCATCATGGAGAACTTTGGTGAAAAAGCGCGAGTAGAGGAGATGCAGGATAGCGTGTTCGATTCCGCCAATATATTGGTCGACCGGCAGCCACTCTTTAGCCCGGGCCGGCTCAAATGGTTTTTTATCATTATGCGGGTCGGTGTAGCGGAAATAATACCAGGACGAGCAGTTAAAAGTATCAAGCGTATCAATTTCTCGTCTGGCTTTCCCGCCGCATTTGGGACAGGCGGCTTCCAGGAATGATTTTGACTTGATCAGCGGCGAGGCCCCTGCACCGGTAAATTCGACATCTATTGGTAATTTAACAGGAAGATCTTCGGCTGGCACAGGGACAATGCCGCATTTAGGACAATAGATTATAGGGATAGGTGCGCCCCAGTAGCGCTGGCGGGAGACCAGCCAGTCGCGCAATTTATAATTGATTTTCCATTGGCCTAATTTTTGCTCCATCAACCAGTTTCCGATGGCGACACGGGCTAGCGAGCTTTTTTGGCCGTTAAACTTGCCGGAATCGACTAAATGTCCTTCGTCGACAAAAGCCTTTTCCAATATCGGGCAGATCGGTTCGGGATAATTGGGACAAATGACGATTTTAATCGGGAGGTCATTTTGCCGGGCAAACTCAAAATCGCGCTGGTCATGGGCGGGGACGGCCATCACGGCTCCGGTGCCATAGCCCATCAGGACGTAGTCGGCAATCCAGATCGGGACCGTTTCTCCGTTAGCGGGATTAATAGCGTAGCCTCCAGTAAAGGCCCCTTCTTTGGCGGTCGAGACGGCCCTGTCATGCGCGCTCTCGTGTTTCACTTTTTCAATGTAGGCTTTAATTTCTTTTTCTTGAGGTGTGCCATGCGCCAGCTCAAGCGCCAGCGGATGCTCCGGCGCCAAAACCATATAGGTTACCCCGAAAAGCGTATCAGGTCGAGTAGTATAAATTGAAAGGTTTTGATTTTTGGATTTTTGATTTATTTCGTATTTCGAATTTCGTATTTCGAATTTTATCTCTACTCCCTCCGACTTCCCGATCCAATTCCTCTGCATCGTCTTGACCGGCTCGGGCCAGCCCGTTAATTGGTCAAGGTCGTCGAGCAGACGGTCGGCATAGTCGGTAATTTTCAAAAACCATTGTTCCAGTTCTTTCTCCTGGACCTGGGAGTCGCAGCGCCAGCAGATATTATCTTTAATCACCTGTTCATTGGCCAGGACTGTTTCACATTGCGGGCACCAGTTAACTGAAGCTTTTTTACGATAAGCCAAACCCCGTTCGTACATTAAAAGGAACATCCATTGGGTCCATTTATAATAATCTGGTTTGCTGGTGTTGATTTCACGGCCCCAATCATAAGAAATTCCCAGCCTTTTTAACTGGGTTTTCATCCGGGCAATACAACTGTCGGTCCAGGGTTCAGGATGGGTGTTATTTTTAATGGCGGCATTTTCCGCCGGCAGGCCAAAGGCGTCCCAGCCGATGGGGTGGAGGACATTAAAGCCGTTCATCCGCTTAAAACGGGCAATCACGTCGCCGATGGCATAGTTGCGGACGTGCCCCATGTGAAGGTTGCCGGAGGGATAAGGAAACATGACAAGGGCATAATACTTGGGTTGAGCAGAAGCATATTGAGTAATGTTGAGTTGCTGTTTTTCCCATTCTTGCTGCCATTTAGGCTCGAGGTCGGTGGGGGTATAAGGGGTCATTTCTTTTTCTTAGCCGGTTTTTCGTTTTTCTTTGGTTTTTCTACAACTTCTGGTTCTGCTTTTTTTGTTTGAGGTTCTTTAAGTGGCGTGGCTCCGACCTTTTCAAAAAAAGTTTTGCCGTCTTTGATATCGGTTTTGATCTTATCGCCGGCCTTAAAGGTTCCATCAATAATTTGATTGGATAAAGGATTTTCAATCAAGCGCTGTACCGCCCGGCGCAATGGCCGCGCGCCGAATTTCGGCTCATAACCTTCTTTAACGATCAAGGCTTTAGCCGCTTCCGTGATCTCCAATTCCATTTCCCGGTCTTTCATCTGCTTTTGGACTTCGCCGATAATCAAACCGGCAATTTTCTTTAACTCATCATCAGTGAGCTGATGGAAAACAATAATTTCGTCGACACGATTAAGAAATTCAGGCCGGAAATCCCGCTTCATGGCGTCAAGCACCGTGTCTTTCATTTTTTCATAAGTCGCTTCTCGATCTTCCTGGGCCATAAAGCCGATCGGCCCCTGTTCGGCAATCATCTTCTGTCCGATATTGCTGGTCATGATGATAACCGTATTTTTAAAATCGACAACGTGGCCTTTGGAATCAGTCAAGCGACCGTCTTCTAATATCTGTAGCATGACATTAAAAACATCAGGATGAGCTTTTTCAATCTCGTCAAACAGGATTACCGAATAAGGCTTGCGCCGCACCGCTTCAGTCAGCTTGCCGCCTTCTTCGTAGCCGACGTAGCCGGGGGGGGCGCCGATCAGGCGGGAGACGGTGTGTTTTTCCATAAACTCCGACATGTCCAGGCGAATTAAGGCGTCCTGGGTGCCGAACATGAATTCAGACAATCGGCGGGCGACTTCGGTTTTTCCGACGCCGGTCGGTCCGGCAAAAATAAATGAACCGATGGGCCGCTGCGGCGGTTTCAATCCTGCCCGGCCGCGCCGAATCGCCTGGGAAATAGCGTGGATCGCTTCATCCTGGCCGATGACCCGTTTGTGCATTTCATCTTCCATGCGGATCAATTTTTCCGTCTCGGCGGCGGTTAGTTTGACAACGGGAATGCCGGTCCAGTCAGAAACAATTTCCGCGATATCATCTTCCGTCACCATGGCGCCGCCCGTCTCGGTCTCCGCTTTATGACTGGTTTCTAACTGCTGCAGCTTTTTCTCTTCGGCCGCAATTTTATCGCGCAATTTGGCCGCTTCTTCATATTTTTGTTCGGCTAATAATGTTTCCTTATCTTTATTGGCTTTTTCCAGCGCCCGCTTAAGCAACTGGATATTTTTCACCGGAGAAAGGAGGCGCAATCTCACTTTGGCGGCGGCTTCATCCATGACGTCGATGGCTTTGTCCGGCAGAAAACGATCGGAAATGTAGCGATGGGAGAGGGAAGCCGCGGCGATTAAGGCGGCATCGGGGATTTTAACCTTATGGTGCGATTCATAGCGATCGCGGATCCCCTTGAGGATATCAATGGTCTGCTCAACTGTCGGTTCTGTCACCAAAACCGGCTGAAAACGGCGCTCCAGGGCGGCGTCTTTTTCAATGTTCTTGCGGTATTCATCGACGGTGGTGGCGCCGATGATTTGGAGTTCGCCGCGGGCCAGCGCCGGTTTTAACATGTTGCCGGCATCGATGGCTCCTTCGGCCCCGCCGGCCCCGACCAGCGTGTGCAGCTCGTCAATAAATAAAATTATCTGGCGCTTTTTAGCCAAGATCTCTTCGATGACCTTTTTCACGCGGGATTCGAATTCTCCGCGGTATTTTGTCCCGGCGACCATGCCGCCTAGATCCAGGGAAATAACTTGTTTGTCCCTGATGACATCAGGGACCTCTCCTTTGATAATGCGCTGGGCCAGGCCTTCAACGATAGCGGTTTTCCCGACGCCAGGGTCGCCCAGGAGGGCGGGATTATTTTTTGTCCGCCGCGAGAGGATGCGCATGATCCGATCAATCTCTTTTTCCCGGCCGATAACCGGATCAAGTTTTCCTTCTTTGGCGGCGACGGTCAAATCGCGGCCAAATGAGGCTAAAGCCGCCTTTTGCTTACGTGGCGTCCCGCCCATGCCCATACCCATGCCGGGGAAACCGAACATCCCGCCGGACTGTTCAAACTCTTCCGGCGAGAGCTCTTCCCCGCCAAAAGCGCCTTCGTCCGCTGGTTCGCCGGCCTGGCCCAAAGCTTTTTCCGCCGCGGCGATAATTTCTTTAGCCGCCTTGTCAAAAGTTATTTTCCGTTTATGGAGCGCCTGCGCCGCAATACTTTCACCTTCACGAATAATACCGAGGAGGATATGTTCCGGACCGACGTAATTAAAACCCAATTCCCGGGCGGCGTTGTAGGCGAGTTCGAGGACTTTTTTAGCGCGAGGGGAGAGAGCAACTTTTTCCGGAGAACCTTCGCCATGGCCGATCAATGACTCAATATCAGAAAATAGATTTACAATGTCGACCCCTAATTGCTGCAGCACCTGGACAGCGAAACCTTCTTCTTTGATCAAGCCCAGCAGGAGATGTTCGGTGCGCAGGTGGTCATGTCCCAAGCGTTTGGCCTCTTCCGATGCCAGATGGACAACTTTTTGGGCTTCCGCCGAAAAATAATCATAGAAACGTTCCGACGACCGGCGTTTGAAAAGAGAAGCGAAAATATCCGGGAATTCAAAAAAACCGGGAAAGCCAAAATCTTCAAAACCGCCGGCATTCCCCCCCAGGTTCGCGCCCGGCATCAATCCTTCTTCGGCGGCGTGCCTGGCGCAGAGATGGCGGGTGGCCTTCCGGCCGTTAACAATTTTGGTGATGTGGACAGTCGCCGGCTGGCCGCAAACTTCGCATTTAAATCCTTGATTTGATTCTTCCATTATATCCTCCCATGAAATAAGACATTTTAACAATTATGCAGGATTTTTTCAACCCGAGGCGATGTTTCTGCTTGAATACATTTTCTTTGTTGACTATAATTAAACAATAATGATGTTGCCGGATTTTTCCTCCCTCCCAGACCCCCAAGGCCGCTTTGGCCAGTTCGGCGGCCGCTTTGTGCCGGAGACGCTGATGGCTCCCATCGAAGAATTAACCGCCGCCTATCTCTTGGCCCGCAGCGACCAGGCTTTTCACGACGAGTTAAATTATTATCTTGAACACTTTATCGGCCGCCCCACGCCCCTTTATTGCGCCGCCCGCCTGACGGCAAAATTGGGCGGGGCGAAAATTTATTTAAAACGCGAGGACCTCTGCCACACCGGCTCTCATAAATTAAATAATGTCATGGGGCAAATACTGCTGGCGCGACGGATGGGTAAGAAGCGGATCATCGCCGAGACCGGAGCAGGCCAGCACGGAGTCGCTGCTGCCACCGGGGCGGCGTTATTTGGACTCGAATGTGTCGTCTACATGGGCGAAGAAGATGTCCGCCGCCAGGCGCTTAATGTCTACCGGATGAAGTTGCTGGGGGCAACCGTTATTCCAGTCAAAAGTGGCAGCCGCACCTTGAAAGATGCGGTTAATGAGACCTTCCGCGACTGGATGGCCCATCCCCAGGAAACTTATTATTGCCTCGGCTCTGCCCTTGGCCCGCACCCCTATCCTCTGATGGTCCGGGATTTCCAGTCGGTCATAGGCCTTGAGGCCAAAGTCCAGCACCTTGAATCAGAAAAGAAAGCGCCTGATTACCTGGTCGCTTGTATTGGCGGCGGCAGTAATTCCATCGGCCTCTTCCATCCCTTTTTGAATGAGCCGGAAGTTAAAATGATCGCCGTGGAGGCGGCGGGAGCGGCTGCGATTAATTGCGGGCGGATTGGCATTTTTCAGGGCGCCAAAGAATATGTTCTGCAAACCAAAACGGGACAGATTAAAACTACCCATTCAATCTCGGCGGGGCTGGATTATTCCGGGGTGGGGCCGGAGCATTCTTATTTAAAAGAGATCGGCCGCGTCGATTATGTGACGGCTAACGATAAAGAAGCCCTGGCGGGTTTTAAACTTTTAGCTAAATATGAGGGGATAATTCCGGCGCTGGAATCAGCCCACGCTATTGCTTATTTGCAGAAATTGGCGCCGCAACTCGAACGCTCGCAAACGATTATTGTCTGTCTGTCCGGCAGAGGAGATAAAGATGTCGAAGCTATCAGAAGCATTTAAAAAACGCCAAGCGTTGATCGCTTATATTACAGCCGGCGATCCCGATCTTGCGGCGACAGAAAAATTAGTCCTGGCGCTGGAAAAGGCGGGAGCGGATATTGTTGAATTGGGGATTCCTTTTTCCGATCCCTTGGCGGATGGACCGGTTATTCAAGCGTCTCATCAGCGGGCTTTAAAGAAAAACACCGGTCTCACGGCAGTTTTTAAAACAGTCAAGCATTTGCGACGAAAAACGAGCATCCCGATTTGCTTCATGCTGGCTTATAACCTGATCCTGCAGTACGGCCCGGAGAAGTTTTTTTCTGATTGTGAAAAATTTGGCATTGACGGGGTTATTATTCCGGACTTGCCGCCGGAAGAATTTAAGGGGAGACAAGAGTGGGTGGACCTCATCTTCCTCGTCGCTCCTACGTCGACTGATGAACGAATCAAGCTGGCTGCGGAAAAATCGACCGGTTTTGTCTACCTAGTCTCGGTGGCGGGGATTACAGGAGCCAGAAAAAATTTAGCGGAAAATCTGGCCGACCTTGTTGGGCGGATCCGCCAGCACACCCTTTTGCCGGTGGCGATCGGGTTTGGTATCTCAACCCCAGCCCAGGCCCGGGCGGCGGCCGCGGCGGCCGATGGGGTGATCGTTGGTTCGGCGATTGTTGACCTCATCGCCAAAAAGAAATTTTCGGCAGTCGGTAAGTTTGTAGCTGGTTTAAGAAAAGCCATCGATGCTTGATCGCTTGATTTATCGTTTCCAACAATTTTATTTCGGAGTTTTCTCTCGTTACACCGCGACTGATGCGGTTTTTGCCCAAAATTATTTAAGTCGGAAAGAGCTGGCGCTTTTTAACCAGTTGCCTTATTTCGAGAAAAAACATGCTGTTGTTGTCGCCCAAAAAATGTTGTCGGCCGCTCATCAGTATCCGGAATTGAATAAACGTCTGCTGGCGCGTTTAGGCCTGCTCCATGACATTGGAAAAATTGTTGAAAAAAATTCTCTTTTAACTAAAGCATTTATGGTCATGATCAGGTTTTTGTTGCCGCCGCTATTTAATTATTTGGCTGACTTAGGCAAAAATCATCCGTTCTTCCGTCGTTTTTACAGCCACAAACATCACGGGGCGATCGGCGCGCATCTTTTAGAGAAGCTGGGCGAATCGTCGGTGGTAATTTCTATTATTTCCAAACATGATCCGCAGGCGGAGCCTTTGGGCGCGGATGATCCGCTGGAATTAAAGATTTTACAAAAGGCGGATTCGACTTATTGAATACTGAAACCAGCTTGACAATGTTTGAATAATTAGCCATACTAAAAATACGTTTGCTGCATAAATGATTATATTGGTTATTTTATGGCGTTAATACAGAGAAAATTAAAACAACAAATTGCCCGATTTCTAAATCGAAAAGAATATATTGCTATCATAGGCCCAAGACAAGCAGGTAAAACTACTTTCCTAAAAATGTTAAAAGAATACCTGGTCGAAAGTCAGGGGGTAGCTTCGCCCAATGTGCATTATTTGACTTTTGAAGATCGTAAACTGCTTCATTCTTTTCGTCAAGATCCAATTGCTTTTGTCCGTTCATATGCGGGACAAGATAATAAACCGGCTATCATCATGATTGATGAATTTCAATATGCCGCTTCCGGAGGACAAAAACTCAAGCTGATATATGACACCATGGAAAATGTGAAAATAATCTTGACCGGCTCTTCATCTTTGGAAATAAAAGCCAAAGTCGGTAAATTTATGGTTGGCAGGCTTTTAACTTTTCATCTTTTTCCTTTTGATTTTCAGGAGTATTTATTGGCCTGTGACGAAAGATTGGCCGGTGTCCTTTCAGAAAAACAGAAGGCAATATATAATTATCTTCGCGGTCTGGAAAATAAATTATCAGATGCCGGGGCGGATCCTTTTGCGAAACAACTGCTGCCTTTTTTTGAAAACTATGCGACCTTTGGCGGTTATCCGGCGGTTGTTATGGCAGAGACAGAAACCGAAAAACAGAAATTATTAAATGATATTTATGATAATTACATTTTACGCGACATAAAAGGCTTATTGGAATTGGCGACCGAAGACCAGCTTTATCAATTGACCCGGGTGCTGGCGACGCAAATTGGCAATCTGTTAAACTATCAAAATCTAGGCAAGATTGCTGATCTGGATTATCGTAATTTGAAGAAACACTTGAGGATTTTACAGGAAACTTTTGTTATTCGGTTGTTGATTCCATATTTTACAAATAAACAAAAAGAATTATCAAAAAATCCTAAAGTATTTTTTGAAGATCTTGGTTTTCGCAACAGTTTATTAAAAAGTTTTCAGCCACTTGACCAAAAAACTGAAGGCGGCGCCACGATAGGAAATGTCGTTTATTTGCTTTTGAAAAGAGCATTAACCGAAGAAGCCGAGCTTAACTTTTGGCGAACCAAAGCCGGCGCGGAAGTCGATTTTGTTATGCAAGAACGGGGGGAAATTATCCCGATAGAAGTAAAATACTCCCGCTATGACCAACCCCAAATTTCCAGGAGTTTAGCCGCTTTTATTAATAATTTTAAGCCACCGCGCGCCCTGGTTGTCAATAAAAATTACTTTGGTCGGAAAGTGTTTATTAACTGTGAAGTGGCGTTTGCTCCTGCGTATTATTTGTAAACTCTGCCGTCACCGTTGCGTGAATTCCTCCCCGGACGTTAAATTCGCCGACAATTTTTACCCGGCGCGGCTTACAAGCGGCGACAAAATCATCGAGAATTTTATTGATCACAGTTTCGTGGAAGGTCCCGACATTGCGGTAGGAGACAAAATATAATTTTAAGGATTTAAGCTCAACCAATAATTTATCAGGCGCATATTCAATTTTTATCGCGGCGAAGTCGGGGAGGCCGGTGCGGGGGCAGACGCAGGTGAATTCCGGGAATTCTATGTTGACCAGATAATCTTTGTTGACGTATTCGTTTTTAACAGTTTCGATATTCATTGATCTGGTCCCGAAGTTTTTGCGTCTCTGCTCTGGGATCTTGAGCATAAATGATGCCTCGCGAAGAATTGATTATTGCCCGCCCGCCATTTTTATTGACCCCGTTTTTCACAGTTGCAGCAATGTCGCCGCCTTGAACGCCAACGCCGGGGATTAAAAGCGGCAGATCAGGGACGATTTGGCGGATCTTTTTTAATTCTTCCGGTTTGGTGGCGCCGACCACCAGTCCCAGGTTGCCAGATTTGTTCCATTTTTTGGCTTTATCAGCGACGTTTTTATAAATACTAGTCTCAAAATCTTTGGCGCCAGGATTACTGGTCAGGCAGAGAATAAAAACGCCTTTGTCTTCATAATTTAAAAATGGCTCCAGGGAATCAAATCCCATATAAGGATTGACGGTGACGGCGTCGGCTTGAAAAATTTTAAAGGCGCTGGCGGCATAAGCGGCGGAAGAATGGCCGATATCGCCTCGTTTAACGTCGAGAATAACGGGGATATTAGTTTGGCTCTTAATATATTCAATCGTTTTCAGCAGAGCGGAGATGCCCGCCAGGCCGTATTGTTCATAAAAAGCGCTGTTGGGTTTATAAGCGCAAACCAAATCTTTAGTGGCCTTGATGATCCCCTGATTAAAAGAAATAATTCGCTCTGCTAAAGTCTTGGCGGAGGCGGGAAGAGAGGCGATGTCGACATCCAAACCAACGCAAACTAAACTATTATTTTTCTTAACAGTCCGGTCTAACAGAGACAGGAAATTCAAGTCGGTTGTTCCTCTTTTGCCGCTTCTTCAATTTCTTCCGCTTCTATCTCTTCGCGTTCGGCGCGGTTTTTTTCCTTCTGGGTGATAATATCGCCGATGGTCACTTTTTGCGGAATATCTGTCGGCGGTTGGGATTCTTTGAGCTCTTCTTTTTCTTTAAGTTTCTGCGCTTCCTTAATCGAAAGGCCAATTCTCTGCTCCGCCTGCTGGACGCGCAAAATTTTGACATCAACAACATCGCCAATCTTAATCCCCGCGTCTTCCGGCCGCTCCACCGGTGTTTTTGATAATTCTGAAATATGGATTAGCCCCTCCAGGTCATGGTCGATTTCGGCAAACGCGCCAAATTTAGCGAAACGGACAATCTTCGCTTTTATGACTTGTCCGGGTTTAAAATATTCACTCGCCTGCTCCCAGGGATCAGTCTGTAATTCTTTTAATCCGAGCGCTACTTTTCTATTGATCCGGTCCACTCCGAGGACAAAAACATCTATTTCCTGGCCGATTTTCAGCAGTTCCGACGGGTGCCTGACCCTCTTCCAGGAGAGTTCGCTTAAATGGATCAAGCCTTCAGCGCCGCCAATGTCGACAAAAGCGCCAAAAGTTTTCAAGCTGGAGACTTTGCCGCGCCGGATCTGGCCGACTTCCAATTCATCAAAAATCTTGCTCGACTGATGTTTCTCTTGTTCTCCAGCCGCCATTTTGTGCGACATGATGATTTTTCCCTGGCGCCGGTTGACCTCGATTATTTTTACCGCGATGGTTTGGCCGTTAAAAATTTCCAACGATTCCTGGCCGCTTTTTTGCACCTGGGAAGCGGGGACAAAACCACGCAGGCCCTGGCAGTCAACAACCAGTCCGCCTTTAACAGCTTGAATAACTTTACCTTCCAGGAGAGTTCTCTTTTTCAGCGCTTCCTGCGCCAGATGCCAGCTCCCTTCATAGTCGGCTTGCTTTTTGGAGAGGACAACATAGCCTTCCTTGTTTTCAATACGGATGATATAAACGTTGATCATCTCGCCGATCTTGACAATTTCTTCCGGGTTGCTAAAGGGCCGGTCGGAGAGTTCTTCCGGCAGGATAAGGCCGTCAGCTTTATAATTAATATCAACCAGCACGGCGCCGGGATCGATTTTGATAACTTTGCCTTTTACAATATCACCGGCTCGGTATTCTTTAAATGTCGCTTCATAGGCATTGGCCGCCGCGGCTGGAACGGCTGCTTTTTCTGCCGCTGGCTGCGGCGCTGGTTTTACGGTTGGCGCGGCGATCGGGGGGGGCGGCGGCGCCGGTTCACTTTTTTCTAATAATTTGCTTTCGGCCAAGGTCTCCTGGATTAAGGATTCCACAGCCAGAAATTCGTCTTCCCCTTTGCTTTTTTCAAAACTCGTGCCGGAATATTCTTCGTGTGTCATGTGTTTTCTCCTTCAGTCTGGCGCAACCCTTCAACAATACCACATTACCGTCGCCAGGTCAATTACCCGCGGCCAGCTTTTCTCTAGCTGGCAGCTTGACAAAAACTCTGCCGGAGCGCAAAATAATTAACAATATGTCCAATCAGACCAGGTATGGCTCCGGTTCCCATCTCTTGCTCGATCTTCTCGGCTGTCTTCCGGAAAAATTAACTGATGTCTCTTTTGTTGACGATGTCTTAAGAGCCTTACCGACAAAACTTGGCATTGCCAGGCCTGGATCCGTCAATGTTTTTCGGTATCAGGGACAAACGGCGCAGGAATGGGGAGTTAGCGGAGTAATATTAGCGGCCGAAGCGCATATTTCCATCCACACGTTCCCCTCCACCGCCCGTGTTTTTGTCGATATTTTTGCCAATCATGATTTTGATGTCGACATTGCCTGTGAGACCTTATCAGGACTTTTTCGGGCGACTGACCAGGAAGTTACCATTTTAGATCAGGGGTTGGTAACCGGCCAGCCGGCGCACCAGCTGGACACAACAGCTCTCAACAGCTTCGAGTTTGTCGGTAGCCTCAATGCCTGATTTTCTCGACATTCTCCCCCAATACAAGGATTATAAAGCGGCAAAATTCATTGTTGTGCCTGTGCCGCACGAAGCGACGACGACTTACGGCCAGGGGACAAAACGTGGTCCGGAAGCGATCCTCCATGCCTCCCAGCATCTGGAAGAGTTCGACCAGGAATTGAATTTTGAAACTTACAAAAAAATGCCTGTCCACACGACCGCGCCTTGTTCATTAAATCAGCTTTCTGCTGTCATAGATAAGATTCTCAACGCCAACAAGATTGCCGCCGTTTTAGGCGGCGAACATTCGATCACGCCGCCGGTTGTCAGGGCTTATGGAAAAAAATATTCGCAGTTATCGGTGCTGCAGCTTGACGCCCACGCGGACTTGCGCGACACCTTCAAAGGCTCGCTCAATAATCACGCTTGCGTTATGCGTCGGGTGCTGGAAGTCTGTCCGGCTGTTCAGGTCGGCGTCCGCAGTTTATCGGCGGAAGAATGGGACTACGCCCAAAAATCAGGGCAAGACCGGCGCATCCATTGGGCTGATAGGCTTTCTGTCACGACCCAGATTGTGGAGGCGTTGTCTTCGGATGTTTATATCACGATCGACGTTGATGTCCTCGATCCGGCAGTCGTGCCGGCGGTGGGTACTCCCGAGCCGGGCGGCTTGTTCTGGCCGCAGGTCCTGACAATCCTGCGCAATGTTTGCGCCGCCAAAAACGTTGTCGGTTTTGACGTCGTAGAATTATCTCCTCGCCGCGATGACATCGCCTCCGATTTTACCGTCGCCAAAATGGTCTATAAATTAATGGGCTACATTGCCGCGGGGCAGATCAGCCAGCCGCAGGGCCTTTAAGTGAAATTTTTCTGCTGATGTAACGAAGAAGATCTGTGAGGAACGTTAAGCAGAAATTTTTTTACTGGTTGTTTTCTTCCCTGCTGGTTGTTTTGCTGGCCGCCGGCTGCGGCCAAAATCCAGTCCAGCCGCCGATTAGCGCAACAAATTTCCCCGCCAATATATCGTCCGCCAATTATATCGGTCTCAATCGTCCGATTGTTGAAGCTTATCATTATTTTATCGATGAGAGCGTTTACGCGCAAAAAATTCCCGCCAGGTTTAGAGAGCTGACGGAAAGTTCTCTGGAAGCGGCGCTTTTGTCCGACTACCATTCCATTGAAAGTTTTGTCCGCTCCTTGGACGACCCCTATACTCGCTATCTCCCGAACGGTACTGACCAAATCGATGCGATGTTGAACCGTCAAGTTTACTCCGGCATAGGGATTCTCTTTAGCTTTAAAAATAATACAGCCCGCATTAATTATGTCATTCCCGGCAGTCCGGCGCAGACCAGCGGCCTGCGGTTTGGCGACAGGATCATGATGGTGGATGAAATTTCAGTTGGCGGTTCCAGTACCGCAGAAATCATGGCTTTGATCCGCGGCGCGGCCGGGACGACTGTTAAACTGCAAATTTTGCGCGGCGCCGACAATTTAGAATTTAATATTATCCGCCAGCCGCTGGCTGTAAAAAATGCTTATGGAGAGATGCTCCCCGGCAGTATCGGTTGTATCAAGCTCCTCCAATTTGGTTACAGCGCCGCCGCTGATTTTGTCCAGGCTTACAAAACGCTTGGCCCGCTCAAAGGGCTGGTTCTAGATCTGCGCGGCAATAGCGGCGGTGAATTAAACAGCGCTTTAAGTTTAACCTCTCTTTTTGTCCCCGCAGGGAAAACAATTATGTGGTATAAGGACAAGCTTGGGGTGATGCAGAAATATGACGCCACACCCGGGGCGCTTATCTCTTTACCCCTGGCAGTTTTAATCGATCATGATTCCGCCTCGGCGGCGGAGATTTTTGCCGGGGCATTAATTGAACAAGCTGGAGCTGTGGCTGTCGGGACGAGGACTTATGGCAAGGGTACGATGCAGGTTCACCATTATTTGAGCGACGGGGCCGCCCTTTACGTGACGACGGCGGAGTTCTTTACACCGACGCAGCAAGTGATTTCAGGAACGGGGATTACTCCGCGGTGGGCGGTTGATTTGAGAGATGATGAAACAATAGATGTTCAACTGGCCGCCGCCTTGAATGCGGTCAAGGAATTAGTAGCCCTTATCAAAATTCATTAGGTCAGCAATAATCGCCTTGACCGGCTGACTGCGAAACAATATTTCCACCGCTTCCGACCGGACTAATTTTTTATTAGGACTAAATGGTTGATTGGCCAGGAAAGCTAACAGCCCTTCTTTCTTGGCCCCGGCCAGTAAAGTCGCAGCCCAATGTGTCGCTTTAATATCAGTAAATTCGCTGGTGTAGGGAATTTGTTTTACCCTTCCAAACCTGGCGACCATGCTCAAGCCTTCCGCCCGCGAAATATTAGCCGCCGGCTTAAAGGTCTTATCGGGATAACCGGTAACAATGCTGTCTGTGGCCGCCGCGTTGATATATTTGACTGCCCAATGGGCTAAACCGACATCCCTGAATTTTTGTTTGCCAGCGGCCGGGACATTCTGGTCGCTACCCAGCTTTGTCCTCACGAGGAGGGCAGAGAGTTCTGCTCGGGTGATATTCCCTTCCGGCTTAAAGACCCCATTAGGATAACCCTTAATGATTCCCAGTGTGCCGATATAGCTGATCTGTTCGGCGGCCCAGTGGTTGCCGGCGACATCGGGGTAGGTCAAGAGGCGCAGGACGCGCAGTTTCTTGCTGGCGATAACTTTACCCTGCGTGTCAAGGCCTTCAATCAGAATCGCATTTTTGCCGACGGGAAGGGAGACAGTGAGAGTAAACTCGCCGCGCGGCGTTGTCTGGACCTTTAAGCCATTGATTTTAATTCCCTTGATGGCATAATCAACCGCTGTTCCTTTAATGTCAACAGCTGTTTCTGTTGTTATTAGTTTGTCCGGGGTGGCAATTATCTGTTCCGTAAACTTCTTGACTGGGGCGATGCCGTAAGATAAGGAGAAGAAATGGTTCTCAACTCCCGGCGCTCCGGTAAACTGGTGGAAGGCATAGTCAAAACGGAAGTCGCCATAATTTAATCCCACTCCGGAAGTGAAATTATTGGATGTTTCTGAAGCTCCGGCCATTTCTTGGTCAATACCTGCCCTGATAGCTAACAGTTCAATGGGTTTCCATTCCACGCCAAGATGGAGAAGCGGCGGGATAGTTGATGATCTGGTCAGCTCATAATCGACATCAGCCAGCACGTTAACCTTATGCCCCCCTAATTTCATTAGTGAGTTATCAACGCCAATAATCGCTGCCGCCAGGCCGGATTTTAGCACGGCCGGATAAGCTTCCTCCCAGCCGCTGTTAAAATGCAATTTACCGCCCATTGACGTTGGCAAGGCGTTTTGGATATTGGCGCCGAGGGAGAGCCAGCCGAGCGGTTTTCCTTGAACACCGATGTCAAGTTCATTGCCGCTGCCGCTCCCATTGGTGATGTGGTCGCCAGTCAGATTAACGGAGAAAAATTTCAGGTTAGCTCCGACATTTATGCCGGTTAAGCGGGGGAAACTCTTAGTTAAAAGTTTACCTAAACCCGGTATTTTTTCCAGTTTAGCGCCGTACGAGAGGATAAAAAGATTATTATAATAGCTCATTGCTCCATCGCCGGAAAGATCGACTGTGTAAATCGGGTCAGAAGCGGAAGAGCCGGCTTCGATTGTGGTGGGGATGGCGCCGCCGACGGAAGATCCGATATAAGCGATCCCGAAGTTGCCGTATTGCGTCGGATAAAGGCCGGAGAAAGAGAGGTAATTAAATTCTTCCAAAAGCTTGCCGGACATAGAAGTCAACTGCCAGCGTTCCGGATTGCCCAGGCCCGCGGGATTGAGGAAAATAGAGCCGAGATCGTCGGCCAAACCGACGAAGGCTTTACCCATACCCAAGGGACGCGCGCCCGTAGCGATACGAATAGGGTCGGGGGCAGCGGCGGCCAAAACCAAGCCGGCCAAGGCCAGCCATAACCCAAAAAATAATAGTAGTTTTTTCTTCATGCCGTCAATAAAATAATATCATAATTTCGCTAAAATTGTCAATCAATATCCAACATCAAAATTCAATAATTCTTCAATTTGCAGCCGCACCAGCGGGACATAGGCGATCATGGCCGCTAATTCTGACCGCGGCAATTCTTTTCTGGGATATAAATATTCCAAAGCAAATTGCAGCATACTATGTTCTTTGGCGGCGGTAATTTCTTTGATCGCCCAGTGCCGCGCCGCAATGTCGAGATAGGGCCGTTCCAAAACATCGGAGAGCTTGATCTGGGAGAAACGGACAGTCATCAAAGCGCCTTCAACACGGTTCAATAAGCGCCACGGTCGAAAGGTTAAGTCGGGGTAGCCTTTGACCAGTTTATGATCGTGTCCTGATTTGACGTAGGGAGCGATCACTTCTGTTGTCTGGACATCGCGGAAGGGGAAAGGGGTGAGGATTGTCGACGGCGGCAGTTTGCCGATGTTGAGGAGATTCATTAAGTAGTCGACGCGCGACACCATTTTTTCCGGTTTAAAAGTCCCATCAATAAAGCCGGGCATGATATTTAATGTCCCCAATAATTCAATATCATTTCTGGCCCAATAATCTAGGGTGACGTCGGAAAATTTGATCAAGCGTAAAACACGCAAACGTTCTTTGCGGATAATCTTTCCTTGCCGGTTTAAACCGGCGACCAGGATAGTATTCTTGCCCAGCAGCAAACTGGTTTCATAACTAAACTTTCCTTGACTGAAAGAGATTGGCTGGCCATTAATAGTGATTTGCTTGACATTGGAATCATTAACAATACCGCTGACAACAACGGTGCTCTCCCGCGTGATAAAAGGATCACCCGGAAAGACTTGTAAGGGAATAGTTTCCGGCTGGATATGGGAGAGAGAAAAATATTGAGTGTCGTTGTTAGCCACGTCGTTATAGCGATGATAGGCGTAATCAAAACGAAAGTCAGAAAAATAAAGGCTGACGCCGGCGGTGGGATTATTGGAGACAGTTAATCCTGTGCCGCTGCCGGAGCCGATTACGTCCTGGTCGAGGCCGCCGCGCAGGGCAAAATTTTTCAGCGGCCACCACTCCAGCCCGATATGCCAGAAGCCGGGGATGGATGGTTGGGACGGCTGCAGTTCGTAATCAGCCCCCATGTTCACGCGGCCGAGCCTGGCGGAAGCAAATTGTAAATTAGCGCCGGAAATTAAGGTTGCAGGAATTGCTTCAACCAATTTAGTGCTCCAGGTCATTTTCCCGCCCAGGTTGGCCGGCAGGATATTCTTTCCGGTTACGCCCAGGGAGAGATAATTATTGGGCTTAAAAAGGAGGCCGAGATCAAGATCGGTACCCTGTCCGCTGACGGCCGCCGCGCCGCCAAAAGTTTCGCTGAATAATTTAAGAGTGGCGCCGACGGAAAGCCTGGGCAGTAAAAAATTTGCCGCGTAACTGAAGGCGAGGGCGGAATTATTATAATCATAAGAAACTGATTCCGTGGTGGAAGGTATAACGCGGTATTCGCCGGTGGCAATCTCGACTAAATTTAAGACCGGGACGGTGAAGCCGAGTCCCGCCCCGGAATAGCCGATGCCTAATGCCCCCGATTTTGTCGGCAGGGCGGCAGCCAGAGCCAGGTAATTGACCTGGTTAATGAATTTTCCTGACATCGTCAGCCATTGGCTGGTGTTTAACTGGGTTAGACCTGCGGGGTTCAGATACATGGCGCTTAAATCATCTGACAACCCGGTAAACATCCGTCCCATCCCCAGCGGCCGCGCGCCGACTGCCAAGCGGGTGACATCGGAGGAAAATTTTACATCCGCAGCTGTTGCTGCGGCCAAACATAGACCGATTAATAAAATTAAGACGCCAATTTTTTTCATTCGGTTACGATAAAGTATGTTTGCCCAAGCATGCGGCCCTGGCTGACAACCTGCAGGATGTAAGAACCGTTGCGCACCGACCCTCCCTGGTCAACCTGGCCATCCCAGAGAATTTCATTGTAGCCGGCTTTTCCTCCTGCCTCGCCGGAGGCAATTTTCCGATGAAAAATCACCTGCGTATTGCGAACATCATAGATAAGGATGTCGATCGGTTTATTTTCGTCCAATGAATAAGCAATGCGCGGCTGTTGGGCTGAGGCTGCGGTCCGGAACTCGCCGCTGCTGATCCTGGTTGGATAGAAAAAAACTCCGGCGGTTAAAATTGTGCTGGTCGTAGAACTGGTTGTTGTGGTCGTTGTTGTTGTATTGACGGTAGTAGTTGTGGTGGTGGTCGTCGTTGTTGTTGTTGAGGTGGTGGTAGAAATAGTATTGGTGATTTGTTGAACGTAAATGTCTGTGTCGGTAGCGGCGGAATTATTTTCCGCCCAGGCTAAGTTGAAGGCGCCGCTCGCTTGGATGACGAGATTAGGGGAATTCTGATTATTACTACTGCTGGTAGGCGCAAAAGAATTTGTAGCCAAAGTACTGTCATAATAATTAGCAATAAGGCCAAGTCGTGAAGTGTTGACGGAAAAATCACGGTCTAGATAGAGGGTGTGGCTATTATCATTAGCGTCGACAATTACCTGCGGTTCTTCCAGCGAGGTGGCAGTGGGAGCGGCAATTATTATAGCTTCTCCGGTAACCGGGGTTGAGCCGCTGATTTTGATATTGGCATGATAAAGATCATACAGAAGATTGCCGCTTGGAGACACACGTCCTGCTCGATTGTCTGACCAGGCCAGAACGCAATATTCATTGTTGCTGTTATAATTAGCGACAGACGGAGTAAGCTGATTAGCGGCGGCAGTGATGAGAGCGACACCGTTGGCTGACCAAATACGTCTGCCATCGGCAAGGGCCAGTTTTTGGCTATATAAATTATAGAGATCATTCGAAATATCGTCGCGGTTATCGGCCCAAACGATTACGGCCTCGGTGCCAATCCGGGTCAAAGCCGGAGTCGTTTCCTTAAAACCAGTTGCCACCGGATAAGTATCAACAGTTATGCCCGCATCAGCGGCGTCATCTGCGTCAGTCCCCCAGGCGGAAACTAAAGCGCCATTAGCGTCGATCCGTTTGACATAAACTTTACTTGTCGTGCTCGAGCCGACTTCAATGGCATAGGCAATAATACCCCCGCTGGCGTTATCAGGAATAACTTTTATAGAAACTCGATTGCCTTCAGAAATAACGGTGACCGCCACGCCGCCGGTGGTCCAAAAACTGCCGCCATTGGCCGAATTTATTTTTTGCGCATAAATATTCATAACACCGCTACTAACTCGATCATCTGTCCAAACAACCAGGAAATCATCGCCGGTTTTGCAGACGCCGCCGACGGAGCGATTATTGGCCAGAGCTTGGCTGTTGACACAGACGCTAACGCCGCCGGTTGTCCAAAGCGCATTGCCGTTATCATCGAATTTCTGGGCATAAATTTCTGCCAGGCCGTTCCTGTAGTCGCGCCAGACAACAACCCCGCTGCCGGCACAGAGAGCGGCCTGATCTTGGGTGGCTGGACCGGTTAAAGAACAAAGGTTAAGACCATTACTTGTCCAACTGGCTGTGCCGTTACTATCCAGGCGTTGGGTGTAAACATCTGAATTTGCAGCGCCGACATAGGTCGCGCCTCGCTGATCTTCCCAGACAACGATTATGGCGCCGGCATTACCGGCGCCGATCTTTGGCAATTGCTGTAAATTGGAAGCGTTACAAAAAATATTTGGCCCCCAGCCCAAGTTGCCGGTGGCGATAGCTACTGCCTGCGCCTGCAAATCATGTTTGCCGTCGTTATTGGTGTCGCTCTCCCAAACTATGACGACATTTCCCAGGCCATCAGTCAACATCTGCGGGCGCCGCTGATTATTGGCGGCAGTGGTGACGGCGACATCGGCCGGGTATCCGACTGCTCCCTGGGCTAAAATCCGCTGACAATAAATATCTTGGCCAGTGGTCCCGGAGTTCCGGTTGTCTTCAAAGCAGAGCATAGCGCCGTTGGAACCATCAGAGACGATCTTAAAATTTTGCTGCGCATTAGCGGCGGTAACAACGGCAAAAGCGCTGGGGAATGAAGTTGAGCCGTCGACAGTAAGGCCTTGAGCGTAAATATCCGGGTTGCCATTGCGATCATCTTCCCAGGCAACTATTGCTCCGCCGCCGTCGATGGCAACGGCATCGGAGGAGGTTTGTCCGCCAGCGCCGGTGTAGACAGCGACGCCATTAGCGGTCCATTGGACAGTGCCTGTTGTGGCCAGAAGTTGGGCATAAATATCATTGTTGCCGCTGCGATTGTCGGTAAAAGTGATAATGGCATTGCCGCCTGAATTGCGGCAAAGGCTGGGTTGGGTTTGGGCGGAAGAGTCGAGAGTGGAAATGGCGACACCATTATCTCCCGCCTGGCGCGCCCCGGCGGCGTTAAAATATTGAGCGCGAATATCCCCTTTGCTGTCAGCCGCGTAATCTGTCCAGGTGACGAAGACGCCGGTGGTATTGTCAGTTGCGATTTCCCCCTGGGCCTGATTGGCGCTGCTGGGGGTAGCGACGACACAAACACCAGCAGCCGCCCATTGGACGCTGCCGGCGCTCGATATTTTTTGCACATAAATAGCGCTTTGGTTGCTGGCAGTTGAGCTGTTCCAGGCCACCAGTAGATTATTTGAAGTATCGGTGGCGCACCCGATAATTGAAGTAACATCGCTGGCGCAAGCGGTGACGCCAGTAGTCAACCAGAGCGTTTCGCCATTAGTATTCACGCGCTGAACGTAAAGTCCCTTCACGCTGTTGCGTTCGTCCCGCCAGGCATAATAAGTCCCGCCGCTGCCATCTGCCGCAATAACCGGCTGCGATTGGGCGACATCCGCTTCAGCAGAAACGATAACTTTGCCAGTCTCTCCCCAATCCTGGGTTGGGGCGGCAAAAGCCAAGATAGATAGTAATGGCCAACAGCAAAGAGCGATTAATAAGATGTTTTTTATTTTCATTATTTTCTTCCCCTTATTGTTCGATCGAGATCATACCGATGCTTTGGACCTTAACCTGCGGGACGATCTCGTTATATGACAACACAGCCAGATCGGGAAAGCTCCGTTCAATAAAACGCTTAAAATGCGGACGCAGGCGGGGCGAGCAGAGAATCGCCGGTGGGAGCTGCATCCGCTTAAAGTTGCGCAGGTGTCCCGAAATTTGCACCAGGATTTTTTCGCCAACTGTCGGATCGGCCGCCAGAAACGAGCCGTATTCAGATTGATGGATCGATCCGATCAAAGTCTCTTCCAGGGCGGGATCGATAGTCACGACGGTAACTATACCATCCTTGTTGGTGTATTTTTCGCAAATCTGCCGGGCCAGGGATTGCCGCACATATTCTGCCAGCACATTCACGTCGCGGGAAAGGTGGGCGTAATCAGCCAAACGTTCAAGAATCGTTGAAAGGTCGCGGATGGAAACCCGTTCTCTGACCAAAAGCTGCAAAACTTTATGAACCTGACCGAGAGACAAGAGGTCGGGGATTAGTTCGCGGACAATGGCGGCGTTGGTGTTTTTCACCAGTTCAATCAGCGATTGGACGTTTTGCCGCGTCATGATCTCGTCGGCGTAGCGTTTGACCACCTCGGTAAAATGTTCGGAGATGACGTCGACTGGGGTTTTACCGACCAGGCCCTGCTTTTGCAGTTCCGGGAGCAGATCGTCAGGGACCCAGGAGATCGGATCATTGTTAGCGGGGTTACGTCCGTCCAGCCCGCGCAGATTTTTCGCTTTAAGCTGGGCGAGAGGGAGATCGACCAGGTGGTGGCCGAGTTTGATTTCACCGTTGGCGACTTTTGTGCCGCGGATTTCAATCGTATACTGGTCGGGCGGCAGGCTTAAATCGTCCATAACCCGGACGCCGGGAATAACAAAACCTAATTCCTGCCCGATGTTATAGCGGATCAGAGTGATCCGTTCCAGCAGAGCCCCTTTTTGTCCCGGATCGATCAAGGGGATTAAATTACGGCCGGCTTTGAGGGAGAGCGGATCAAGCCCCAGCGTTCCTAAAATGCTTTCCGGTTTTTTCAGGACATCTTTAGCCGAAACCTCCTGACTGACGACGCCAGCTTCCGCTTTCATCGCTTGGGTGCGCATCAAGACCAGCGCTAACCCGCCGGAGGCGGAAGCGAGAGTGAGGAAGGGGATGGTGGGAATGCCGGGGATCAGCGCGAAAATTCCCAGGATGATCGAAACAAAAGCGAAGGCGCGCGGCTGGGCGATCAATTGGCTGGCGACATCGGTCCCTAAACTCATTTCTGACGCCGATTTAGTAATGACCAGGCCGGTGGCAATAGAGATCAGGAGGGCGGTTAATTGCGCGACCAGACCGGAACCGATGGTCAGGAGGGCGTAGCGGTTGAGCGCCTCCAAAACTCCCAAACCGCCCTGCAGCCAGCCGACTAAAATACCGCCGATAATGTTGACCAAAACAATGATGATGCCGGCGATAGCGTCGCCGCGAACAAACTTATTGGCGCCGTCCATGGAGCCGAAAAATGTCGCTTCGCGCTCGATCTTGCGCCGCCGCGCCCGCGCTTCATTAGCGTCGATCAAGCCAGCGTTTAAATCAGCGTCGATGCTCATCTGTTTGCCGGGCATGGCGTCAAGAGTAAAGCGGGCGGCGACTTCCGCCACGCGTTCCGATCCTTTGGTGATGACGACAAAATTGACAATGGTGATAATGATAAAGATGATGGCGCCGACGACATAATTGCCTCCGACCACAAACGCGCCGAAAGCGCTGATGACCTCGCCGGCATACCCCTGGATTAAAATCAAGCGGGAAGAAGCGATATTGATCGCCAGGCGGTAAACAGTAATGACCAATAATATAGACGGGAAAGAGGCGAAATCAAGAGGCTCTTTCAAGTACATTGCGACCAATAAGATCACCAGGGTGAAGGCTAAGCTGAAAGTGATCAAAAGGTCGAGAATAAAAGGCGGCAGGGGGACGATCATCAAGCTGATGATGACCACGAGGACCGCCGCCATCAGAAAATCACTAAGGCTAAAAAGGCTGCGAATGCTCTTTAAATCAAATCCTGGCGCGGCCATATTTTCGCCTCAAATTATATACTTATCTGGGTGCAAGAGCAATCGAACCTTTCCGTCGAGCGGCGCGCTCGCGGCGGACCTTGTAAACATAGGCCAAAACTTCGGCCACGGCTTGGTAAAGTTCGCTGGGAATTTCCTGGTTAAGTTTAGTACTGCGGTAGATGGAGCGGGCCAGCGGCTCGTTTTCCACAATGGAAATCTCATGGGCTTCGGCGATCTTTTTAATCTCTTCGGCGATTTTGCGCTCCCCTTTGGCCAGGACGAGCGGCGCTTTCATTTTCTGCTGTTCATATTTCAGGGCGACAGCGATGTGGGTCGGGTTAGTGACGACGACATCGGCTTTGGGGACGGCGGCCATCATCCGCTGTTGGGCGGCCTGACGTTGTAAATCGCGCATCCGCTGTTTAACCATCGGGTCGCCTTCCAGCCGTTTGTATTCTTCTTTGACTTCCTGTTTGGTCATTTTGAGATTGCGCATGTATTCCCAGCGGCGATACAAATAATCAAGGATGGCGACCGCAATATAGAAAACGCCGACGCGCATAGCGATCTTAAAAACAAGATTGGCGCCCAGAGCGATGATCTCCCAGGGATGAGATTCGACCAGCACGACGATAAAGGGGAGGTCTTCTTTGATCGCCAGCCAGGTGATATAAAAAACAATGCCGATTTTCAGCAGGGATTTGACCAGCTCGACCAGGCCCTGCAGGGAGAACATTTTTTTAAAACCTTCGAGCGGATTGAGCTTTTCAATTTTGGGGCTCAAAGGTTCGAAAGAAAAAACAAATCCTGTCTGCAGGACCTCGGCAATAAAAGTGGCGGCGAAAGCGATGCCGAATATTGGCAGTACCGCCAGCGCCATGCCGCGCAATCCCAGGAGCAGGATATAGCCGGCCAGAGTCAGGTTGAAATTTCTCGTAGCTTCGGGAATAAGGTCGAACATGGCGTTGATGGAATCAATTAATCCCGTCCACATCATTGGTCCGAAAAAGCGGAGGGAATAATACGTAACCAAGAGGACCACGGCCACGGTTACTTCGCGGCTCTTGGCGACCTGGCCTTTTTCCCGCGCTTCTCTTAACCGATGCGGAGTCGGTTCTTCAGATTTATCGCCGCCGCCACCTTCACCCATAACCGTAACTCCTAAATTCTAAGCACTAAATTCGAAACTCTAAACAAATCCAAATGACATAAATTCTAAACGCGCGAATCAAAATTTTTAAATCATTTGTATTTAGAATTTGTTTAGAATTTAGTATTTAGGAATTAGGATTTATTATAGGACTATTTGATGTTGTTTAACAGTAGAATTAGTTGTTGGGTCATGAATTCGAGCTGGTGGTTAAAATATTTGACGATAAACGGCAGGCAGAGAGAGAAGCCGAGCAAACCGACCATCGGCTTGACCTGGAAGCCGAGCATAAAAACGTTGACTTGGGGGGCGACCCGCGAAATAATGCCGAAAGAAAAATCGATTAGAAAGATCATCAGGATAATGGGGCCGGCCAGCTGGATGGCGGACCGCCAGAGCGCCGTACCCAAACTGATCATTTGCATAGCCAGATGAGGCGAGGTGAAATTTGCGAACTTACCGACGGGAATGATGGTAAAGCTCTGATGGAGAGCGCTTAAAATCAGATGGTGCCCGTTAACCGCCAGGAAAAAGATCAGGGCGATATAAAAAGCTAACCGGCCGATAATGGAGATCACCGAACCAAAAATCGGGTCGAGGGCGGTAGCGACGGAAAGGCCCATCTGCATGTCCATGATCTCGCCGGCGGCCTGCAGCGCCAGGAAAATAAAATTGACCATGAAGCCGATGACAAAACCAAGGGCGACCTCAAAGACCAGGGCCAGCATCAGCAGCGGCAAGGCGGCTGGCAGGGGGCGATAGATCGGGACGACAAACCAGAGCAGGAGGGTGATCCAAATTGCTAAAGTGACTTTGCCCAAAACAGGAAAACTGCGGGAGGTAAAAATCGGCGCCTGGAGGAAAATTCCGGCGATGCGGGCGATGATCAATAAAAAAACAGTTAACTGGGGAAGACTGATAATCATCGAGCCATGCCGGGAATCATGCTCCAAAGGGTGACAGTAAAATCAACCATAATTGAGGAGACCCAGGGGGCGGTCAGCACCAAGACCAGAAAGACCGCGATGACTTTGGGGACAAAGGTTAAAGTCTGTTCCTGGATCTGGGTCACTGCCTGGAACAGGCTGATGATAAAACCGACCAGCAAACCGACGCCGACGGTCGGCATGGAAATCATCAGCGTGGTGATGACTCCTTGATAAAGGACCTGGACGGCAAAATCCTGGTTCATAAATTACCTAAAACTTAAAAGCAGGCCGCGGCAGATCAAGTTCCAGCCGTCAGCCAGGACAAAAAGCAGAATCTTAAACGGCAGTGAGATCATGACAGGCGAGAGCATGAACATCCCCAGGGAGAGCAAAACATTAGCGACGGTCAGGTCGATCATGATGAAAGGGATAAAAAGCAGGAAACCGATCTGGAAAGCGGTCTTAAGTTCTGAAATCATGTAAGCGGGGATCAAAACATAGAGCGGGACGTCGTCAGGCTTGTGGGGCGGAGCAATATGGGCAAATTGGACAAATAAGGCCAGATCTTTTTCCCGGGTTTGCTTGAGCATAAAACGATGCAAAGGTTTTAGTCCAATCTCTATGGCCTTGGTTTGGCTGATTTTTCCCTGATTATAGGGAGTGAGGGCGGTGGTATTGACCTCTTTCCAGACGGGGGACATGACAAAAACCGTCATGAAAAGGGCCAGGCCAACCAGGACAGTGTTGGGGGGCACCTGCTGGGTGCCGACGGCGGTCCGCACCAGGCCAAAAACAATAATGATGCGCAGAAAAGAAGTAACCGAAACGAGAAAAAATGGGACCAGCGAGAGCAGCGCCATGGATAAAATCATCTGAATACTGCTGCTAAATTGAGGGCTGCTTATAAGGCGATTTATATCAAGAGCCGGCATAAGCGGAGCGGCGGCTAATAGAGCAAACATTTCTACACCAGCTCGCTCTCTTCGAGTTTGTCGATCTTTGTTATCCGTTTCTGGCTGGCGGCGACCAGCCAGACATTCTTGCCGACTTTCAGCAAATAAGCGCTGACCTGCGGCTCCAGAAAGGCCCGATCGAGGACCTGGATCAATTTTCCGTTAGGATTTAATTTTAACCGCGGCATAAGATATTTAGCGATCAAGTAGATCAACGTCAGAACGACAACCAGGGAAAAAATTAATTGGACAATATAGCCAAAAGTTATGACGGGAGTATGCTGGAAGGTCAGAGCCTCCTGGGTCATTTCATTACCACGCTGGTGATCCGCAGGCCGTAAGAATCGTCGATTGCGACCACCTCGCCCTGGGCGATCAACTGGCTGCCGACTTTAAGGTCGAGCGGCTCGCCCGCCAGGCGGTTTAATTCGATAATCGAGCCTTCAGCTAATTCAAGAATTTCTTTGAGCGACAGTTCGGCCTGGCCTAATTCTACCGTGGCCTTAACCGGGATATGCCCCAGGGCCCGCTGTTCGACAAATTCACCTTTTTCTTCCTGTCCGAATTCCGGGAATTTAACATTTTTAACTTCCATAACGAGCCTCCTTAAATGATATTATAACGCGCTTCCCGGCTGTTTGTCCTCTGGTATTTCCGCAGTCTGTTCTTCAGTTAAAAAATCTTCGTCTAAAATATCTTCATCAAAATTTTCATCGAATTTGTCTTCAAATTGTTCTTCTTCTGTTTCCGGGTTTGGCTCCGGCATCTCGGCCGCCGGCATCTCGGTCGTTGGATTGGCTGCCGCTTCTTGTTCTGCCGGCGGTTGCGGGAGAGGTTCCGGCGGCAGCGGCGGCGGCAGTTCGATATCGGTTGTCTCCTGTAGTCCGACCACTCGCGCGGCCAATTTTTTATTTTTCAAGCCTGGCTGGCAGAAGAGTTTGAAGTCTTCTCCCACAGTGGCGGTAATCGGTTCCGATGTGTCGGCCTCCAGGGTTACGACATCGCCGACTTCAAATTGCTGGAGTTCGGTGGCGGTGAGGGTTGTTTCGCCGAGGATGGCGCTGACCGAGACAGTGATCGCGGCTTGCAGTTTTGCCGGCAGGCGGGAAAAATCAAGAGATTTGTTGTCTTCTGTTTCCTGATGGGCCGCCAGCAGTTTTTTTAACGTGTAGCCGGGGTAGGCAATAATTAATTTAGCTGGAGGATTATCGGCTAAAGAGATATCGGCTGAAAAGGCGGCCAGGGTTGAAGTGTGGCTAACGGTTGGGTCCATGATAACATCAGGGGAACTGATAATGTTAAGATTCACCCCATTTAATGTCTGGTTAAAAGCTTCATTAAGCAGAGGTAAATATTCGTTTAATGCCGTCGTTAGGGTTATCTTTTCCGCTTCAGTCAAAGCGCGATTGATCGGTTCCAGGTCGATACTGCCAAGAGCATAATTGATGATGGCGTTGGCATTTGACTGTTCCAGAAAAAAAAATATTGGTTCAGAAAAATCCGGCACATTCAGGCGGCATTGGACGAAAGAGCCGGTCAGAGGCCTGAAAAAACTTAAATAAGTTGTCTGTTCCATTTGGGTCTGGGAGAGTTCAACCGCCAGGTCGAGATCGGCCTTAAAGCGCTTTAGCAACTGCTGGATGAAACGATAGTGGATGGTCAAGGCCAGGGTCAATTCTTTTTTGGAGAGGCGATCAAAGCCGTACAGACCGCTTTTGACTTTCTTGACCAAAATTCTGGGCGGTTTGTAAGTTGTCCAATCGCCCAGCGCCGGCGCCAGTTTTATCACCCGTTTCTGGGCGCCGATTTCTGGTTTGCCGGTTTGCTTCTCTGTTGTCATGGTCAGTCGTTATCTCTTATCATTTTTATGACAACTTGCTGATGAAAGATGAGATCAGGTCTGACGCCATCTTCAACATGGTCAGGTTGCCGCTCATGGCGCGCTGGAATTCTAAGGCGTCGATTGTCTCGCTTAAATATTGGACATTGGAACGCTCCAGTTGCCCTGGCGACACAGCGCCGACTAATCCGCCGGGCGCTTGAGCGGCGGCGGCGCTGCCGGAAGCCGCTGTCTCCGCGAAACTTGAGCCTCGGGCTTGGGCTAATCCATTGGGGTTAGTGAAATAAGTCAGAGCGATGCGGTAGCCGGTAGAGATGAAAGTTGTCCCATCGGTAGCGTATTGAAGCGTCCCGTCAGATAACCATTTATAGCTGCTCCGGTTGCCGGATGGCAGCCCGGTGATCGGCGTCATATTTCCTGCCCCGTCTAATCCGTAAACCTGCAGGCCGTTGCTGGACAGATTGCCGCTGGCATCAATCTGGAAATTACCGGCGCGGGTATAGAGATAAGTCTTGCCGCCGTCCGGCGAAACGATAAATAACCCCAGGCCTTTGATGGCTAAATCTGCGCCGCTACCGTCGACTAATTCTCCGTTAGAAAAATCAATAGAAACACTGGCTAAATTCATCCCCTGTCCCAATTGGAGAGGGTTGGTGCCGCCGATATTGTTCCGGGCGGCTGTGCCCCGAGTTAAAATTTTCTCAAAGATTGATTGAAATGAAGTATCAAGCTTTTTATAACCGGTCACGTTCATGTTGGAGATGTTAGAAGATGTGACTTTTAGCGCTTCATTATAAGCTTCAATCGCGTTCTGGGCCTGGCTCATTATGTCAAGCATGGTCTTTTGCCTCCTGTGTCTCGATAATTTTTATTTCCGTAAAATTAACGTGGGCTTTTTTCAGGGCGGCTTCCAGGTCAACGAGCCTTTGTTCCAAAAGTTTTTTTGTTTCGGCCGAAGCCTGGATCTGGATGGCGACATTCCCGGTCTGCGCTGATAAAGTCAGGAAAATTTCGCCCAGATTTTCCGGTTTTAAGCCCAGATTTAATTCTACTTTGCCTTTTTCTTTCACCATTTTAACCTGGGAGACAATCTGGTCGACCAGCGCCTGGAGGTCGAATGTCGCCAATAATTTTCCCTGGAGCTGGGCTGATTGGAATTGCGGGACGGCGCCAAGATTGGGAACGAGCCAGCCGGTTTGCGCTAAAATGTTCTGCAGTAATTGCCTGGTTAATTGTCTATTGTCAGCCAAAAGTTGAGAAAAATTGACGTTGGCAGGATTGGCGTCGGTTATCGATTTGGCCGTTGGGCCGGGTTCAGAGGTTTTTGTCCTCACAGGCGGTCGATTTATGTCGGCAAACAAATTAACTTTTGGCTGACGGCCTGTTTGGTTATCGGTTGAGATCTGATAATTGAACCAGGCGCTGAAATCAAATTGATTGAAAGGGGAAAAGAGTAAAACCAGGCGTTTTTGTTCTTCATCGAGATATTTTTGGAAATCATTGTTCAGATTAACGGCCGGGCCACGGGACTCGCCCAAAGTTTGTGGTTCAAAAGATTGGATGGCTGAAAGCTCGGTGGTCACGCTGCCTCCTCTATATGTTAATCGAAAGTTTAGCGAATAAACTTGCGCAAGTCAACCTAGTTCAAAAATCAAAACTCAAAATGCCGAGGAGGAGATTTGAACTCCTACGCTTTTGAAGGCGCCAGCCCCTCAAGCTGGTGTGTCTGCCAGTTCCACCACCTCGGCCGAGCTTTGCACTTTGAGTTATGAGCTATTTTAGCAGATTTAGTGGAGGGCTTCTACTATTTCTTCAAGATGGAGGCCGTGGGAAGCTTTGACCAAGATGCAATCGCCAGGCCCGATCAATGTTTTTAATTTTTTAATGGCGGAAGTTGTGGAGGCAAAATGATAGTCGGCTTTCATCTCTTTTGCCAGTTTGCCGATCGAGACCAAATAATCAATTTTCAACCGCCGCGCTAGTTTGCCAATCTGGCGATGGGCGGCAATCGTTCTCTTCCCCAGTTCGTACATGTCGCCGAGGATGGCGATTTTGCGGCCTGAAAGCCCCGCCAGAACCTGGAGCGCGGCGGCCATTGATTGCGGGCTGGCGTTGTAGGCGTCATTGATGATTTTTACATTGTCAGGACGATTGATCACATCCCAGCGGTTGGCGGAGGGGCGAAATCTTTCCAGTCCATTTTTGATCGATGTTTTTTTAATCTTTAATATTTTAGCGACGGCAATGGCGGCCAGGGCGTTATAGATGTTGTGTTCGCCAGGCAACGGAAGATCAATGTTTTTTAATTCTTTCGGCGTTATTGTTGCGTTCTTATCAATAATGCCAAAGGTACAAACATTTGACATTTGACATTTGACATTTGACATTAGGTGTTCGAAGTATTCATCGTCAGCATTGATAACTACAAAATCTTTTTTAGTTAAGCAGGTAAATATCTCGGCTTTAGCGCGCGCGATATTTTTGCGGGTCTTCAGGTATTCAAGGTGCGATTCGCCGATGTTGGTGACGACGGCAATAGTTGGCCGGGTGATTTTGGCCAACAATTTAATCTCGCCTAAACGCCGCATTCCCATTTCGATCACGGCAGCCCGGTGTTTTTTATTTAACTTTAATAATGTCAGCGGGACGCCGATCTCATTGTTAAGATTTTCCTCGGTTTTCAATACGGGAAATTCTTCTGAAAGGATAGCGGCAAGCATGTCTTTGGTTGTCGTCTTCCCCACACTGCCGGTGATGCCGATGACGGGAATTTTTAGTTTGCTCCGGTGGTAAGCGGCTAATTTCTGCAGGGGCTCCAAGCCATTTTTGACGTCCAGAGCCGCGGCGCCTTTTCCCAGGGCGGCAGGAATAAATTTGCGGCCGTCAAAGTTTTTACCTGACAAAGGGAGGAAAAGTTCTCCAGCTTTAATCGTGCGGGTATCTGTGGAGACGGCGGAGAAGTTTTCTTGTTTGCCAAGAATTTTGGCGGAGGGGATTATTGTTAGTATTTCTTTTTTTGCAAACAGCATAAACCGGATAAAACCTATATTCAGAAAATATACTAGATATGGTATGTCTTTTCAAGGCCTGAGCGACTGACATTTACCCACATCTTTTAACGAACCCCGCGTAGCAACGCCTCCTCTGTCTGTTGGACAAGATTGAAATTTAATAATGAATCCCGTGAATTTTTACTCTCACAAATCCCGAAAGGCGCTCTTGTTTCAGGTACGGTTAAACTCCCTACTGGCTTAGATATTCAGTTCCCCGTTTATGCGGGCTCGTATAAGCCGCTGGACCAAAAAG
>JACRKQ010000029.1 GCA_016219705.1 Candidatus Saganbacteria bacterium | reverse complement strand
CAGTGGGGCAAGGTTTTGGGCAATGAAGTGCTGGCCGCGGCTATTTTAGATCGCCTTTTGCACCACTGTCAGGTGATCCAGATCAACGGCGATTCATATCGCCTAAAAGGCAAAAAACGAAAGGAAGGTGATATTTAGTCCCTTTTGGAAGGGATGTTTTTTTACCAAGGGGGGTCAATTTCTGGCGACTACAGGGGTCATTTTATCGCGGTCCGTGACACCACTCCTTACCCCAGGCTTTAACCGCAGGTTTAACCCCACCACAAATAGTAGAATTATTTAGCAAAATAGCCGAGAAGAGTAAGATGTCTGCTTCTTCCGCCTTCAACTCCTTACCCCAGGCTTTAACCGCAGCTCAAGGAATACTAACCCAACCACAAATAGTAGAATTATTTAGCAAAATAGCCGAGAAGTGTGAGTGGTCTGCTTCTTCCGCCTTCAACTCCTTACCCCAGGCTTTAGCTGGAACTAAAGAAGGCTTAACAATTGAGCAAATAATGAAGCGGCTGTCGGTGTAGAGTCAAAGAGGAAAAGGCCCCACCCTCCACAATCGCGTCTGGGCGGTGCTGGGGAAGGAGGGGGAGATCCCTAGGCTGCAACTGAGAACCGGAGGGGCAAAGTTTATTTATTTTTTGCGGGTTTTAAGCGCGGTTTTAATAATTCAAGGGAAATGTTATAAAATGACGATTTTGGCGCAGGTAAATTTTTTGAAGCATCTAAAATTTCAATAGCAATGACCTTCCCTTGTTTATCATAATCAAAAATAATCCCATTTTTTACTTCGTCGCTTTCATAATACGCTGCGTCGCTGAAACGAATATACATTGCATCCGATTTTTCGTCGTAATTTATCTTCATTTTCAGTCCTCCCTAAAATACTTTTTAATTTTTGTCATCCGATAGACCGTGCTGACTAACCGTTTGCTTCCTTCATCTTCAAAAATAAAGTTCAGCGGGTCGCCAGGTTTAATTCAATCGGCAGGACATAAAGCTGGACGCCGTTGCTATTATAAAGTTGTTTCTGAAGAGAAAATAAGGTCTGGTTATGGAGTATATTCGATAAAACCGCCGTTTTGGGGAACATGACCTGGCCGCCAAAGAACGTCGCATCAGGATAGCGGTGCTTAAGCGCCGGCACGATCTTTTGGATCTCCTCGCCAGTATCAATGCCGTAAAGCGCGATGCTCTCGGAGTGATAGCCGTGGCGCCTCATCAGTTCAACGTAACGCTTTAGCTCGCCTTCAACTTTTTGCTTGACGCGATCAAGCTCCTGTGTCCCTTTGAAGGCGCCGGCGTCAATCAAACCAACCTGGACAAAAATAAAATTCTTAAAGTTCGCCATGAACGACGGAAAAATATGAAAAATTGTTTTCAGCCCCACGGCCGTAAAATCCTTAACAAAAACTATCGCCGTTTTATTTTTTAAGTTGAACGGCTCTTTTTTGATCACTGGAATTTCCCGCACCGGCTGACTGGCTTCAACTTCTTCAACTATCTTGTCCAGATTTTTAATCTGCTTGTCTGTCCTATTATAATTGCGCCTTATCAACAGCATCATGACGACCAAGGTCCCGGTTATCACCAGGGTAATCCAGCCGCCTTCATGAAATTTAATGACCGTGACAGAAATTAAAATGAAGGTTGTTAAGAGTAAACTAAAACCATTAATAGTAATTTTATTAAACCATTTCTTTTCTTCTTGGCGTGTTTTCCACCAATGTTTTACCATGCCCAACTGGGCCAGACAAAAAGTCACAAAAACGTTGATGCTGTATAAAATAACCAGATAACCGACAGAACCATTAGTTGCAACCATTAAAATTAAAGCTCCTATTCCCATTATTAATATCCCATTCATCGATACCAATCGATCTGAAAGAAGAGCAAATCTTTTAGGCACCCAGCGATCAGCCGCCATGTTAGCTAAAACTCTGGGGCCATCCAGAAATCCCGTTTGTGCCGCGACAAATAAAATTGCCGCCTCGGAAACAAGGGTTATCGTAATGAATATACTCCCGGATAATCCCCAATTACCAGCTATCCGTTCAAATAACACCGCATTAAGAGTTTTTCCCGTTTGAGGTTGAATATTATAAAGAGTGTAGGCAAACATCAGACCTAAAACCACAATCGCCAGCGAAATGACCATATATTTCATGGTCTCTTTTGCCGTTTTCACCTTTGGTTCTCTTAAAATTGGTAATCCGTTGCTCACTGCTTCAATCCCAGTATAAGTGCCCGCTCCCATGCTGTAAGCCTTCATCAATAAAAATAAGACCCCAAAAAGACCTAGTTCAGAAGTTGCGCTCTTGACATCGACAACCGTGGCATTGACAACGACCGGTAAACCAAACAAATGAGGAATAATGGCATATAAAATAACGAAGATGTGAGTCACGACAAAAGTCATAAAAATCGGCATTAAGATAATTACCGATTCCTTAACGCCGCGCAGGTTTAAGATAATTAAGACTAACAACATCAAGACAGCAATGGGTAACTTATAAACTAACCAAGTTGCTGGCAGCAAACTGAAAAGCGCCTCTGCTCCACTGGCCACCGAAAGAGTAATTGTTAAGACATAATCAATCAAAAGCGCACAGCCAGAAATCATCCCAACCTGGGGGGAAAGCAATTGGCTAGCCACTAGATAGCCGCCACCACCAGTAGGAAAAGCTTCAATAAGTTGGGAATAACTTTCAGCAATAATGAAAATCGTTGCGGCAGTGGCTAAAGCAATCAAGAGGCCAAGATAATGGTGCCGGCCTAAAGTTATAAAAGCTTCGGCCGGACCATAACAGGAAGAAGACAGGCCATCGGCGCCCAACCCCACCCAGGCGAAGAAAGCGATCAAAGACATATGATGGAACACGGAGCGATCCAGAGGGTTTTTCGCCTCACCGATGAAGAAATTTTTTATGCGGCGCAGGGGGCCGGGCTTTTGACTTTTTTCGTTCATTTTACCGTCTTCTATATTAGCACAATCAGGCCGCGGCAAACAACTTGCCTGGTTGCTTTTGCCCCAAAATTATAAGATAATATATGACATGAAAAAACAATTTGCTATCCTCGGACTGGGCCGTTTCGGCAGTAAGCTGGCACGGGAATTATATTATAAGAAACGTCCCGTGATCGTTATTGATAAAGACAAAACTATTATTGAACGAATTAAAGACGAAGTCACCCGTGCCATCGCCGGCGACATTACCGACGAAACGGCGCTTAAGGGAGCCGGAATCGCCGATTGCGAAACGGTCATTATTGCCGAAAGCACGGATATGGAGAGCAATATTATCGCCGCCCAGATCTGTAAAAACCTGGGCATCCCAACCGTTATCTGCAAAGCCCATAATACCATCCACGGTCGGATTTTAACGAAACTCGGCGTCAACCTGATAATTTTTCCCGAGCAGGATTCCGCGATCAAATTGGCTAATAAGCTGACCAGCCAGGGGGTCCTGGATTATTTTGACCTGGGCGAACAGGTCACGATTATCGGCACCAGGCCGCCGGCTAATTGGGTCGGACGCAAGCTCTCCGATCTTGACCTGCGCAATAAGCACAACATCACCGTCCTGGCCGTCCGGCGGCACGGGGAAAACTTGGTCATCCCCGCCTGGAGCACACTGATTGAATCGGAAGATATCCTGGTCCTCTTCGGCCGCGAAGAATCGTTTAAAGAATTAAATCTCGATATTACGCATAAGACTTAAGGCAGATTCCCGCCGCGAAAAGTTTCACAGATAAAAATTTGCAGTTTATTGGGCAGATCGGCGTCTTTATTAAACAATCTCTTTTGCGGCTCCAATTTAACTTTTATAAAAAGCGGTTTTAATTTTTCCAAAAGCGGTGTTTCATTGAGCGCAAAATAGATGACATTATCCCCGCGCCTAATTTCCAGCTTCCCCCAAAGGTCAACCTGCCTTAAGCGTCTCGGCGCCATATTGACCGGCACATGGCCATGAAAAGCGACTAAACCCAGGATGCCCAGGTCATTGCCCAAATAATAAGTTTTCCCCGCTCCCGGCGTCACACCTTTAATATATTGCGGCAAATTTTTGTTGATGGTAAATTCTCTCCCTTGTAATTCCACCGGCGTCGGATAAAAGAACGCATAATATCCCAGCCCGAGGCCATTCACGATCAAAGCCAAGAATATCGCCAGGGCAAAAACAGCTTTTTTCAGCCGGGGAGAATTCAAGATCGCCGGCAGGTAGGCGGCCGCCGGCCAATGGCCGCCGACGTTCATGATAGGACTGATGAGTAGAAAAGGGAGAAAAACAACAGCTGAATAAATTTTCAGCATCTTGGATTTTTTCTCCCGCAGGACCATGAAGATCGTCGCCAGGAAAATTACCGGCGTATATAAGAGCATTTGCAGGCCAAAGAAATTGAGAAGATTATCGGCCAGCCGCGGCCCCGCCCCCATCTTCCCCCCCCAATAAAATAAAGGGGTAAAACCGAAAGAGAGGTTCCAGATAATAACCGGTGAAAAAATCACAAGAGAAATAATGACCGCCGCGTAAGGCGCGGCTTTTTTAAACCAGAAACGCGTTTCAGGATTAACGGCCAGGAAAATAAGCGTGCCGATAAAGAACAGGGCCATGACATAATCGCTTAAGAAGCCAAGGCCGGCCGTAACGCCCAAACAATACCAATAGTCGGGGTTTTTCGTTTTAATTATTCTGATAATTAAATAAAAACTCCACGACCAGAAAAGAAAGAGGAGCATCTGCGGGACCAGAAAAAAACCGCCGCCAAAAAACAGGGGAAGAAGAGAAAAGATTACGGCGGCCAATTGACCGGATCTTCTATCGTAGAGTTCTTTCCCTGTTAAATAAATTATCCCGGCAACGGCAGTGACAATAAAAATCGCCGTCAGCCGGATTGCGGCTTCACTATTGCCAAAAAGGGCGCTGATTATAAAATTAACATAAGCGATCATCGGGGGATGATCAATATAACTAAGGGCTGGATGTTTTGACCAGAGCCAGTAATAAGCCTCATCGCCGATCAGGGGAAAGTAAGGGCTAAGGATAATTTTAAAAAAAGTAATGCCCGCTAAAAATACAAAAAAATACATTATGCCATAACTTTAAATTTGCGCTAAATAATCCTATCTAACCGTTATCGTCCCCGTCATGTATGGATGCGGCAGACAATGGTATTCATACGTCCCAGCCCAGGTGAATTGATGGGAAAACGAACTCCCCGGAGTAATGCTCCCGGAATCAAAACTGGTCGGACCGGAATTAACGGTAACTGTGTGAGTGACGCTGTCCCTGTTCGTCCAGGTTACAGTCGTTTCAACGGAGATGGAAAGAGCGGAAGAACTAAACGCAAAATCCTGGATATTGACACTGACAGCCGCGCCGGAGGAGAGGGTCGTCGTGGTTGAGGCGCTTGATGAACCATTAGCCTCCTGCGTGCGGCAACCGACCAGGACAAGCGGCCCTATTATCAAAAACAATAAAATAAAGGCTGTGTTCTTCATGCTCGTTCCTCTCATTGCAAGATTTTAAAACATCATTCAAATATTATTACGGTAACCGGACAGCTTTCCGTTGCTTCTTTAATTTTGTCCTCGTGCTGTGAAAAATCTACGCCGGCTCGGACCTTGGCCACATCAGCCATCTCAAAAACTTCCGGACAGATCTGCTCGCATAAGCCGCAGCTGATGCAGCCGTCATTAATTGTTACTTTGCTGATCATTTCTTTTATCGCCTCCTTTAACTAATTTTTGTTTTGAGCAAACTTTGTAATTTTATCATATCAAAGACGCGTTTGAACAGCGCTTCCTGCGACGTCCAACCCTGACGAATAGTATTTCTTCGCACCCGTAAACCCCTTCCCACTTGCCGACGCATCTTTTTATCAACCAGGGACCCATTTTCCTCTTGTTCCAAGGGATTTTCTTCGCAAAGGCAAGTTTTGCTTGATATCATAACCAATATAGTGGTAGTATAGTGGTTATGATACAAAGGAGGCGATTTTATGAGTGTGCCGAGAGAAGCTTGTGAAGTCCAGTCCGCCGAAGGCGGAACAGGGCAAAGGTTAGCCACCAGCCCTG
>JACRKQ010000028.1 GCA_016219705.1 Candidatus Saganbacteria bacterium | reverse complement strand
GGTTATGATATCAAGCAAAACTTGCCTTTGCGAAGAAAATCCCTTGTAACAAGAGACGAATGGGCCCCTAGTTGGTAAAAAGATGCGTCGGCAAGTGGGAAGGGGTTTACGGGTGCGAAGAAATACTATTCGTCAGAGCTGCCTCGCGGCCGATCAATTTGCCCGTACGCAAGTGCTATGATATACTTAATTTCATGGTACACGACGATAAAATAGAAATTTTACGCCACTCTGCCGCGCATATCATGGCGCAAGCAGTCCAAGCCCTTTTTCCCGGAGTAAAGTTAGGAATTGGTCCCGCTATTGCAAATGGCTTCTATTATGACTTCGATATGCCGGAACAGCTTTCGCCCGAAGATCTCCCCAAAATTGCAGCCAAGATGCTGGAAATTATCAAACATCAGCACAAATTTGAACGACAGGAACTGGACAAAGCTGCTGCGCTTAAACTTTTTATTGATCGCGGCGAGACCTATAAGGTTGATTTACTGAACGGGATTGAAGCGGAGAAAGTTACGATCTATAAAAACGGCGATTTTGTTGACCTCTGCCGCGGGCCGCATATCGAACATACCGGATACTTAAAAGCCTTCAAGCTTCTCTCGATCGCTGGGGCCTACTGGCATGGCATTGAGACCAATCCGATGATGCAGAGAATTTACGGCACAGCTTTTTTAAGCCAGAAGGAACTCGACGAATATTTAAAAAATTTAGAAGAAGTAAAAAAACGCGATCATCGCAAACTGGGCAAAGAACTGGACCTTTTTTCTCTGCACGAAGAAGCCGGAGCCGGCTTTGTCTATTATCATCCCAAAGGCGCGATTATCCGCAATTTGATCGAAGATTTTTTACGTCGAGAGAATATTAAGCGCGGTTACCAACAGGTTTACATCCCTCATCTGGCCAAAGTCGACCTGTGGAACACTTCCGGCCACACGAATTATTACCGTGAAAACATGTACTTCATGGAAATTGATAAACAGGAGTATGTGGTCAAGCCGATGAATTGTCCTGGTCACATTTTAATTTACAATCGCAAACCAGTCAGCTATCGTGAATTACCAATTCGTTTCTTCGAGATGGGAACGGTCTATCGTTACGAAAAATCAGGCGTTCTTCACGGCTTGCTCCGTGTTCGCGGTTTTACCCAGGATGATGCCCACATTTTCTGTCGTCTGGACCAATTAGAAACAGAAATTTTATCAGTCCTCGAATTTATCGAATATACAATGAAGACTTTTGGCTTTGAATATGAGGTTAATCTCTCAACTCGCCCGGGAAAATTTGCGGGGACGATAGAAAATTGGGACAAAGCGACCGAGATATTACAGTGCGCTTTGCAGGACCGCCAGGTTCCTTTTGAAATTGATCCAGGCGCGGGCGTTTTCTACGGGCCCAAAATTGACGTTAAATTAAAAGATGCGCTGGGTCGGTTGTGGCAGGGGCCGACGGTTCAGGTCGATTTTAATTTGCTCGAGAGATTTAATTTAACCTATACGGCTGATGATGGGACAAAACAGGTCCCGGTGATGGTCCATCGGGCAATTCTGGGGAGTATTGAGCGTTTCTTTGGCGCATTGATTGAGCATTACGCCGGGGCCTTTCCTCTCTGGTTGGCACCTGTTCAGGTTATCCTTCTCCCCATTGCCGACCGGCACAATGATTACGCTCAAAGTGTGGCTGATAAATTAAAAGCCGAAGGTTTTCGCGTGGAAGTTGATTCCCGCCGGGAAAAAATTGGGGCCAAAATACGTGATGCCCAGATGCAAAAAGTTCCTTATATGTTGATTGTCGGCGACAAAGAAGCGCAAGAGCAAACTGTTTCCGTTCGCCACCGGAGCCAAGGAGATCAAGGTCTTAAGTCTTTTAGCGACCTGCTTATGCAACTGTAACAAGATAAAATAGCCAGCCACTAAGCGTGTCAGGTCGGCTCTCTACCAAATGCATTTATACTTGCGTTTAGTAATACTTTATGCAATACTATATGCATATGGTAAAGAGGCGTTTCTGGCTGGATCTTGTTGAAAAGAGCTGGAAAGAGAAAAATGTCCTTTGGTTGGCTGGTGTCCGTCGGGCAGGGAAGACCTTTTTATGTCAAGCTCTGACTGATATCGAATACTTTGATTGTGAGATCCCGCGAACCAGAAACTTGTTTGATGACCCGACCGATTTCCTGAACGGCCTGAAAGGCAAAAGGCTGGTTTTGGATGAAATCCATCGGCTAAATAACCCCTCCGAACTTTTAAAAATAGCAGCCGATCATTATCCCACCATTAAAATAATTGCCACAGGCTCTTCCACCCTGGGCGCCTCAAAAAAATTTAAAGATACATTATCCGGCCGGAAAAGAAATCTCTGGCTTTCTCCCATGATCGCGCCAGACCTTAAAGATTTTAATAACACAAATTTGCGGCATCGTCTTCTTTTTGGCGGCCTGCCCCCATTTTTTATTTCCCCAACCATTCCGGAAAGGGATTTCCAGGAATGGTTGGACGATTACTGGGCCAAAGACATTCTCGAATTATTTAGATTAGAAAGAAAAGCTTCTTTTCAAAAATTTATTGAATTGCTTTTGGTCAGAAGCGGGGGCATATTTGAGGCCACTAGTTTTTCTGAACCGTGTGAGGTTAGTCGGACAACAATCTCCAATTATCTAAAAGCGCTGGAAGAGACATTCATAGCCCATATTTTAAAACCGTTTAATCGGCGTAAGGCTTCGGAAATTATTGCTCTGCCAAAAGTTTATGCCATGGACACCGGTTTTGTTTGTTATTACAAAGGCTGGTCTGATTTACGGAATGAAGACTTGGGCTTATTGTGGGAGCATTTTGTCTTAAACGAAATGCAAGGGAACCTGCAAACCAGGAATATTGGCTATTGGAGAAATAAACAAGGGCAAGAAATTGATTTTATACTGCCTCAACGCAGCGGAGAGCCTATTGCCGTGGAATGCAAATGGTCAGCCAAGAACGTTAATTTCGATAACTTGCAGGTTTTCCGAGCCAATTATCCAAAAGGAGAGAATTATCTTGTAGCTCAAGACATCGAAAGGTCTTTCAGCCGCTCTATCGGCGAGCTCTCAGTTAAATTCGTAAATCTTCAAGATTTTATCAAAGAACTTTCCCGGACAAAGTTCATTCAATCAATCGTCTAAATCAATAGTAATCGCATATTTTACCTCCCGATGAATTTCTATTTATTCAACTTTGCTAGGACAAAACTGCCGACTAATGATTGAATCAACCCGTTGATTGTCCAGCAGGCTACCATCAATAATGAAAGAGGTAAACTGCCGTAGCTAATTAACATTCCGGGAATTGTCGCGACCAGCCAGACACCGAGGGCAAAATTTAAATAACCGCCGGAGACTGATTTAATCTTATCCCAAGCCCAGGCCAGGACTATGCCTAAAATAAGCGGGTGAACAAACATTAATGACATCAATGGGTCGGACCAGGGACGGAAAAGCTGGGGATTCTGATATTCTGCGGCCATTCCAGGAAAAAAAACGCCCCCTAACGTATAAACGGCCAGACCGACAACCAACATCGCTAAACCAGCCAGCAAACCGGGCCACAGGACTTTTTTCATAAACACTCGCCTCCTTGATTTACAAACTGGAAAGATTATACTACTTAGATTGCTGAATGCAAGGGAGAATTTTGGGAGTGGTGGAGAGGGAAGGATTTGAACCTTCGAAGGTATAAACCGTCTGATTTACAGTCAGATGCATTTGACCACTTTGCTACCTCTCCAAATAAAACGGTTGCGGTTACGAGATTATGCAAAACAATTTCTCCGCAACCGCAACCGGAGACAGAATGACTTATCTGCGTTTTTTGCTCTTTTTGCGGCCGCGGGCCATCTTAGCGCGGGAAATATCCCCTTGCTTGTCAATGAAGTAGAGATAACCGGATTGTTTCTTGACTCCGCATTTCATAACTTTTTCTGCCATTCTGTTTCACCTCCCTTGTCTCAAGTCTTGAGCCTGTCGAGAGACCTTTGACGGATAACTTCGTACAGAAAAATGCCTGTAGCGACTGAAACATTAAGCGAATTAATCTTGCCGCGCATCGGCAGCCGGACGATTTCATCACAGCGTTCTTTTACTAATCGCGAAAGCCCGGAGCCCTCGCTGCCGACGACAACTGCCAGCGGCTCCGTGAAACTAGCGTCATTATAATATGCTGTCCCGTCGATTTCAAGCCCGATCACGCGAATTCCCTGGTTTTTGAGAGAGGAGATCGTCTCGGCAATGTTAGCCACCCTGATTACCGGAACGCTCTCGGCCGCTCCGGTCGAAACTTTTATCACCGTCTCTGTTATCTGAACTTGTCGGCGCTTGCGGATTATTATGCCCTGGACGCCGGCGGCCTCCGCCGTGCGCAGGATCGCTCCGAAATTATGAGGATCTTCAATTCCGTCGAGAATTAAAAGGAACGGCGGCTCTGAACGCCTGGCCGCCCCATCTAAAATTTGTTCCAGGGGCTGATAATTAGGCATGAGTAAGCGCGGCGGTAAAAATTTTTAACGCCTGATTAATCTGTTCTTTGGTCACAATTAATGGCGGAATAAAACGAACAACCGTCCCCTCGGCGCCGGTCGGAATTATAACCAGGCCGTGAGCCAAACAATAGTTAACAATTCTTTTCACCATTGCCGAATCCTGAAAATCAACTCCGATCATTAGTCCCAAGCCGCGAACATCTTTAATGGCTGGAAATTGTTGTTGCAGCTGGTGCAATTTTTTTATTAAATAAAAGCCCAGCTGTTTGGCTTTACTGACCAAGTTGGCTTTTTTAATCACTTCAATCGTGGCCAGACTGGCGGCGCAGCAGACGGGGTTGCCTCCATATGTTGTCCCATGGGACCCAGGCGACCATTTGGCCATCAGTTCAGCCGCAGCGGCAATGCCGCCCAAAGGAAAGCCCGAGGCAATCCCTTTAGCCAGACATATAATATCTGGTTTGATCCCAAAGTGTTCTACCGCAAACCATTTGCCGGTCCGGCCAAAACCGGTTTGAATCTCGTCGGCAATGAGCAAAACACCGTATTGATCGCAAAGCCGGCGCAGGCCTTTGACTAATTCTTCTGATTGGACAAGATAGCCGCCTTCGCCGATAATCGGTTCAAAAATTATTGCGGCGATATTTTTCTCCCGGCAAAGTTTCTCGATGTCGTCTAACTCTGGGCCGGCAATATAAACTTCCGGCAGTAATGGTTCATAGCCGTCGCGATATTTCATCTTTGACGTGGTGACCGACAGGGCGCCGAGAGTTCTTCCGTGAAAAGCGCCGCGCAGGGCGATTATTCCCGGTTTTTTTGTCGCATATTTAGCCAGCTTCAGCGCCGCTTCGACCGCTTCAGCTCCGCTTTGGCAAAAGAAAAATTGCGCGTCGATGATTGGGACAATCTTGGCCAAACTTTCCGCTAATTCAATATAAGGAGCATAATTAGCAACGCCGATGCAGATATGAATAAGTTTTCCCGTCTGTTTTTGGGCGGCCGCCACAACTTTAGGGTGGGCATGGCCAGTCGAGCAAGCGGCAATGCCAGAAGAAAAATCAAGATATTTTTTATTGTCAGTTCCATATAGATAGCAGCCGCGGCCGGATTTAATTTCAAATTCCGGAAAGTAGCGCCCCAGAACCGGCGCAAGAACTTTTTTACCGCGCAGAGCCAGCGTTTTCATTTTGTCCTCCAATAATTTATTATAACCCTAATCCATGATATACTGCAACTGACATGTCGCGACGAGCCTATTTAAATTGTTTAATCGCCCTCATATTTTTTAATCTCGCCATATTTCCAGCCCGGGCGGATGTCGAGAATAAAATCATTGTCACTTTTAAGCCCGGCATCGTCGGCCTGCCCAAGGGCTTGACGGCGGCGGCCGCCGGGAAAGTCAGTTTTAAGGCCAATTCAATTTCGAATTTAACCGCCAAACACCGCGTTTATCGGATTGAACAGCTTTATGCGAAAATCCTGGAAATTAAACCAGAATGGAAACATCTGGCGGATATTTACGTCCTGGTCTTGCCGCCGGAAGAAGCGGCTGACAAAGTAGCCGCGGAATATCGCAGAGATGCCAATGTCAAAAACGCGGCTCCGGTGGGAATTGTCCGGGCCTTTGCCACTACCCCCAATGATCCGCGATTGGGAGAACAATACAGCCTCACGAAAATCAGCGCGCCGCAGGCCTGGGACAGGACAACGGGTTTAAGCAGTAATCTTATCGCGGTGATTGATACCGGCGTTGATTATACCCACGAAGATTTGGTAGGCAAAGTGGCCACAGCCGACGGCTATAATTTTGTTGGGGGGATGACAGAAGAAAATACTGATACCCGACCAGATGCTTCTGGACCGATTCGCATGCACGGGACAGAAGTCTCCGGGGTGATTGCGGCGGCGACAAATAATGGTAAAGGGATTGCCGGCGTAGATTGGCAAGCTACAATCCTGCCGGTTAAAGTTTTACCGGGCAGTATCGCTGGGGGGACAATGGATGATATTTTACAAGGAATTGCCTGGGCGATGGCCAAGGGAGCCAAAATTATTAATATGAGTTTTGGCCAGTATTCTTCTGACCCAAATCTGGAGCAGCTTTGCCAGCAGGCTTACGACCAGGGGATCGTCTTAGTGGCGGCGGCGGGCAATGACAATATCAGCAACCCATCATATCCGGCTTATTATCCGACGGTCCTGGCTGTCGGGGCGACTGACCAAAGTGATCACCGCTCTATTTGGACAGGAGTAAGCCTGGTTAGCGGGAAGATACAGGCTTCAAACTATGGGTCTTGGGTCGATGTTTGCGCGCCGGGAACTGCAATTTTAACCACGGCCAATGGAAGCTATGAAACACCCAGCGGCACTTCTTTTGCTGCTCCGATAGTGGCTGGGATTGCCAGCCTGATCAAAGCGGCCAATCCGTCATTTACTAACCGACAGATAATGGACCAAATTACTAGGGAGGCAGATACGATTGTTACCGATGAACCAATTGGAAAACGGGCCAATGCTTTTTTTGCGATGAGCGTGGTCGCCAATATTTCCTCGCCCAGCAGCGACGCTTACATCAGCGGCGATGTCGGCATTTACGGTTCAGCGACAGGGTGGGGATTTTCACAATATGTTTTAACGGCGCTGCAGGGGACAACGCTAATTGCCACACTGGAAAACAGCTCTGTTAGCGCCGAGGGGAGATTGGGGACGTGGCATACGACGGGGCTAAATGGGGCTTATACCATTAAATTGGCGGTTACAACTACCAATTTTCAAACCAGGGAAGCCCAGGTGAATGTTCACATAGATAATGTAACGCCCGAAGCGACGATTTATTATCCGCCGGATGGCGCCGCTTTAGCCGGAAAAGTTACAATTATTGGCACAGCCGAGGACCAAAATCTTGATAATTATATATTGGAATATGGCCAGGGAGCGGTCCCAAGCGTTTACCAAACAATCAAGCAAGGTTATAGTTCTATCTCCTTTAATTCTCTTGGGTCATGGGAGACAAGCGGCCTGAATGGCTTATATATGATCCGCTTAACAGCGTTAGATAAAGCCGGCAATCAAAAGCGCAATAGCATTTTAGTTACGTTGAGTAATAGTGGAATAGTCTCGGCCAAAGAGGTTTTGGCTCAAGCGAATCTTCCGCTAACTTATATTTTGAACAATCCTTTTGACCGCAGTCGGGCGGCCAGCGTTTCTTTTCGCTATTCATTATCGGGGAATTTCGACGTAAAAATTTATCTTTTTGATTTGCTGGGCAACCTGGTCTGGCAAAATATGTACCTGCCCGGCGAAAACGGGGCCAAAGCCGGCGACAATAGCCCATCGTGGGACGGGCGCGACCAAAATGGCCAACTAGTCGCCAACGGCCTTTATATTTATCAAATTGTTGTTGAGCAAAGACCGCTGGCCCGAGGCAAACTCATTGTCCTCAATTAAAAATTGAGGCTCCCTTCAAAAGACAAAAGCGAGGCGACAAAATCATCGCTGGCGTTGCTCCGATTCTTATAATCAACCGTCTTGAGCGAAGCAATGACGACAAAACTGGAAACGACCGGGCTATCAGCAGGGATGGTAACATTCAAGCTGTAGGTTGACGTCACTTTAAGAATGTTGAGGGCGACCATTTGCCCTCCCTGGACCTCGCCGCCGTTATCTTCATCCTGGCGGGTGTAAACTAATGTCCCCCAATTTGCCGGCTGGTAGGAAATTTTACTGTCAATAATTACTTTATTGTTAGAGCCAGCCGCCACGCGCCGATCTTTAATAACAGTCGTGGTTTTGTTGTTAAGGTTGCCGCTAAAACTTAACATGGGAACAGGCGTGTAACTCGCGCCAATATTAATAGTCTGGTTCTGGGTTTGTGTGTCGATCTGGCTAACAGAGAGGGGATGATTATTGTTGTTTTGGTAGTCTTCCCTGATAAGACCAAGATTAATGGGAATTGCGGGTATAATGGCTAATGTTACGGTATAATTTTGCGCCAGGTTGTCGGTATTTGTGCTGATCCCTTCATATGAGCCGGAAGGGGCGGTTTGGTTATTATTAGATAAAGTAAAATTACTGGAAAATTTAATTTTTTCTTTATTTATGGGAGACCAGCTGGCAGTATACGTCTTGCCGTTCCCTGTCGTCCTATTCGCTGCCCCGGTTTCCGGGATAGTTTCGCTTTGTAAGCCGTTCCAGCCCAGAGAGAACCAGCTAACGGGAGTAAATTGCGCGCTGGCGGCGGCGCGATCTGTCCTGGGATTAGCGCCATTGAGAAGGACGCTGGTGCGCTCTTGACGGTTAAGATCAAGAGAGGAGGTCAATGGCTTGATAGGGACAAGGTCCATGTGAATGGTCTGATTATTGGTTGTATTAACCTCCTCTGTCGGAAGGAAATTGCGGACAAGTGTCTCGGCTTTCTGTTGGAGGAGGCTCAAGCGCGCGGTCCATTTTTCCAGCCGCGCCGGAGTCAAGTCCAGAGAGAGCGCGTAAGAATAATCTTGGTTCCTGGTTTGTGAAGAGAGCGCCTCGCTGGTCCCAGCGATTGTTTTCGGTTCGCTTAATTGATAATCATAGGCCAGGCTTACCCGATCAGTGAATTTTAACCCGCTATTGAAGTGCTGGTACTGGTTGTTGGTTTGGGAAAAATTACTGCTATCACGTTCCGAATCAGTTTGGGAGATTGTTGCGCTGTAATCATATTTTGTCGTTAAGGATAAAACGCCGCGTTTTAATTCCAGCGGGGTTAACCCCAGAGTATAGGTATTTAAAGAAGTATCATTGCTATGAATGGCAACAGCAGCCGAAAGATCATCCATGGTCCGATAATTACGATAAGAGCCGTCGACTTTTAAAACTCCTTTCGGGTTTATGCCAAAGGAAGCCGCGTTGTCATAGGAGCGTAAAAAGCGCGTCCGGCTGTTATTAAGCGGATTGACATTCTCTTTATAGGAATAAGTTGTTGATAAATTATTGGAATCCGGCTTAAAGGCCACGTCATATTGTTTATAGCGTGAGCCAAGCCCGATAGAAGTTCCGCCCTGGGGCGTAAAATCAAAGCCAATCTGCTTAGTACTGCCGCTGATCACCAGTTTATCGCTGAACAGTTTGGTCTCCGCCGCTAATTTATAAGCCGTGTCAGCTTTGGTTGTTTGGCCAGAGATGAGGCCGCCGCTGGTCTGGTATTTATATTCGACGGTGATCGCGTCGGCGGAAGCCGGCGTGATGTAATAAAAAGTGATCTGCCCCGGCGCTGTGTAACTGATAAAATAATCGATATCCCGGTTCAACAGCCGGTTATTAACGGAAACTTTTTCGCTCCCTTCAATGATGTCAGCCGTGGAATGCAGAGGATAATTTTTAACGTCGCGGCCGGTAAAGCTCTCCATTGTCGCGGCCGTGATGAGCACCTGGTCGGTTTCGCTCCGAGCATAAGCTGTTTCCACCTTAAAAACATCGCCGATCTTATAACTGCCGTCGACGCCGAAAACCGATTGGCTGATATCGCCGCCGCCAAAAGCGTTCGGCGGCACATACTGATAAATGATTTGGAAATTTTTTGTCGGGCCAAGCTCCAGATTAAAAGTAATTGACGGAGAATTCGCGTCATAGTTGGTCATATAACCGGTTGCTCCGGCATTAGCGTCGAAACTGGAATTGCGCGTATAGGTTGTAATGACTGAAGATCCCTGATCCCAAACCTGGACAATTTCCGACCCGGGGACGATATTGCGGACATTCCTCAAAAAATAAGGGCCGCGCGTGCCGTTCCCGACGGCGGAATAGCGCCCCACCACGCTTTTATAATATGTATAGATAACAGTGACCTGGCTGGTAGCGGTAATAGTCGTATTAAGGAATTTAATCGTGCCGGTGGCGTAACCATTGGAAGGATCTGTCCGATTGTTGAGGTAAGCCAGCTGGGCTTCAGGAGAAACAAGGACAAAGCCGGTAGAGGGATCAATGCTTGTTTGCGGAAAGGAATAGTCGATTTCCGGCGTTAAAGCGACGCCGTTTAATCTAACGATTAGCGTCGCGCCGGATTCACTGGTGGGCGCGACCGGCCGATTTTGCAAATAGGCATGATAATTGTTGCCGATAATGGTCGCCCCGCTGATGGTCTCGTTGACTGTAGCGATAGCGGTCGTGGACCCTTTTTTGGCGGACTCTTTCAAAAATGTTGAGCCGATTTTCAGCTCCTTAGGAAATTTGACCGGCGCGGCTGGAGGGACAACATAAACACGGTAAAGATATTTCGCTTTTATTTGGGAAGTCGGGCCGACGACAACGCCAAACATTAGCTCGCTAATTTCATTTTTAATTGTGTAGTCAAGGTCCCTGACCAGTAATTTACCATCGAGCTCGATCCTCTCGCTCTCCGGCACGAGATTTTTATTTGTAAGATGGTAGGGTCCCCGGCTGCCGATGCCGGCCAGGACTTCGCTCTCTTCAGAAGTTTTAGCATACTGGTATTCAACCGCCAGAGTCTCACTACTAGTCGGCAGAAAACGGGTCAAAAGTTTTATGCCGCCGGAAGAATAATGGATGATATAATCTTCATTTTTTTTAAGCTGCGCCCCCATAAAAGTTAATTTTTCACTGAAATTTGTTAGGGGATAATTTTTTAATTGAAATTGGCCGGCCGCCTCGGCTTCGCCCAAATCCGCTTCCCGGCTCCCGGCGGACGGAAAAACTTCACGAGCAGCCAGGATCACTGGCTCGGGTTTTGGCTCCGGCCGGCCGAATTCATCCGGATTTATTGTGAAGCGCGTCTGTAAACCGAAGAAATCACGTTTTGACAACGTTGGGAAAAAAAGGTCCAGGATGTTGGTGAATTCGTAAGCGTATTTAAACTCATCCAGAGTAGTAATGATGCGGGTAAAAGTAATTTTACCTTCAAAATAATCAATGGTATAGTCGCTATTGCGCTTTTGTAAAACATTATTCAGCTCTACTCTTTCCGAGCCTTCGACAATCGAGCCATGTCCCAAGCTATAAGGCCCTTTCGTGTTATTGCCTTTTTGGGTGGTCAAATTTTGCGTCTGGCTTTTTAATTTGGCGGACGGGACGATCATGACGTTATACCAGCTGTCTTTGGCGGCCAGCATGACGCCGTTGAGATTTTTTGAAACGGTCGTAAATTCATTGCCGCTGAAGCTGGCGCTAAACTCCCCGAAGGTCAGGTCATAATTGTCTTGTTTGACTTTTACGTCATAGCGGTCAGGAATCTCCGGCTGTTGTTCCAGGTCATAAGTGACGCCAAGTGATTCTGATAACTGGCCGATCAGGCGCAATTGCAGCCTCTCCTGCAACGGGCCGCTGGAAAAAATGGAGTAATAACCGCCCAATTGAGTTAAGCTGGTAAAATAGTTGCGGGAGGGCTCAACAGAGGCTTTCTTATATTCCCATTTTTTAAAGCCGGAAATGTCTAATTGAGGGTAAGAGCCTTGCTGGGCCAGAACAGGCAGGGCAAAAAAGACGAGAAATAATAATGATAAGAAATGTTTCCACTGCAGCTTCATTGGGGATTAATTATAACACACTAGGTAAAACGGATGAACGCAAGAGCTTATGAATCAGAATATTTTTTAACAATCAAAATCGCATTATGCCCGCCGAAGCCGAAAGAATTCGACATAACAATATTGACGTTTTGTGGTCGAGCCGTGTTAGGGACGTAATCCAGATCGCATTCCGGATCAGGCGTTTCATAATTAATTGTCGGCGGAATCAGGCTGTTCTGAATGGTTAAAACAGAAGCGATTAGCTCGACTGCGCCGGTGGCGCCCAAGAGGTGCCCCATCATCGATTTATTAGAACTGATAGGAATCTGCCGGGCCCGTTCGCCAAAAACAGTTTTGATCGCCATGGTTTCAAATTTATCATTTAATTCAGTCGATGTGCCGTGAGCGTTGATATAATCGACTTGCGCAGGAGAGATATTGGCATCTTTTAAAGCGGCGCGGATGCTGCGGGCGGCGCCTTCTCCTCCCGGGGCGGGGGCGGTGATATGGTTCGCGTCGCCGCTCATGCCATAGCCAATAACTTCAGCATAAATTTTAGCGCCGCGGTCTTTGGCGAACTCCAATTCTTCTAAAATAACAATGCCGCTTCCTTCACCCATAACAAAACCGTCCCGCTTAGCGTCAAAAGGGCGGCTGGCATTTTCCGGACTGTCATTATGGCTGAAAGTTAAAGCGCGCGCCGCGCAGAAACTGGCGACTCCCAGCGGCGTCACGGCGGCTTCGGCGCCGCCGGTAATCATGGCTTTGGCCGCGCCGCGCTGGATTAATTTATAAGCGTCGCCAATTGAATTAGTCCCGCTGGCGCAGGCGGTGACAACGCAGGAGTTAGGGCCTTTGGCCCCGAGATTGATGGAAACCATCCCCGCGGCCATGTCGGCGATCATGTAAGGGACGGTAAAGGGGCTCAAGCGGTTAGGCCCTTTTTCAAATAAATTTCTGGCCTGCTCTTCTAAAAATCCGATTCCCCCGATACCGGAACCGATTAAAACGCCAACTTCATTAGCGAAATCACCGATTATTTTAAGATTTGCGTCTTTAACCGCTTGTTGAGCGGCCGCGATGGCAAGCTGGATAAAGCGGACCAGGCGCCGCGCCTCTTTTTTATCCATGTATTGACCGGGATCAAAATTTTTAACCTCGCCGGCAATTTGGGCGGGGAATTTAGCGGTGTCAAAATGGGTAATCCGGCCAATGCCATTTTTCCCGTTGGCCAGACTTTGCCAAAAAACTTCTTTATCATTGCCAAGGGGACAAATAACCCCCAGGCCAGTAATCACGACCCGCGCCATTTTTAAAAACCTCCTGCCATTAACCGAGTATAGCCTCAACCTCGGAGACAAGTTCCTTGATAATATCCGCTGCCGGCCTGATGCTCCGATCCTTGATCTTCCAGACGTTTTCCCCGGAAAAGACAACCCCGTTTTCGATGTCACCGCGCTGGGAACGGATAAGCGCCTGGACGATGCAATATTCCAGGGAACAATGTTTTAAACAAAAATCACAACCGAGTGGCTTGGGCCCCTTTTTAGCCAAGAGCTTATCGACAAAAGCGGTGCGGATCGCCCGACCGGGCAATCCAACCGGCGAAGAAATAATGACAATATCATCTTTGGTTGCTTCCTGGTAGCGTTTTTTAAAAGGGAGGGCGGCATTACATTCTTCGGACAGGACAAACCGCGTGGCAATTTGTACGCCGTTAGCGCCGAACTGAAGCATTTCCACGATATCCGCGCCAGTCGTAATCCCCCCCGCCGCCACGACCGGCAAATCAGTTGCCTGCCGCACTTCAGGGAGGATATCCTTGATCGAACGATCAGTTCCCAAATGTCCGCCGGCTTCCTTGCCTTCAACCACGATTGCGGCCGCGCCGCAGCGTGTCGCGGTTTGGGCCAGACGGGCGGAAGAGACGATGGGAACAATTGGAGTATTGTTATCTTGGCCGACTTTAAAAATATCTCGGGAAAAACCAGCCCCGGTAAAGACGAGGTCGATTTTTTCCTTGATGGCAGTCGTGACAATCCCCCAAAACTCGCGGGCCGCGAACATAATGTTGATGCCGATAACGCCGCCCCGGGCTTTTTCCCTGGCTATCCGGATTTCATTGGCTAATTCTTCAAAAGACATGCCTGACGCGCCGATTACGCCGATGCCGCCGGCTGCGGCCACAGCGCCGGCAAGCGCGCCGGTCGATATCCTCACGGCCATACCCCCTTGGATAATGGGGATACGGGCAATAAAATCAGCTATTTTTAATTCCGGAAGCTTCATGGTTTTCCTTACTTTTTATTGTGGGACATGATGTAACTGATCGTATCGCCGATGGTCTTAATTTTTTCGGCATCTTCATCCGGGATCTCAATACCAAAAGCTTCTTCCAGCGCCATGACCAGCTCCACTGTATCCAGGGAGTCGGCGCCAAGGTCATTAACATAAGAAGCTTCGCGCTTAATTTCCGTTTCCGCCACTCCTAACTGTTCAATAACAACTTTCTTGACCTGTTCAAAAATCTGCTGTTCGTCCATTATTCACCTCCTCGTATAATATATTTTGGAACCTGCGACTAAACGTCGCGGTTCCTTTCAACCCTATGCTTATTTACTTTACCAAAACGTCTCTGTATCATTCCCCCAGAGGTGGAATGAGAGGGAAAAGCTTTTCCTCCTTGAAGC
>JACRKQ010000027.1 GCA_016219705.1 Candidatus Saganbacteria bacterium | reverse complement strand
TAGCAAAAATACATGGTTCAGTGATAATAGCAAATTTACCCCAATATATCGGGGTAGAAATTATAAAAAGAAAGAGGTGAAAACTGAGTATATGAGACAGAGTTGATATTGCATATATCATACTCTTCTTTATATACCAGGGATATATGCTAAGACAAGAAGAAATTATCGAGGCGCTGGCGCCATTAAATTTATGGGGAAAGCCGCAAGTAGAGGTAATCGAGCGGCCGGAATATATAAAAATCCTCCGTCAGTTTTTAAAAAATAAGGAGTTGGCGGCGGCAGTTATCGGCGTAAGAAGATCCGGTAAAACTTTCCTGACTAAACAAATCCTGCGCGAAGCTAGTTTGGCTCTGGCACCAGAGAACACTCTCTATGTCCTACTTGAAGACCCTAAATTTGAACCATATTTAAAACCGGCCCTGCTGGAGGCAATTTATCAAGCTTACCGCAACAACGTCAATCCCCAGGGCAAGGCCTATCTCGTCCTTGATGAAGTACAAAATATTCCCTTTTGGGAAAAATGGGTCAGAACGTTGTTGGAGAAAAATGAGCCCGTTGAAGTAATTGTTACCGGCTCTTCTTCAAAGCTGCTCCAATCATCCCTGGCCACCGCTCTAACAGGGAGAGTTTTCACCTGCTGCGTTTTCCCTCTGACTTTCCTGGAATTTCTTAAGTTTAAAGGCTCTAACAATATCAAAAAATACGAAATAATCGCCAAACGGAAACAATGGGAGAAAATGTTCAACGATTATCTGACTTTCGGCGGGTTCCCCCAGGCAGTTCTAATGTCTGACGAAAACTTAAAAAACCAATATCTTAAGGAATTGTTTGAGGGAATAATTTATCGCGATGTCGCCGCACGCCATAAAGTTAAAGATATGACGCTGATTAAAATCATTGCCGAGCTGGCGACTAACAATTTCTCGTGCCTGATAAGCGCCACTAAACTGCGCAAGATCCTTGTGGCTATAACCGGCCGCAAAATTTCGCCTAATTTTGTTTTGCAAACACTTGGGTATTTGGAAGAGGCTTTTTTAATTTATCAAATCCCCATTTTTTCCTATAAGGTTAAAGAGCAGAAACTCTATCCCAAGAAGATTTATTGCATCGACACTGGCCTGATTAACGCTGTTACTTTAAAATTTTCAGCCAATATTGGCCGCCTGTATGAAAACATCACGGCTATTAATTTAATCAAACAATATGGCAGGGAAAATGTTTTTTACTGGAAATCGCCGGAGCAGGAAGAAGTCGATTTTGCGATTAAACAGGGGCTGCGCATCCAGCGGTTATGCCAGGTTTGTTATAACCTGGATGAAGCAGTGCTAAAAAGAGAAAAGAGATCTTTGCTGAAAGCGGCCGCCGAGCTTAATTGCCATAATTTGACCATTATCACCAAAGATTTTGCCAAAAAAGAGACTATCGGTAAATACAAAATTATTTATGAACCTTTGTGGCAGTTTCTGCTTTCCCAATTAGAATTTGAAGAAAAATTATGACACTCATACACGTTTTGCCCGAAGACCTGATCAATAAAATCGCCGCTGGTGAAGTCATTGAACGACCCTCCTCCGTCGTCAAAGAGCTGGTTGAAAACGCGATTGACGCGCAGGCAACAAAAATTACCATTGAAACCCAAGGAGCCGGCAGCCGCTTAATCCGAGTTACCGATAATGGCAGCGGGATGAGCAAGGAGGAGTTGAAGCTTGCCCTTGAACGTCATGCAACTTCAAAAATCAGTTCGCTGGATGACCTCTTTCATATTCAAACCCTTGGCTTTCGGGGCGAAGCCCTCCCTTCCATCGCCAGCGTCTCTAAAATGGAGCTCAAAAGTCGGACCAACCAAACTCAAGGCGGAGCTCAAATTATATTGGAAGGCGGGAAAGTGCTTTCCAATGAAGATTGCGGCGCTCCGGTTGGCACGACCTTAACGGTTAAAGAATTATTCTTTAATACGCCTGCCCGCAAAAAGTTTTTAAAGGCTCCGGCAACCGAAATTAATCAAATTGCCGACATCGTCAATAAATATGCCCTGGCTAATCCTCAAATCGCCTTTGAATTAATCAGCGACGGCAAGCCTTTGTTAACCACAAGTGGTTCGGGAAAGCTAGCCGACGTCATTCTGGCAATTTATGGTTTAGATTTGGCCCAAAGTTTATTGCCGGTTGAGCAAACCTTTAAATACGGCCGCGTTTTTGGACTAACCAGCCAACCCAATATCAGTCGTTTGGACAAGAATTACGAAACATTTTTTGTCAATCATCGCTACGTTAAGAACTTTTTATTAAATCGGGCGCTGGAAGAAGCCTACAGGACACTTATTCCCGGCAATCGCTATCCTGCCGCTGTAATTTTTATTGAAATTGATCCCGCCCAAATCGATGTCAATGTCCATCCAACCAAGCGGGAAATAAAGTTTGCTAAGAATCAGGAAGTGATGGAGGCAATAACCAGTGCGGTAAAACTTGCTCTAGAAAAAGTTAGGGAACAGCGATTAGGGCTTGGGACTGAGGGAATAGGGAATCAAGGGATCGAGGCATCGAGGCATCAAGGTCACGAAGGATCGTGGAAATCGGAGATGCTCGACATTCTTATGGATGCTAAGCAAGCGTTTGATTTATCCATTCAACCAGCAGAAAGTTTGCCGCAAGCAGAGACCTTGCCACTTTTGCCGCTGGGACAAATTAATCAAACCTACATCGTCGCCACCGACGGCCAGGATATGGTTTTGATTGACCAGCACGCGGCACATGAACGAATCCTTTATGATAAATTGAGCAGCCAAGCCATAGAAAACAATTTTATCTCTAATCAAAACCTTCTTCTCCCGGAAACAATTGAGCTAACGGTTAACGAAGCTAATTTATTAGCTGATAATTTAAATTATTTAAACAGCCTGGGTTTTGATCTTGCCGAGTTTGGCCCGCAAACATTTCTCATGCGCGGGGTTCCAACGATGATTTCCAACTCTTCTGCAAAAGAGACGTTAAAAGATATTCTGTCGGAATTAGAAGAATTGGAAAGATCCGCCCAAGTCAACGTTAAGCAGGAAAGAATTAGAAAATATTTAGCCTGCCATGGCGCCATCAAAGCTGGCGACAAATTAAGTTTTCAAGAGATGGGACAATTGATTAAACAACTACACACTACGACAAATCCGCTAACGTGTCCTCACGGCCGGCCAACATTAATTCGTTTTTCTGAGGCGGAATTGAATAGACGATTTGGAAGGTAAAAATTTGCTTGCATTGCTTCTTCATAGTGATACAATATAGTTAACATTATTGTTAACTTTTATGGAACAAGTACAATTAAACCAATTGGCGACCGAATTAAAAATCGCTCCCTTAAGCCTCCTGCGAGAGGAAGCAGAGATGCTGGTCCTCGAAATCTTGTCAAAATCTGATCTCCCAAAATCACTCATATTCTATGGCGGAACAGCTCTGCGTTTGGCTTATAATTGTCCGCGCTTTTCCGAAGATCTGGACTTTTTACTGACTGATTCAATCAGCGAAAAAGCGCTGGAGGCAACCCTCCTGAAGGTTGTTGAACTTGAACCTCGCTTAAGTCTCGAAGATATTAAAGATAAAAGACAAACACTTTTTGCTTTGTTAAAATACCGCTCAGAAAACTTAAAACATCCTTTTTCTATTAAAATTGAAATGGCCAAAAGAAAAAACGGCATTAGCAAAGAATTTCGCCCGTTAGCTTCTCCTTGTTCCGTGTTTCAACCCGTACTTTATGTCGCAGACCTCCCCTCTCTCTATAAAACCAAACAATGGGCGATTGCGGGAAGAAATATGGCCAGGGACTGGTTTGATTTATGGTATCTGGCCAAGTTGCTTAGACGCCCTTTTGTCGTTGAAAGCCAATTTACTATTGCGCCGGCTGAATTCAAACGGGAAATGCGGCGCTTTATTCCCGCCAATCAGTGGCAGTTGATTGATCAGGTTTTAAAGGATATTGGGAAAAATGCTACGCGATGAAATTTTAATACTATTGACTAAATCTCCACGACGCGGTTTTTCATTGCAGGAAATCGCCAATTACGTTCGAGCTAAAAAAGAGACGACAAAAGTTGCTCTTTTTCGTTTAGTAAAAAAGAAGACGCTCTTTAAATTAGGCTACGGCTATTATGCCACGTCCCCATCACAAATTGATTATGAGAGCCTGGCTTGTCAATTAGTCTATCCGTCTTATCTCTCTTTTGAATATGCACTTCATTTACATAGCATAATTTCTCAAGAGCCAACCACTCTGACCCTGGCGACGCCGCGCCGGACCAAAACCATGAAGCTTGGGGAAATAATTCTTGAGTATTCACACTTAAAACCGGCATTGATCACCGGCTATGAATTAAGGCAACAGGCTTATGTCGCTTGTGCCGAAAAAGCTTTGCTGGATACTTTATATTTGGTAAGTCTAAAAAGGAGATCTATAAATATTAATGAGTTTGATTTAAAAAATATCAGCCACCAGAAGCTAAAATCCTTTTTAAAATTATATCCCGCCGCAACAAAAAAACTGGTTGGGTCAATTTTGTCCGCTTAACCGCCGCAGAATTGAATAAACGGTTTGGAAGATCACAGCTCTGACGAATAGTATTTCTTCGCACCCGTAAACCCCTTCCCACTTGCCGACGCATCTTTTTACCAACTAGGGGCCCATTCGTCTCTTGTTACAAGGGATTTTCTTCGCAAAGGCAAGTTTTGCTTGATATCATAACC
>JACRKQ010000024.1 GCA_016219705.1 Candidatus Saganbacteria bacterium | reverse complement strand
GTTATGATATCAAGCAAAACTTGCCTTTGCGAAGAAAATCCCTTGTAACAAGAGACGAATGGGCCCCTAGTTGGTAAAAAGATGCGTCGGCAAGTGGGAAGGGGTTTACGGGTGCGAAGAAATACTATTCGTCAGAGCTGGTATGTGGATGGGTATGTTGACCAGTCGTCATGAAATATGGTAATATTTATTAACGGAGGTAAATAATAATATGGCTAGTGTTACTCTGGAGATTCCTGTTGAGCTCAACGAGAAAATGAAGCATTTTCCGGATTTAAATTGGTCGGCAATCGCCCGTCAAGCATTCATGCAAAAACTTCGTGACCTTGAGTTCTTGGCCGGCTTTAAAGCCGAAAGTGAATTAACTCAAGCAGATGCCCTGGCCCTGGGCCGCAAAATTAACGCGAGCGCGGCAAAAAAATATCTCAAACGACGGAAAAGTTAATCAGTGGACTTAGTAGTTGATGCCAATATACTATTCGCCGCACTGATTAAAAACAGCAAAACTTCTGATTTGTTATTCCGAGAAGAACTTCATCTTTTTACTCCAGAATTCATTTTTACTGAATTTTCTAAATACCGGAAATTTTTGCTTTCAAAAACACATAGAAGCAAAGATGATTTTCAAAAATTATTTGAATTATTCGAAAGACAGATTTCTGTTTTTCCGCTTTCAGAGATTTTGCCTTCTATCAATAAAGCCTTAAAGATTTCACCGGATCCTAAAGATGTTCCATATTTTGCTTTAGCCATCATGCTCAACGCGGCGATCTGGTCAAATGACAAATTATTAAAGAATCAATCAGACGTAAAAATATTTTCAACGGAGGACTTAATTGAACACTTTGCACTTTAACCTAGACCATATCCGTAATGATGATCCGGAAATCGCGCAGGCTATTGACACGGAGCTGGCGCGCCAGCAAAACGGCCTCGAGATGATTGCCTCGGAAAATTTTACTTCCCGGGCGGTGATGGAAGCCTGCGGCAGTGTCTTGACCAATAAATACGCCGAAGGTTATCCTGGAAAACGCTACTATGGCGGTTGTTCATGCGTCGATGTCGTCGAGTCTTTAGCTATTGGGCGGGCGAAAAAACTTTTTGGCGCCCAGCACGCCAATGTCCAGCCGCACTCCGGCTCGCAAGCCAACATCGCTGCTTATCTGGCTTTCCTGAAGCCTGGAGATACTGTCATGGGGTTGGATTTATCTCATGGCGGACATTTAACCCACGGTAGTCCCGTCAATGCCTCCGGCATCTTATTTCACTTTGTCTCCTATGGCGTGACCAAAGATACGGAGTTAATCGATTATCAAGCGTTAATGGCGGCGGCCAAAGAGCATAAACCTAAATTGATCGTCACTGGCGCTACCGCTTATCCGCGCATTATTGATTTCACTAAATTCCGTGAGGTTTGTGACGCGGTCGGGGCGGTACTGATGGTTGATATTGCCCACATCGCGGGGCTGGTGGCGACGGGCTTTCACCCTTCGCCTGTCCCGCTGTCTGAAGTCGTAACTTCCACGACCCATAAAACTTTGCGCGGTCCGCGTTCGGGATTAATCCTTTGTCAGGAGGCCTATGCCAAACAGATTGATAAGGCTATTTTTCCTGGCACTCAAGGCGGTCCGCTGGAACATATTATCGCGGCCAAAGCCGTCTGCTTCAAAGAAGCAATGAGCCCGGAATATAAAAAGTATGCCGGACAAATTATTAAAAATACGCAAGCCTTAGCTGCCGGTTTGCTGAACAATGGTTTTCGTCTAGTCTCGGGCGGTACGGATAATCACCTGGTCCTGGTTGATTTACGACCCAAGAAAATTACTGGCAAGCTCGCGGAGCAGACCCTGGATGAAATTGGCATTACTGTCAACAAAAATACCATCCCTTTTGATCCGGAGAAACCATTTGTGACCTCCGGCATCAGGATCGGCACGCCGGCCTTAACGACCCGCGGGATGCAAGAAGCGGAGATGACAGCGATTGCCGACTTAATCGGCCAGGCATTAAGTAATGTTAGCGAGGATAAAATAAAGCAAGCGGTCAGAGGGCGGGTTAAAGAATTGTGCCGTGATTTTCCGCTTTATTCTTAGTTCGACAGCTGTTATTTTTTTTGCTAGAATGACTACTGATGATTGAGTTAATCAACGTTTCTAAATCTTATAGCAACGGCATTGATGTCTTACTGAACATCAATTTATTCGTCGGTAAAGAAGAATTTGTTTTTATTGTCGGCCCTTCCGGCGCGGGAAAAACGACGATGATGAAACTGTTATACAGGGAAGAAGTCCCGACCAGCGGCAAAGTTATCGTCGACAGGGTCAATGTCGCTGAATTGGATTCTAAACAGGTCCCTTACCTGCGGCGCAATATCGGCGTAGTTTTCCAGGATTATAAATTACTCCCCAAACGGACCGTTTTTGAAAATGTTGCTTTTGCCTTGCGGGTGACTGGGGCGCCGCGCTCCACCATTCGGCGCAAAGTTATGCAGGCGTTAGAATTGGTTGGGATGCTGGGACGGGCGAATTCTTTTCCGGACGAGCTCTCCGGCGGTGAAAAACAGCGGGCTTGCATCGCCCGGGCCATTGTCAACAACCCGCCGATTCTTTTGGCGGATGAGCCAACCGGCAACCTCGATCCGACGACCTCCTGGGACATTATCCAACTGTTGGAGAAGATCAATAAACGCAACACGACGGTGTTGATCTCCACCCATAATAAAGGGATTGTTGACGACATGAAGCGCCGCGTCGTCGCTTTAGAGAGCGGCCGCATTGTCCGCGACCAGCTGCTCGGAGGCTACAATGTTTAGCAACTTGGAATTTTTTCTCGTGGAAGCTTTGCGTTCTTTCCGCCGCAGCGCCTTGATGAGTTTTGTCGCTATCGGGACAATTACTGTCTCCTTGTTTGTTTTTGGGGTTTTCCTATTATTGGTTGTGAACCTGGGGAGCATTGTCGGTTCCGTTTCGTCTAAAATGGACCTGGCGGCTTACGTCAATAAAGATATTTCTCTGGAAGAAGCGGGGGCCCTGCAGTTGACGCTGGCCAAAATCCCCGGCGTGGAAAAAATTGATTTCATTTCCCGCACCGAAGCCTGGCGCCAGTTTAAAGATGAATTTGGCAGCCAGCTTGATCTTGACGCGACAATGACCAATAATCCCCTCCCGCATACTTTTAATATCAAAGTCCGGACGCCGGATATTCTGCCCAAAGTCGCCAAGGAGGTCTCTAATTTTCAATTGATCGATGAAGTGCGCTACAGCGGCAAGTTTGTCGACCAGATGAAATCGTTGCTCGATGCGATCCGTATCGGTGGCGCTTCGCTGGTGATATTAATCGCGCTGGCGACCTTATTAATTGTTGTTAATACGATCCGTCTGACTGTTTTAGCCAGAGAGACGGATATCTCGATCATGAAATTAGTTGGAGCGACCGATATATTCGTGAAATGGCCGTTCATTATCGAAGGCATCCTCCTGGGAGTTTTGGGCGGCCTGGCTTCTTTTATCATCCTTAATTTTTCTTACTCCGCTGTCCTTTATAAAGTATCAAGCGCTTTGCCTTTTCTCCCGTTAATGGGCGACCAGCGGCTGCTTTCCTTGATTTATCTGACGATGGTTTTGTTGGGAACGGGATTGGGCATGTTGGGCGCCTATATTTCAGTCTCGCGCATATTAAATTCGGAGGTGTAAAAATGTTGACGTTTCTAAGGAAAAAAGGCCGTTCCATCATGATTATCGTTGCGGTTTTGTTTTTAGGCTCCATGTTTTATGGTTTGAGTTTTTCTCGTTTGCCGGGTGGTTCCGGCGGGCTGGAAAAGCGGATCGCCAAAGTTAATGGCAGCGAGGTTGATCCAATGCGTTTCCAGGAGATGACCAATCGTCTCCTCCAGCAATTTAAAGGCAAACAGCTCCAGCCATCCGACCTGGCGTTTATCCAAAACATGGCTTTGAGCCAGACGGTTGATTTTATGCTGGTCCTGGCGGAAGCCAAAAAACGTGTCCGGGTGGCCAATGTAGAGGTTGAAGGCGCGATCAATGGCTTAATGCAGCAGCAAAAATTAAATTCCAAACAAGAATTGGAAGCGGCGCTTAAGCGGATCGGCACAAATTTAGGCCGATTTAAAAATCTCATTAAAGATGAAATTTTGGTCCAAAAAATGGTGACCAAAGTTCGGTCTGAAGTGACAGTGACGCCTGATGACTTACGCGAAGTGCGCGCCAGCCATATCCTTGTCTCCCAGGAAGCTCGGGCTCGGGAGCTATTGACAAGGATAAAGAAAGGGGAAGATTTTGGTCAGTTGGCGAAAGAGTATTCCCTGGATACCGGTTCAGCGGTAAAAAGCGGTGATCTGGGCTTCTTTGCGACCGGGGCGATGGTTGACACTTTTGAAAAAGCGGCTTTTAAGCTTAAAGCCGGCGAGGTCAGTGATATTGTGAAAACTAGTTTTGGCTATCATCTCATAAAAGTTTACGATTCGCGCTTGCACAAATTTGCCGGCGCGGAAAAAGAGTTTGATCGGGCGGCTTTAATGGATAAGCAGGTGAAATCTTTTAATAAATGGTTCGGTGAATTGCGCGCCAAGGCTAAAGTTGAAGTTTTTACCCCCATTTTGCAAGGGCATGATTTTCGTTTCAAAGGGCGTGTCTACGAAGCGATCCAGGCGTACAAAAAAGCGATTGCCCAGGAGCCCAATAACCCGATGCTCCATGTTTTCCTTGGCGATACTTTTAGCATGATGGGAAAAAATGACCTGGCCTTGCCGGAATATGAGGCGGCGGCCAGTTTGGGCGGTGGAGATCCGACTTATTCTTTGCTGCTGGCCAAAACTTATGAACGCCTTGGTCAAACGGCGAAAGCCATTACAATTTATGAGCAGGTTTCCCTGGTCGCCGGCGATAACAAGGCTATGCATGAAGATCTGCTGAAAAAATTTAGGGAATTAAAGGCTGGCAGACAGGCGAGCCATGAGCAAGCTGAACTGGCCGCGATTGCCAAAAGGGAAAAATTTGAAAAAGAGTTGAAAGGGCAATAATTAATCGGCTAGATACGCGGCAGCAGTTTGCCGCTTAATTTAATAGCCTTCAGGCGGGATTGTTTCATTATTTTCTTCTTTGTCTTGTGATTCATCGCTGGCACTCTTGTGGATATCACAAGTTTTAGTTGGGGCGTCTTTGCTCCAAAAAGCGGCCCATTGCCGCAATTTTTCCGGACAGTTTGGGCCGGCGAGTTTGCCGGAAGCGACACAAATTTTCACATTAACCAGCCCTTCCGGTTTGGAAAAATCCAGCGCTGGTTTTTCGGCTAAAGCGATTAAATTATATTCTTTCCAAATTCGCGGACAAACAGCAACTTCTGCAACCCCTTTCATCGATCGGTTATCATCATTGCCCACCCACACGCCAGTCACCAGTTGAGGAACAAAACCGATAAACCAGGCGTCATGGAAGTTTTCGGTGGTGCCGGTCTTGGCGGCGGCGGGCCGGCCAATATTGGCGTGCGCCCCGGTGCCGCGGGCAATGACGCCTTTCAGCAGATCGACCATGACTGCGGCGATATTGGGATCTAAAACGTGCTTTTCCTCAATCGTTTGTTTAAAAATTGTGACGCCGTCGCGGTTATCGATTTTTAAGACGGCCGCCGGTTCGACCCGAATGCCGGAATTGGCAAACGCCGTATAAGCTGATGTTAATTCCAATAATGAGACCTCGGAAACTCCTAGGGTTAAGGCTAATCCCGGTTCCAGATGGCTGGTGATCCCCAGGCGTTTTGCGACGTCGATAGCCGCCGGTATGCCGACCCGTTCCATCAATTTTATCGCGGGAATATTGAGCGAACGTTCCAGGGCGGTGCGTAAAGTTACCGGGCCATTGAACCGACGATCAAAGTTTTTCGGCTGCCAGGTGCCATCAGGGTTCCAAAGATTGGGATAAACATGAAAAGTTGTCGGCGTATCCATTAATATTGTTCCGGGGGAAATGCCCTGTTCCATGGCGGCGGTGTAAACGAATGGTTTAAAAGCGGAGCCCGGCTGGCGTTTGGCCTGGACGGCGTGATTAAATTTACTTTGGAAGAAATCTGCGCCGCCGACCATGACTTTAATATTCCCCGTGCGCGGGTCAATGGAGACGAGGGCGGCCTGGGTAAAGTTGTAACGTTGTCCTTCCTGTGAGACGAAACGGGTAATGATATTTTCGGCGGATGATTGCAGGCGCGTGTCCAGGGTTGTATAAACCCGCAAGCCGCCGTGATAAACCATCTCTTCGCCATATTGGTTGATTAATTGCTGGAGGATATAGCTGATGAAATAGGGGGCGATTTCACCGTAGCGCCGTAAATTCTTTGGGGAAAAGTCGAGATTCTGGATGGCGGCCAGCTTGGCATCGCGCTCATTAACGAGGCCAAATTCCAGCATTTTATTTATAACGTAAATTTGGCGCGATTTAGCTCCGTTAAAATTATGATAGGGCGAGTAGAGTTCCGGACCGCGGATAATTCCGGCCAGCATGGCGGCTTCAGCCAGGTTTAACTCGGCAGCGCTTTTGCCAAAATAAATGTTGGCGGCGGATTCAATGCCATAGGCATTATGGCCAAAATAGACCTGGTTTAAGTAAAGTTCAAGTATCTCCTCTTTTGTGTAGCGCTTTTCAATTTGCATGGCCAGGATAGCTTCGGCTAATTTTCTTAACACGGTTTTCCGGCGATTTAAAAAAAGGTTCTTGGCGAGTTGTTGGGTGAGCGTGCTGCCGCCTTCAACCACGCGGCCGTAAATCAGATTTTTAATTGTTGCGCGGAAGATGCCGCCAAAATCCAGGCCGTGATGATAATAGAAACGCGGATCTTCAGTCGCGACAACCGCGTTCTGCATAAAAGGAAAGATTTTAGAAAGCGGGACAACTTGTCGGTTCTCTTCCTGATGGAGTCGCGCCAGCACTTTGCCATCGGCGGAGAATATCAAGGTTGTTTCACTGGGTAAATAGGAATTGATTGTTTCCACGTCAGGCAGCTGGCGAATAATTTGCAGCAGCAAACCGGCAGAAACGGCTAAAAAAATCAGCAAGCCGATAAAAAGACCTTTCCAGACAGGGAGGGATTGCTTTTTTGCCACGATAAAAAACATTATAACATTTTCTTCCCGCCTTGATAAGAGGATGCGGCGCATGATAAAATAACTACAAAACAAGGAGAAAAGCATGAAAATTTTAGTTATCCATGGGCCAAATTTAGATCTGCTGGGAGAGCGGGAAATTGATATCTATGGCAAATTTACTTTGGAAGAAATTAATTCCGCTTTGCAAAAATTGGGGAAGGAATTAAATGTTGCGGTTGAGGCTGTGCAATTGTCGGGAGAAGGCGAGATATGTAAACAGATCGGTTCCGCCCGCCAAACATATAATGCCATAATTATAAATCCAGCGGCGTATACGCATTATAGTGTCGCCATCCGCGACGCGGTAGCGGCTTGTCAACTGCCGGTAGTAGAGGTCCATTTATCCAATATTTATGCGCGGGAAGAATTCCGCCATAAATCGGTAATCGCGGCGGTGGCGGCGGGGCAAATTTCCGGTTTTGGCATCAATAGCTATCTGCTGGCTTTACGCGCGGCTGTCGGTCTTATCGGCCAAAAATCTGCTTGATGAATCATTCTCAACAAACGGCAATTACTGTTGCCAGCCAGATCATGTCGCGCTTAAAAATTCACGCCGGCGAAACAGAAATAGCGGTCGCAAAGCGGATTTTGCGGCAGTTAAAAGCTCACGATTGCCATCCGGCTTTCCGGATTATTGTGGCTTCTGGACGGAGAGCGGCTCTGCCTCACGGTTACGCAACCAATAAAAAGATTAAGAAAGGCGAATTAGTCATGGTTGATTTTGGGGCGTTGTATAAAGGTTTTTGTTCCGATCTCACCCGAACGTTCGTCATTGGCAAGCCGCGTCCCAGGCAGAAGCGGATTTTTAAAATTGTAAAAACAGCGCAACGTCGGGCAATTAAGCTGGTACGGGCGGGGGTTCTTTGTCGTAAAGTTGATGCCGCCGCACGCGATTATATCAAAGATAAATTGTTTGGCCATTGTTTTATCCATACCACTGGCCATGGGGTTGGCCGTAAGATCCATCAGCGGCCAAAAATTTCCCTGCATAATTGGAGGCCTTTGGAATCCGGCATGGTTATTACCATTGAGCCTGGTATCTATATAAAAGGCTGGGGTGGTGTTAGAATTGAAGATATGGTCCTGGTTAAGCCGAGAGGATATGAGCTTTTGACCAAGGCGCCGATTCATCTGCATGGGAGTCGCTCGTGAAAACCGCGGCGATTATAACAGCGGCCGGCAATGGCAGTCGGATGGGAGGGCCGAAACAATTTTTGGATTTGGCTGGGCAACCGATACTGGCCAGGACTATCAATGTTTTTGAACAGACGGAGTTGGTTCAGGAAATTGTTCTAGTCGTTAATGAAGATGATTTGATGCGAGCCAGCGAGTTTAGGTCACGCAAACTTAAAAAAGTTGTAGCTGGAGGAAAAGAGCGGCAAGATTCCGTTTTTAACGGTTTGCAGGCAATTTCATCTGATACTGATATCGTTGCTATCCATGACGGAGCTAGACCGTTTGTCACGATTGAAATTATTGGTCAATCAATTGCGGAAGCGGCAAAGTTTGGGGCCGTAGTAGTTGGCGTGCCGGTGGTGGACACGATAAAGAAAGTAGTAAGTAGTGAGTTGTTAGTAGCTGCTAGTGGAGGAGTTATTAAAGAAACATTAGATCGAAAAGAACTTTGGGCGGTGCAGACCCCTCAAGTTTTCAAAAGGGCAATAATCATGCGCGCTTATGAAACAAGAAAGCAGGATCAAGCAACGGATGACGCAATGTTGGTTGAAAAAATCGGGATACCGGTTAAAATAATCATGGGGTCGTACGAAAACATCAAAATCACGACGCCGACCGATATGCTGATGGCTAGAGCGATATTAGAGGCGAGGAAAAAATTGGAGGTTGCTGATGGTAAATAATTTTATTTTCAGTCTGTTGGCGAATTTTACCTTTATGGCTGTGAGCGTTTCCTGGTTTCTAGCCCAACTGATTAAAGTCATAATTTATCGTTTTCAGGAAGGCCATTGGAATCTCTGGCATTTTTTTGAAGCCGGAGGAATGCCGTCGGCCCATTCGGCTTCCGTAACTGCTTTAACTTTATCGATCGCCCTGACCAATGGCGTCCGAACGCCGCTTTTTACCATTTGTTTGGTTTTTGCCCTGATTGTCATGTATGATGCCACCGGGGTGCGGCGCGCGGCGGGCAAACAGGCGGAAATACTTAATAAAATTGTCGACGATATTTATTCTTCCGGGCGGGTCAAGGTCGAAAAATTAAAGGAGATTTTAGGCCACGATCCGATCGAAGTGGTGGCCGGCGCGATCTTGGCAATTATTATGACTATGCTGGTTTATTGGACTTACGGGTATGTTTACAACCAATACTTCTTTATTAGATAAGATTAAACTGCCGGAGACGCTAAAGTCGCTCTCTGCCCGCCAGCTCGATCAGATTGCGGCCGAGGTCAGGCAGAAGATTCTTGAAGTTACTTCTAAAACCGGCGGACATGTCGCGCCGAGCCTGGGGGCGGTGGAGCTGGCCGTGGCGCTCCACGCAACGCTGGAGAGCCCGAGGGATAAAATTATTTGGGACGTCGGCCACCAAGCTTATGCCCACAAGATTTTAACCGGACGGCTGGAACAATTTTCCACGTTAAGATCAAAAGGGGGGATTACCGGCTTTCCCAAACCGCTGGAAAGCCCGCATGACGCCTTCGCCGTTGGCCATGCTTCAACTTCCATATCCGCCGCGCTGGGACTGGTAAAGGCGCGTGATCTAAACAAGGAAATTTATTCAGTGGTGGCGGTGATTGGTGACGGGTCTATTTCCGGCGGCCTGGCTTTTGAAGGTGTCAATAATGTGGACGGATTGAAGAGCAACATGATCGTTATCCTCAATGATAATGAAATGTCGATCTCGCGCAATGTCGGCTCGTACGCCAATTATTTGACCAAAGTCTCAACTTCGGGGCTTTACAATGATTTAAGGGATAGGATCGAAGGTGTGGTGAAGCGGATCCCCCGTGTTGGTGTGCCGCTTTTTGACGCGGCGCGAAAATTAAAAGACCGGACAAAACATTTGGTAATAAGTTTTAAAGTCGACGTAATTTTTGAAGAACTCGGTTTTAAATATTTTGGCCCGATCGACGGGCATAATATTCCTTTGATCATGAGTACGCTGCAGCATGCCAGGGAGGTTGAAGGCCCTGTTTTGATCCATGTTTTGACCAAAAAAGGCAAGGGTTATCCGCCGGCGGAAAAGAATCCGAGCCGTTTTCACGGCATTGGGCCTTTTGATATTAAGACGGGAGAAATGCTTAATGAGAGCGGGCAAAACACTTATACGGCGGCTTTTGGTCAGGCGATTACCCAATTAGCTGAAAAGGATGAGAAGATCATCTGTATTACCGCGGCGATGATTGACGGGACGGGGCTGGAAGAATTTGCCGGTAAATTTCCTAAGCGCTTTTTTGATGTCGGCATTGCCGAAGAGCATGCGGTGACTTTTGCGGCCGGACTGGCGATTTCCGGTTTTCGTCCGATAGTGGCGATCTATTCCACTTTTCTTCAACGCGCCTATGATCAAATCATCCACGATGTCTGTATGCAAAATTTACCGGTAGTTTTTTGTTTGGACCGGGCGGGGTTGGTGGGGGAAGATGGGCCGACGCATCATGGATTATTTGATATTGCCTATATGCGTTCAATCCCCAACATGACGATAATGGCGCCCAAGGATACAAGGGAATTACAACAAATGTTAGCTTTGGCAGTTGCGTATAATGGACCAATTGCTATCCGTTATCCGCGGGGGAGTGGGTCGGAGGTAAAAGGGGTTCATGAAAAATTAATTATTGGCCGCGGGGAAAAATTACATCGTTCTGCAGGCACAAACCAGCGAGGATCAATGGCTTTAATTGCTCTCGGTTCGATGATTCAGCCGGCCATTGATGCCGCTAAACTTTTGGAAGGCGAGGGGATTGCGGTTACAGTGATCAATGCCCGATTTGTTGCGCCCTTAGATAAAACGTTGTTGCTTAAGACGGCTAAAATAGTTGATCATGTCGTAACGATAGAAGAAGGCGTTTTACATGGTGGTTTTGGCTCTGCGGTGCGGGAACTTTTATCCGAATCAGATGTAATAAAACCTGTTCATAGCCTCGGTTTGCCCAATGAATTTATTGAACAGGGAAAAAGGGCGGAATTGCTTGAAAGCTATGGTTTGATCCCAGAAAAGATAAAAGAATCCTGCTTGCGGCTCATTAATAGCTAGGCATTTACCACAACCCAAACTCTCTTTTTGCGGTCCGTGACAACTGGTGCGGCCGTCGAGGCGCAGATATCATACTTGGCCGCGGAGCCTAAGATTTCGAGCTTCTTTTCTGTGTCCATTTTTAGAACTTACGAAAGAGCCCCCGTACTTTTCCTTGAATGGCAACATCTTTAACGAAGATTGGCTTCATGGTTGAATTAGATGGTTCCAGTCTGACTCTATTTTTTTCTCGATAGATTCTTTTTAGTGTGGCAGAAGAATGATTAATCAAGGCGACAACCACATCTCCATCATCGGCCGTTTCACATTTTTCGATCACAATTAAATCGCCATTTACAATATGGTCTTCAATCATACTATTACCCTTAACTTGCAGGACATAGCAGGGGCGGCGGCCGACGAGGGTAGAGGGAACTTCGACTTCTTCCTGTTGTTCGCAGACTTCAATGGGGGCGCCGGCGGCAATATAGCCGTAGAATGGCAGGCAGACAGCTTTTGAGACAGCCGCCAACAATTTTATGCCACGCGGTTTGTTTTCTCTTTGAATATAGCCCTGTTCTTCCAGCGCTTCTAGATATTTTTGTCCAGCGCGTGGAGAAGCAAAGCCGGCTGCTTTGCAAACCTCACGGATCGATGGCGGAAAACCTTTATCATTGATATATTTCTCGACGTAATCGTAGACTTCTTTCTGTTTTTGATTAAGAATCATTTTTACCCCCTTTATACATATGTATACTTTATGGATACAATTGTATACCTTGTAAAATAGTTGTCAAGATTAATTTTGGGAGAAGGCCCGTAAAGGCCTATGAGGTGTTAAAGGGCCAAGAAAGCGGGAGAGGGCAAAATTCCAACTTTCAAAACTAAGCAGGGTTGATGCGAACCAATTTACCTGCCCGAAGGCAGGAAAAGTGCTAACGGAATAAACCATTAACAATCGACCTAGGGAGTATAAGCTATAGCCAAGACGAATAAACATCTCGACAAGCTCGATGTAAACTCCTTAGAAAGGAGGTGATCCAGCCACACCTTCCGGTACGGCTACCTTGTTACGACTTCACCCCAGTCATTAATACCACCTTCATCCCGACAAACGCCGGGACTCTGGGTGTTCCTAACTTCCATGGTGTGACGGGCGGTGTGTACAAGGCCCGAGAACGTATTCACCGCAGCACGCTGATCTGCGGTTACTAGCGATTCCAGCTTCATGAAGGCGAATTGCAGCCTTCAATCCGAACTGAGCTACACTTTTTGGGATTTGCTCTTCCTTGCGGATTTGCACCCCTCTGTATGTAGCATTGTAGCACGTGTGTTGCCCTGGACATAAGGGCCATGATGACTTGACCTCATCCCCACCTTCCTCCTCGTCATCCGAGGCAGTTTCGCCAGAGTGATCAACTGAATGGTATCAACTGGCAATGAGGGTTGCGTTCGTTGTTGGACTTAACCAAACATCTCACGACACGAACTGACGACAGCCATGCAGCACCTGTTCTAGCTTCCTGATAAATCAGGATCGTTGACCTTTCGGTTTTCTACTACTAGTATGTCAAGCCCAGGTAAGGTTGTTCGCGTAGCATCGAATTAAACCACATGCTCCACCGCTTGTGCGGGCCCCCGTCAATTCTTTTGAGTTTTAATCTTGCGATCGTAATTCCCAGGCGGTTTACTTAACGCGTTAGCTGCGGCACTAAAGGGGTCGATACCTTTAACACCTAGTAAACATAGTTTAGGGCCAGGACTACCGGGGTATCTAATCCCGTTTGCTCCCCTGGCTTTCGCATCTCAGTGTCAGAAATGGCCCAGAAAGCCGCCTTCGCCACTGGTGTTCCTTCCGATATCTACGCATTTCACCGCTACACCGGAAGTTCCGCTTTCCTCTACCATTCTCTAGCTTAGCAGTATCAAATGCGGTCCCGAGTTGAGCTCGGGAATTTAACATCTGACTTACCAAACCACCTACATGCGCTTTACGCCCAGTGATTCCGGACAACGCTTGGCCCCTACGTATTACCGCGGCTGCTGGCACGTAGTTAGCCGGGCCTTCCTCTGAGGGTACCGTCAATATCGTTCCCTCTGACAGTGCTTTACATCCCGAAGGACTTCATCACACACACGGCGTCGCTCCGTCAGGCTTTCGCCCATTGCGGAAAATTCCTCACTGCTGCCTCCCGTAGGAGTAGGGACCGTGTCTCAGTTCCCTTGTGGCTGATCGTCCTCTCAGACCAGCTACCCGTCATTGCCTTGGTGAGCCGTTACCTCGCCAACTAGCTGATAGGACGCAAGCCCCTCCTCAAGCCCATTGCTGGGTTTAATCCCAAAAACATATGTTTTTGGGACCACATCCGAAATTAGCTCCGCTTTCGCGGGGTTGTGCCGGTCTTGAGGGTAGGTTGCTTACGTGTTATTCACCCGTTCGCCGCTGTCCCGATTTGCATCGGGACCGCTCGACTTGCATGTGTTAGGCACGCCGCCAGCGTTCATCCTGAGCCAGGATCAAACTCTCAATAAAAGTTTGTCTGCTCTATAATCAACTGTAAAAATAAAGAATTAAACATTGGACTCGCATCTTCTTTCACCCATCCGTCTTTGGCGGATGGACAAATATACCTGCTTAGTTTTCAAAGAACATATCCAGTTGGATGAATTAACAATTACATCAATTAACAACAAGGATTTATTATTATAAAGTTGCGCAACGACACATTGTTGTTAATTGTTAATTAAGAAATTGTTAATTGCTAAAGGAGGTCAAACGAAGGTTCAATCCCATATCGGGTGTTTGCCGTCGACGAATCTTTTCATCCCTCCTTTCTATCGGCGAACAATATTAATTGTACGCTACTTTGTGCAGTGTTGTCAAGTGTGATTTTCTGACTTGACGGGTAATGCGCTGTAGCTGGCAATAAAATTGCTATTAGGTTTACATAGTGAATACACAGCAAGTCAGCCGCTTCTGCCATCAACTGCAAATGTTATTAGCTTCGGGTGTCCCGCTTTGGGAAGCTTGCCAGATTTTAAACCGTTTATCGTCATCAAAATTAGACAAAGCGTTACAAGATTTAGCGCATGGAGAGGCATTATCCGTAGCTTTTAATAAGGTTTTGCCTCCTTTAGTAATCAGCTCTCTGCAAAACGCGGAGCAGGTGGGCAATCTGGAAGCGGTCCTTAAACGTTTAGGCGATTATTATGAACAACGTTCGGAAACTGAACATAAAGTTAAAAGTGCCTTGATCTATCCAGTTTTTGTGCTGATTTTGTCCGGTTTATCTTTAGCCTTAATGCTTCTCTTTGTCCTGCCTGGTTTTAAGGATCTGTTTGCGGATCTGGGCGCTGATTTACCTTGGCTGACCCAATTCGTCATTTTGAATGCAGATCGATCTGTGGTGATTTTTCCATACGCGTCGATTTTGCTGATAGCCGCGGGGGTAGGGCTGTTTTATTATCGACGTTCGGTTAAGGGTTCTCTGGTTATTGATAACGCGTTATTAAAAATCGATTTTATTAAACGGAGTTTAATGGCGGAAGTGTTGCGAAATTTGGGAATTCTATTACAAGGCGGGGTGCCAATAATTAGCGCTTTGAGCACGATTGCGGCTACAACACCAAATCAGATCTTGCGAGAAAAAATAAATAAAATTAAACAAGAAATTAGTAATGGAAAACGGTTAAGTGATGTATTAAGCGCTCAGTGGCTTTTATCAGACGAAACGATACAGATGATCAAGGTTGGCGAAAATTGCGGACATTTAGCGCAAATGCTTTTGGCGGCAGCTGATATATATGAAAAGGAACGTGAATATAGTTTGAAAAAGTTTACCTCGCTCCTTGAACCAATACTAACCTTAGTAGTTGGCCTGATCGTTGGCCTGATAGTGATGACGGTCTTTCTCCCGCTGGTGAATATGGCATCTAAACTACAATGAAAAACTTTTCAAGGACAGGGTTTATCCCTGTCCTATACCGAGACCTGGATTCCAAGACAAAACTAGTCCCTGTCCGAAAAAAGAGGAACCCACCTAAAAAATGAAAAAGCTCCCAAAGCGAAAAAATCCGCGCCTAAAGGGTTATGACTACACAACCCATGGCTACTACTTCATCACCACAAATACAAAACATAGAATTCCTCGTTTCACCAATGATGCGTTTAATAAACAGGTAATCGACTGCTTAATCGAAGAGCAAAAACGGACAGGCTTTAGGGTTTATGCCTACTGTCTGATGCCGGACCATATGCATCTGCTTCTTTCTGCGCCAGGCAATGAAATCAGCGTCTCTGATTTTGTTGGCGGTTTTAAAAGTAAAAGCACGAAAGTTGCTTGGAGCTTCGGGATTAATGGCAAATTATGGCAGGGGTGCTTTCATGATCGCATTCTGTGGCCTCAAGGGGCAAGTCAGTCATTTAGCAGGATTGCTAAATATATATTTAATAATCCTGTGAAAAAAGGATTGGTAAAAAGCTGGGATAAATGGCCATATTCGGGAAGGGCGCTTATTGAAGGACAACCACAAGGGTTGTCCGAACTGGGTTTGTGATTTTGGGATGTTTACGTAATTCGTAATTCCCCAAGAAATGTTATAATAAAGGGGGTGAGAAAATGAGAAAAGGTTTTACGTTAATGGAAATCCTGGTTGTAATCGGCATTATAGGGTTGCTGGCTGTCTTCCTGGTGCCGAATTTATTGGGTGCAAAAGATCGAGCGAGAGAGGCAGCGGTTAAAGCTGTAATGCATTCGGTTCAGTTAGCTGTTGAGGCATACGAAATGGAGAATGAAGTTTATCCAATTGCCAATAATTTGTCTCTGGAGAGCCTCTGCCGTAATTATTTAATGTCCGGCGGTTATATTGCTTCCGTGCCCAAGAATCCTTTTACCGGCCAAGAGTATAAAGATAGCAATATCACCGGACGTATCATTTATGATTACGATCAAGCCATTGGTAAATATACCTTGACCGCTTATGGTCGCTCCAGCTTACGCAAAATTCAAGAATTGTCCAATTTGTGATAAGATGGCGGCATGTATAAAAATGCAGTGGTCATTTTTCTCTTTTTATTAGTTTGTTTAACCGGTTGCGCGGGGTCAGGCAGTTTATCAGCCAAACCGATCAAATTACCCGATCCCGCTCAAGCCGATCTTAACGGGAGCTTAATTCTCTCTCTGGGCGGAGAAGTTTCCATTATCAATCCGATTCTTTTAACCGATACATCTTCTTCGGCAATTGAAGGAACGATTTTTACTGGCTTGACGACCATTAATGAAAAACTGGAAGTGGTGCCGGATCTGGCCAAATCATGGGACGTTTCGGCCGACGGAAAAATCTGGACATTTCATCTCCGTTCCGATGTTAAATGGCATGACGGACAACCTTTTACCGCGGATGACGTTGTTTTCACTTTTAATTCGATCTTAAACCCCAAAGTCAATTCTGTCCGCCGGAGCGATTTTATTATCGATGGTGAGCCGATTAAGTTCCGTGCCTTGGATAATTTGACGGTTCAAGCCTTCCTGCCCAGACCTTTCGCTCCCTTTCTGACGCATACGGGAATGAGCCTGATTCCCAAACATCTGCTTGAGGGGAAAGATATCAACACAGCGGAATTTAATCGTCGACCAGTAGGGACGGGACCATTTAAGTTTAAGGAGTGGGTAACCGGCGACCATGTTATTGTTGTCAGAAATGATAATTATTATTTGGGCAAACCAAAACTAGCGCAAATTATTTTCAAAATTATTCCCGATGAAAATTCTATGTTAGTTGCTTTGGAGGCTGGCGAAGTTGATTCTGCTGGCGTTCCACCTAAAGATTATAGGCGCCTGAAAGCCAAAGAGGGGCTTAATGTTTTTGAATACGATGCCTTAACCTACACATATCTGGCTTTCAATCTAGCCAATCCAAAATTTCAGGATAAAAGAGTGCGCCAAGCCTTAGCTTATGCCACAAATAAAGAACAATTAGTAAAATTAATTTTCAAAGGACTTGCTTCGCCAGCTTATGCTCCATCAGTGCCCATCTCCTGGGCGTATTCGGATGCAGTTGAAAAATATCCTTATAATCCAGAGAAAGCCAGACAATTGTTGAAAGAGGCCGGAACAGAGAATCTTTCCTTCACAATACTAACAAATCAGGGAAATAAAGAGCGAGAAAAAGCGGCAGTCATTCTCCAGCAGCAATTTGAGAAAGTCGGTATTGAAGTCAACGTTCGGGTGATGGAATGGTCAGCATTGCTAAAAATCATAAACGCGCCCAAAGGACCAAAAGATTTTGATGCGGTGTTAATGGGTTGGTCCTTAGGCCTTGATCCTGACGCCTATTCAATCTGGCATTCATCACAATACCCAGTTGGTTTTAATTTTATCGATTATAGAAATACCGCAGTAGACAGGCTCTTAGCTCGAGGAAGAACAACGCTTAATCAGGCGGAACGAAAGAAAATATATGCTAAGCTTTGGCAAATTATTGCGGCCGACCAGCCTTATCTTTTTCTCTGGTATCCGAAGAGTATCGAAGCGATACGGGAGAGGGTAGGAGGCTTATCGCGGCCAGGTCCCGCCGGATTAATGCTGCATCTTGAAAAAATATTTGTCACCAAATGAAAACCTTTTTGTGGCGTAGAATAATTCAATTTATCCCTTTAATTTTCGGCGTTTCACTTTTATCGTTCTTCGTTATGCATTTGGCGCCAGGAGATCCAACCTCTTTATTTACAAATCCTAATATTGATCCCAGAGAACTTGCTCGCATCCGCGCGAATTGGGGGCTGGACCAGCCGATTTATCTGCAATATTTTTACTGGCTGGGAAATCTTTTGCGGGGCAACCTTGGAACGAGCTATACGACTGGACAGCCGGTTCTCCAGGAAATATTAGCTCGTTTGCCGGCCACCTTGATGCTGATGATTCCCGCTTATATTTTAACATTGTTAATTACAATTCCGCTGGGAGTGATCTGTGCAGTAAAAAAAGACAGTTGGTTTGATAATCTGATCACAATTTTCTCTTTTGCGGGCATGGCGACTCCATCTTTCTGGTTAGGTCTCGTTTTAATGTTAATCTTTGCGGTTCAGCTTCATTGGCTGCCGGCTGTTGGCATAAGTGAAATCTCGGCGACTAATCAATCGATGTTGGCCCGTGGAATCGATTTTCTCCGGCATTTAATTTTACCGTTGTCGACGATGGTTCTTTTAAGTTTAGCGGGAATTACTCGTTATCAGCGGGCAGCCATGCTTGAAGTCCTTAACCAGGATTATATTCGTACGGCGCGAGCCAAAGGTTTGCCGGAGCGAATGGTAATTTATAAACATGCTTTGAAGAATGCCCTGATTCCAATTGTTACGATTATCGGACTTTCTCTGCCCGATCTCTTTGGCGGAGCCTTTATTATTGAAACAATTTTTGCCTGGCCGGGAATGGGACGGCTGGGGGTCATGGCGATTTTTCAGCGCAACTATCCGCTGATTATGGGCATTGTCGTCTTTTCCGCTCTTTTGATTATGTTGGGTAATTTATTGGCTGATTTAGCCTATGCTTGGGTTGATCCCAGGATCCGTTATGCTAAAAAATAAACCTCACCCTCTGACATCAAACCGACCCCCCTCTCCATCTTCGATGGAGAGGGGAATGAATTCCGACACCAGTCGGAAGAAAGGGGTGAGGCTTTTATTTCCTCTTTTGATTTTGGGCGCCTTTGTGTGCGCAGCTATCTTGGCCCCAGTCATCGCACCCTACGACTCCAATGCAATCGTCAATATCGAGACCATCGCCCCAAGTACCCAGCACCTCTTTGGCACCGACGATTTAGGCCGCGATATTTTCAGTCGGGCGGTTTACGGCGCCAGGATATCTTTGACCGTCGGGTTGGTTGCGGTTTCACTATCATTAATAATTGGAATTTTACTGGGAGCATTGGCGGGGTACTTCGGCGGCTGGCTCGATAGCTCAATTATGCGCTTTGTTGATATTATGCTCTCGTTTCCGTCAATTTTCTTAATTTTGGCAATTCAAGCGATGCTAACTCCCAATATATATAATGTAATGTTAGTGATCGGATTGACTTCCTGGATGGGAGTGGCGCGGTTAGTAAGGGGAGAATATTTAAAAATCCGCGAATTGCAATATGTTGAGGCCGCCCAAGCCATTGGGTGTTCACACTGGCGAATAATTTTTCGCCATATTTTGCCAAATGCCCAGGCGCCCATTATTGTGGCGGCGACATTAGGAATGGCGGGCGCCATTTTAACCGAATCCTCGTTATCTTTTTTAGGCATGGGGGTTCAGCCACCGACACCATCGTGGGGTAATATGTTAATGGACGCTCAAGCCTACATGCGTGATGCTCCCTGGCTGGCGATCATTCCAGGCATTCTAATTTTAATAACTGTTCTCTCATTTTATTTAATTGGTGAAGGGTTGCGTCAAGCGCTTGATCCGAGGAAAGATTATGCTGGAAGTTAAAAATCTATCAACCTATTTTTCCAAAGATGATGGGCTGATTAAAGCTGTAGACAACGTTAGCTTTAGCGTGGGGCGAGGGGATATCTTGGGGATCTTGGGCGAATCCGGCTCTGGAAAATCGACGATTGCTCATGCGATTCTGCGGCTGGTGCCGCCACCAGGCAGGATTGTTAGAGGAGAAATTATTTTTAACGGGACAAATTTATTACAGCTGTCGGAGTCAGAGATGATTAAAATCCGCGGGGCAAAAATTGCTATGGTTTTTCAGGACCCTTTTACTTTCCTAAATCCTGTTTTCACTGTTGGTGAGCAGATTGCTGAAGCCATTCAGCTGCATCAGTCTGGCGGGAAAAAAGAGGCTTGGACCAAAGCCATCGCTATGCTGGAAACAGTGCAAATTCATAATGCGGCTCAACGCATTCACGATTATCCGCATCAATTTTCCGGGGGAATGAGGCAGAGGGTCATGTTGGCTATGGCGCTTTCAGGCAAGCCTGACCTTTTATTGGCGGATGAGCCGACAACGGCTCTTGATGTTACTGTACAGTCCGAGATACTCAAATTGATTAAAGACCTCCAGACCAGATTAAACCTGTCAGTAATTTACATCACGCACAACTTTGGCATAATAAAAACGCTTTGCCAGCGGGTGATTGTGATGCATAAGGGGAATTTAGTAGAAGAGGGGACTGTTGTACAGATTGTGGAGAGCCCCAAAGACGAGTATACTAGGAACCTGGTAAATTGTTTACGGGCCTTAAAACGTTGAGGAGGAATAAATAATGAAACTTACACAGGAACTTTCCAATGAAGCCAGTCTCGTTTCCATGGCTTTACTGGCCATCATTGTCGTTTTGTTAACGATAATAGTCTATAAAATCTAGTTTAAAACTCAAAGTTCAAAACTCAAAACTCCAACAAAAAACTTTTGGGCCTTTTCAGCTTTTCGACACTTTATGGGCCATTATGGGCCTTTTCTGTTTTCCTCAAAATAATGTGAATTTTTTTCAAAACCCTAAAAAATGACCCTTATTATAGTTTATCTTTATCCAGCAAATCTAGTTCGCCAATTAGGGCTTCAAGTTCTTTATAAGCAAGATCGAGCGCTTGCAGTTTCTTATGAGCAACGATTTGTAATTTCTGAACCTCTTCTCCGCGGGACTCAACAACCGCCTCCGTTAATTGGCGATTAATCTCTTCCAGCGCCAATTCTTCTTTATCGACACGCTTTTCAATAATGGCAATCTTATCGTGCAGAGCTTTATGTTTTTTATTATATTCTGCTTCCAGCGCTTCCTGCCGTTTTTTTGACAGATCAACTTTTTTCGTTTTTTTTGCCTTCTTGGCATCTTCTTCCCAGCCAATCCGATCTAAAAAGTCCTGATATATCCCTGCAAAAACAAAAACGCGCCCTTCATTAAAGACAATAAGCTTATTGGCCAAATGATGGAGGAACATTTCGCTGTGGGTGACGATCACCACCGCTCCAGAAAATTCATCAAGCGCGGCAATCATGGAATCGCACGATTCGACATCCAAATGGTTTGTCGGCTCATCAAGGAGGAGGATGTTCGTTGGAGAAAGCAGAATTTTCCCCAGGGAAACGCGGCTTTTTTCGCCGCCAGATAGGACAGATATCTTTTTTAACGCCAGGTCTCCCGAGAACATCATTGCCCCGCAGGTTTTGCGAATATCAGTGTAACTCATATCAGGCCGTAATTGGGCGAATTCCTGCTCGATTGTAAGTTTTGGGTGCAAACGTTCAATATTTGTCTGGCCAAAATACCCAATCCGGCAATTTGGATGCGCGGCAATTTCGCCTCCGACCGGCGTCAGTTCATGCGCCAGCAAGCGCAATAGGGTCGATTTGCCTTTGCCATTTTTGCCGATGACGCAGATGCGGTCATTTTTGCCGATATCAATCGAAAGATCACTAATTAAAATGCGGTCAGGAGTATAGCCAAAAGTTAAATTCTTAATCCTCATTAGATTTTGCGCTTCAAAGGCCACGGCGTTAAATCTGAACCCTAAATCCGCCACCGCTGCCAGCTCTTTTTTGTCGCTCATTTTCTCCAGCGCCTTGACTCTTGATTGGACCAAGCTGGCGCGCGCGGCCGAAGCCCGAAAGCGATTGATAAATTCCATGGTTTCTTCGCGCTTTTTCCGCTCTTTACTGCGGGTCTTTTCATAAATTTCTTCTTCCACGGTAATCTGTTCAAAAAGCTTTATCGTATCCCCGGCAACTTTTTTAACTTTTTGTCGATGGATGGCGACAGTGTGTGTCGTAACGCTGTTCATAAAATCGCGGTCATGGGTGATAATCATCAGCTCGTTGCCCCAGCGTTGTAAAAAACGCGCCAGCCAGCGTATCGAGAGAATGTCCAGATAATTTGTCGGTTCATCGAGCAGTAAAAGATGCGGTTCAGCCAGCAGGACCTTCGCCAGGTTCAAACGGACCTGGAAGCCGCCGGAAAATTCCGCCGGTGATTTGTGAAATTCTTCTTCGCTAAAGCCCAAGCCGCTTAAAATCTTTTCCGCTTTCCAACCTTGGTCCTTCTCATCAGCTTTTAGCCCGAGGCAGGCTTCCGCCAGCACAGTTGATTCGGTAAACTGCAAATGCTGTTTAAGATATCCAATAGTATAATTTTTTGGCAGGGTAATGCGGCCGCAATCGGGTTCTATTTCACCGGTAATGAGCTTAAAGAGCGTGGTTTTTCCCGATCCATTACGGCCAACTAAGCCGATCCTTTCTCCGCTATGGACGGTAAAACTGATATCATCAAGCAGGGTTTGGGCGCCAAAAGATAAAGAGACATTATTAATTTGCAGCATTAAATTAAATTTTATGGGCCTGTTTTTCTCTCTTTAACGCGCGCTTTTCTTTAAGGGATAATTTTGCCACTTTTTTAACGTTCTTGCTGTTGCCATGTTCTTTATTTGCCATGATATCACCTCCCTATGTTATCTAGCTTTTGTTGGCTGTATAGAAAGAGCCAACACTTTTGCTAAATCAATTAAGCGTTACCCAGTCAGAAGGGTCGCTGCCCGCGCCCCAGTTTACCGGATTAGCGTCGCGGAATTCTTTTGAGATTATCATATCTGTTTCGCCGATTAATTTGGGAGAATCGAAAGCCTGTGCCGCATCGAAAAAACTGATAGAAGAAACAATCGCTAAAGCCAGAATAATTTTGTTCACTGTAAATATTATAACCGTTTCTGCGACACTTATCAAAAAAGATTGAAAGGGAAAAAGCTGCGGGTTGTTTGGACGGTATTGTCAATCGCTGCCCTTCGATGGAGGGCTTCGAACCTCCCGTCAGTTCTAATTGCAGAAACCAAAAATCACTTGATTTTTATATTGTTAGCTCCTGGTATATAAATGAGACGAAACCAGCTTATACTGATTGTCCCATTTGATCCCCGCTACTTAAAGCAGCTGTTAAACTTCTCACCAACCTTTTTATTTGTGACGCTTGCATTATTATTTCCCCCTTAATTCCTAGGACCTCGCGCCGTTGCGGACTGGTTAATGTTTTGCGAACTGGTTAATGTTTTGCGGACTGGTTAATGTTCAGCTATAATATTATCGACAGAAATTGGGGGAAATTTCAGTTATTGCTTGTTTTGTAAATATTGAGTAAAATAGAACAAACAGGTTAAAAACACTAATGATTACTAGAGAAAAAGCGGAAGAAGTTGTAGAAAACATTAAAAAATCCATCGAACCTGATGAAATATATTTGTTTGGCAGTTATGTCTCTGGTAAGACAAAGGAACATAGCGATTTGGATGTCTGTATTATCAAAAATGAGATTGCTGATAAGCATCAATTGTTATTAAAAGCCAAGAAAAGTTTATTTAATATTGGTGTTCCTATTGATTTGCTTTTGTTTAATAAAGTCAATTTTAATAAACGGAGTAATATTTGGGGTAGTATTCAATATGAAATATTTAATAAAGGTATAAAAGTCTATGGAAGATGAAAAGTCTCTGGTTATTGATGAATGGTTGCAATATGCGATTGATGATCTGGAATCGGCCAAGCTGATATTAGAAAAAAGCGATAACTATCATATCTCTGTTTACCATTCTCACCAGGCGGTTGAAAAAATATTCAAATGGGTTTTACTGAAAAACGACAGAAGATTCCCTTTTATCCACGACTTAAAGGAGCTTTTCCGTCTGGCCTGCGAAGTTGTTTCCATTAAGGGCACAAAAGATATTTTTGAGGATATTTATTTTCTTGACGATCTATTGCCACAATTGATATATCCAACCGGAGAAAAAGTAACATCAGAAGAGGCTCACAAGAGCTTAATAATCGCAGAAAAAATATGTCAATTAATTCGTAATTTAGTAGGGAGTAAATAAAATGATTAAGAAAGTTGTGCTCGCTTATTCCGGTGGTTTAGATACTTCCGTTATGATTCCCTGGATCAAGGAACATTATCATTGTGAAGTTGTGGCTTTTGCGGCTGATGTCGGGCAGGAGGAAGAACTAAAGAACCTAAGAACTAAAGCGCTAAATACCGGGGCCTCGAAAATTTACATTGAAGATTTAACCAAAGAGTTTGCCAAAGACTTTCTATTGCCGATGATTAAATCCGGCGCGATTTATGAAGGGCGATATCTGCTCGGGACCTCTATCGCCCGGCCGTTAATTGCTAAACGTCAGGTCGAGATTGCCAAAAAAGAAAAAGCGGATGCGGTGGCCCATGGATCAACGGGCAAAGGCAACGATCAGGTCCGATTTGAATTAACTTATAAGGCTTTAGCACCCGATCTTAAGATTATCGCTCCCTGGCGGGAGTGGGAGATTAAAGGACGAGAAGAAGAGCTTGAATACGCTAAAGAACGCAATATTCCTGTCCCCGTCAGCAAAAGCAAGCCTTATTCATCAGACCGTAATCTCTGGCATATTAGTTATGAGGGCGGAATTTTGGAAGATCCCTGGTTTGAACCGAACGAAGAGATGTTTCTTCTTTCCAATTCTCCGGAGGAAGCGCCAGGAAAACCGGAATATATTGAAATTAAATTTTCAAAAGGCGAACCTGTTGGCATTAATGGGGACGCTTTTTCGCCGGTTGAATTAATTAAATTGTTGAATAAAATTGGCGGAAAACATGGCATTGGTCGGGTAGATATCGTTGAAAATCGCCTGGTCGGGATCAAGTCGCGCGGGGTTTACGAAACGCCTGGCGGTACGTTAATTTACCTGGCTCATCACGCTTTAGAATCTATCACTCTTGATCGTGACACCTGGCATTATAAACAACAACTCGCGGCCAAATATGCTGAAGTAGTCTATAACGGTCTCTGGTTTACGCCGCTTAAAGAATCATTGGATGCGTTCATCAATAAGACACAGCAAAGTGTAAGTGGAGCGGTCCGTCTGAAATTATATAAAGGAAATTGTATTGTTGTCGGACGTCAATCAGCACAATCGCTTTATCGACCGGATTTGGCGACGTTTGAGCGGGAAGAGATCTACAATCAAAAAGACGCTGAAGGCTTTATTAATCTGTTTGGCTTGCCCATTAAAGTGCAGGCTAAACTGAAGAAAAAGTGAAACTAGCTTCTCCTATCAGTTGTGACTGCGGGATAAGATCGTCCGGGATGAAGAATCATTCTTCATCTTGTTGTTATCCTCAATCTGCCATGCTACTATTACTTTGTGAATATTATTCTTAGGGTTGCCAATAAACCGTCGAATAAAGAATTATTTGTCGATGATAAGCTGAAAATATATTCTAAAGAAGAAATTATTGCGCTCATAAAAAAGGAAAGAATTAATAATTTATTCTTAGCAAAAAGAAATAATAAAATCTTCATTAAAACTAGACCAAACACAAAAACCATTGATAACATCTCTAATCAATCAATTTCAAGCAATGAATTATTTTCCTTGTATAAAAACTATATCAATGCGACCTCGAATAAAAAAATTAAATTATACGATGATCTTCGCCGGAAACAGCAATTAAAACAAAAAGTCCTAGTCAGAGACGATCAAGGTGACTTTTTCTCAACTAGAACATATGATGATGTCGGGGCTCATCTCAAAAAGTTTAAAGGTCTTGTTCGAGAGGCCGCTCAAAAACAAAAGATTGATAAATATATACTTGGTGCGATTTTAATTGACGAGTTCTGCCGAAAAGGCTGGGATGACTGGTTGGATTGGCTGGGAGCATTGGATATAAAAAACACCTCGATTGGTATCGCCCAAATCAAAATAAGCACGGCCAGAGAGATTATCAAAAAGCAATATTATAACCCCGCACCAGGCAAATTAGATGACAAATCGACTTCTTTGCTTATCAGTTTTTATTTGTATCAGCCAAAGCATTCCGTTCAGTTCGCGGCGGCTGCAATCAAATTGTCAATAGATTATTGGCAGAAAAAGAGAATTGACACATCGAAACAGCCTAAAATTTTAGCTTATCTCTATTCAGCTGGCTATGCCAGAGACTTAAAGGAAGCCGAAACGAAAAGATGCCTTCAGGTTTCAACTGAATTTTATCAAATTGCGAGATCAACATTGAAATGAGAAAAATTTTACAACTAATTATTATTATTTTTGTCGGCTGGATTTTATGGGTCGCTGGCTTTCCTTTTCCTTATTTCATAAATAATTATCGGTTAAATTCTTTTGCAGACCAATTAATCAAAATTCCTCTGCCACCCGAGACAAAGAGGGCGGGTAAATTTATTAAACAATTTGGTAATCTTGGGCCTTGCAGTAAACATGGTGATTATTATGCGGAATTCAAAATTGTTTCTTCGTTGACTTTTAATCAGTTAAAAAAATTCTATAGCCAATATAGTATTGAAGTGCCGGAAATAGATAATATGTTCACATCGCAATTTAGGGGATTGGGGACTCACGATCCGAATTTTATAGATGTTGAGAAAATTAGTGGTCAATCGGGAAAATATATTGTGTCTGTTTTTGACGGTGATTATTGGCCAAATGATTTTAGATGCTGGTAATGGACGGTAAAATTTCTAATTACAGCCGTTGTTAACAGGTTTTTAGATGTGTTAAAATGTTTACACCAAATGGTAACTAGAGGAAAGGTAGAAGAAGTTGAGCATAAAGAAATAATCAGTCAGGGAATTGTCAAACAAGCAAAATTAGTCGGTAGCTGCAATATTGGAGGCAATATAATCATGGCTAAACATCTTACATCAAATCCCAAATTTCAAAACTCAAAACCCAAAGTTCAAAGTTCAAAGTCACAGAAGCCCTGGGCAGGGAGATTTCGTCAGCCCCTGGCTAAATCAGCCGAGGAATTTTCCAGCTCGATTCATTTTGATGTCCGTTTATTTAAACAGGATATTGTCCAGAATATTGCTTATGCTCGGGCGCTAGTTCGGGCCAAAATCTTAACCGGCAGTGAATGTCAAAAAATCATCAAGGCGCTAGAAGCAATTTTAAAAGAATTTGCGGCCGGAAAAATTAAACTCAATGTGGCGCTGGAAGATGCCCATATGAATATTGAAGCGCTGTTGATTGCCGAGGTGGGGGACATGGGTAAAAAACTACATTCTGGTCGTTCGCGCAACGATCAGGTTGTAACCGATTTGCGCATGTACCTGAAATATGAAGTGACGGAAATAACGGTTTTGATCCATAAATTCCAGGAAATATTGCTTGATTTAGCAGAAATCAATATTAAAGTTATTGTTCCCGGTTATACCCATATGCAGCGCGCCCAGCCGGTCCTTTTATCGCATCATCTGATGGCTTATTTTGAAATGCTGAAGAGGGATAAAAAACGATTTTTTTCAGTTGGGGAAGAGATCGATGTTATGCCGCTTGGTTCTGCTGCTTTGGCTGGGACAAGTTTCTCGATAGAGAGGGAACAGCTCGCTAAAGATCTGGGGTTTGCCAGGATTTCTGCCAACAGCATGGACGCGGTTTCTGACCGTGACTTTGCCATTGCCTTTTTGACGGCCTGTTCAATCTTAATGATGCATTTATCGCGTTTTGCGGAAGAGATTATGATCTGGTCGACCTGGGAGTTTGATTACATCGAACTTTCAGATCAATACGCGACTGGTTCTTCCATCATGCCGCAGAAGAAAAATCCTGATATGGCCGAACTTGTCCGCGGGAAAACGGGACGGGTTTATGGTCATTTAATGGCGTTGTTAACAATAATGAAAGGATTGCCCCTGACCTACAATCGCGATTTACAAGAGGATAAAGAGCAGCTTTTTGGGGCGATTGATACTGTTAAGCCCTGCCTGGGAATTTTTGCCGAGATGATTAAGACGACAACCTTTCATGGAGACCGCATGACTCAATCCGCCAAAAAAGGTTATTTAACGGCAACAGACCTAGCTTATTACCTTGTTCGTCATAATGTTCCCTTTAGAGAAGCGCATCGAATTGTGGGAGAAATTGTGGCGTATTGTGAAGAATCGAACATGGAACTGGAATATCTTTCGCTAAAACAATTGAAGGATTTTTCTCCCGAGTTTGGCTATGATGCGACCAGGATTCTTTCGGCCCAAAGCTCTGTGGCCGCCAAAGATCTACCCGGAGGAACAGCTCCAAATCGAGTAAAGGAAGCAATTAAACGTGCCAGAACACACCTTCTGCATGATCAAGCCTGATGGAGTAGCCCGCGGTCTAACGGAAGAAATTCTTGACCGCATTACTAAAGCAGGTTTAAAAATAATTCAAACCAAACAGTTATCCGTTACACCAGAAATGGCGGCCGACTTATATGCTCCTCATTTCGGAAAAAATTTTTATCCGGGTCTGCTTAATTTTATCATCTCCGGGCCGGTTCTCGCTTGCCAGCTGCAGGGGGAAGAGGCGATTAATCATTTGCGTCAGATTATGGGAGCAACCGATCCGCGACAGGCGCAAGCAGGAACTATTCGGGGCGACTTGAAAGAGGAGAACATTTTTACGGCCGATGGCAGCATTAAAAATCTGATTCATGGTTCCGATAGCCCTGAAGCGGCCAAGCGCGAAAGCGTGATATTTTTTGATAAATAACGGAGGTAATTCTAATGAAAATACTTGTCAAATCAGGTTCCGTCAGCAAGTTTAAATGTGACCTTTTAGCTATTAATTTGTTTTCGGGGGTAAAAAGTCCCGGCGGAGCAACTGGAGTGGTCGACAAATCTTTGCATGGCGCAATTTCCGCTTTGATCAAAAGCGGTGAAATAACCGGTAAATTAGGGGAAGTCAATCTTATCCATACTCAAGGTAAATTACCTGCGACCCAGGTAATTGTTGTCGGTTTAGGCGAGAGCAAAGATTTTGATTTAGATCGGGTCAGAATTGCGGCTTCGGCTGTAATTCGCGAAGCTAAACGGATCAAGGCCAAAAAAGTGGCGACGATTGTTCATGGCGCCGGCTTGGGTGGATTAGAACTTCCGGCGGCAGCTCAAGCTTTAGTAGAAGGAAGCTTGCTCGGGGCTTACCATTTTCCAGGCTACGCCAAAGAAAAAGATGATTCATTTTTTCAGGTTCAGGACTTAAGCGTTATTGAACTGGCTCCAGCCAAAATCAAAGCGATTGTGTCTGGCCTGAAAGTTGGAGAAATAATTTCCCAGGCGGTCAATAATGCGCGAGATCTGATTAATGCTCCGGCCAACGTCGTTACCCCCACATATTTAGCAAATCAAGCCAAGAAGATTGCCGGAGTAGAGGTGCAGGTGTTGGGCTTGGCTGAAGCGAAGAAATTGGGGATGGATGCTTATTATTCTGTTTCCAAGGGTTCAAAAGAGCCCGCAAAATTTATCGCGATCAAATATGGCCAGGGGAAACCGGAGATAGCTCTGGTTGGCAAAGGTATTACCTTTGATTCCGGCGGGATTTCTATAAAACCGGCTAATAAAATGTGGCAGATGAAAACCGACATGTCTGGTGCGGCCGCAGTTTTGGAGACGATGCGGGCCATAGCCAAACTTGGGATCAGAAAAAATGTTGTCGGTCTTTTACCTTGCACCGAAAATATGCCCGCTGGCGACGCCCAAAAACCGGGAGATGTCGTTGGCTCGCTTTCCGGCAAAACGATTGAAATCCTCTCCACTGATGCTGAAGGCCGGATGGTTTTGGCGGATGCTATTACCTACGCTAAAAAACTTGGAGTGAAGCAAATCATTGATGTGGCCACTCTCACTGGGGCGTGCGTTATTGCTTTAGGGGACGTCGCTTCAGGCATCATGGGTAACGACCAACCATTAGTCGAGCTTTTGATCTCCGCCGGTAAACGGAGCGGGGAAAAACTATGGCAATTGCCGCTGTTTGATGAGTATAAAGAATATTCTAAGAGCGATATTGCCGATATTAAAAATTGCACCGAGCAGGGGAAAGCCAGCACATCTATTGGGGGGTTATTTTTACAGCTTTTTGCTGAAGATACTAAATGGGCTCACATCGATATTGCCGGGACGGCTTATCTGGATTCCGAGCGCGGCTATTTGGTCAAAGGGGCGACGGGGGTTATGGTGAGAACGTTCATTGAATATTTACGTTCATAAAATGATAAAACGAGTAGCAATTATTGTTATCTTTCTGACGATAATTACTGCGACTTATGTTTTTGCCACTGATTATGAACGCGGTATCTCCCCAGCCGTTAAAAATGACAACCCGCCTTTTTTCCAGGAACTTTATCGCCTAAAAATTGTCAATCAGGTTGATGGTTCAATCGAAGTTAGCTCCGACGGTGGATTTAGCTGGCAATTATTGGGACATGTTCTTTATCCGACGGAAAAAATCAGTCAAGGTGGGTTTGCCGCCGCTAAATGGGTCGATGGGGGACAGGTTGCCGCCACAGCGGTCAATGCCATTCATATAAAAACTGGCCAGCTGGATAAAGATAAAACTATTTTTTCTATTTTGCCTCGGGAGATGTTACAGTCGGAGACTTATTCTCGTCCCTATAATAGCCCTAATTCTTCCATTTATACCGATATTACCGCTGGCACAGAAATTTTTGGCGGTGGCCAGGCCCCTTATGTTGGCAATCAGGTTTTTCTAACCCGTTTCTCACAACCAATGGTCGATTTACCAGATAGTTACATTCCGAAAATAGGCGACACGCTAATTATTGTTGTGGATCGTCCGCTGCCTTTACCCAAAGAAATTATTTTTGAAAATCGCTTTGGCGGGCACATTACCCTGACAGCCATTAATGGCAGCCAGAGGATAATTGGAGAGGTTTTGCGACCGGTCAGCGGGGTTGGGCGTTTTGCAGGAGGCGTTTATGCCTCGCCTGGCAGGATTAGGGCCAATCATCCCGGAGTCATTGATGTTTCCTGTGCTCCTCGGGGTAGTGTTGGTGGATTTCAAATCGTGCCAGCTTTACATGGGCAGGAGATGGGCTATGTTAAATTAAAAACTCAATGGCTGGTTATTGGTCCAGTCTCTTCCAGTGAGCATTCGCTGGAGGGAATAGGTCCGTTATTTAAATATTTTATTCAGCCAAATTACACTCCCGATGCCTTGCAAACCGCTGATTGGCAGGAAAAATTACTGGGACGTTATCTTGTGCAGGTTAAATTTGCAGGAAATAATCAGTGGCAGCCAATGCCGGTTTTTGCTTTGAATCGCAGTTTGCCCCTGCCGGCGTGGGCGGATACCGCCTTAGATAAGGTTAGTCATATCCGCATATTATTTCCTGTCGAATAACCATTTTTTTGCTATAATTAAGTTGTGAGCAAATTTTATCTAACCACGCCCATTTATTATGTTAACGATGTTCCGCACATTGGCCATGCTTACACGACAGTCGCTGCTGATGTTTTAGCTCGCTATCATCGGCAGAAAGGCGATGACGTTTTCTTCTTGACAGGGACTGACGAACATGGGCAGAAGATCTGGGAAGCGGCGCGGGCGAAAAATGAGGATCCACAAAAATTTGTCGATAACATCGTCAAGGGGTTTCAATCTGCCTGGCAGGCCTTAGGCATTACTAATGATGACTTTATCCGGGTCACGCAACCTAGACACCAGACTGTGGTGCAAAGAATTTTTCAACAGTTAAAGATTCAAGATGATATTTATAAGGGTGAGTATAGCGGTTGGTATTGTGTCCCCTGCGAATCTTTTTGGACTGAAGGGGAGATGAAAAAAGACGGCGAGCGCTGGCTTTGTCCGGATTGCGGTCGGGAAACAAAGTGGTTGAAAGAAGAAAGTTACTTCTTCCGGCTCTCTAAATATCAAGATCGTCTGCTTAAGCATTTTGCTGATAATCAAAGATTCCTGCAACCAGAATCAAGCCGTAACGAAATACTTCATTTCATTAAGCAGGGTTTGAAAGATCTATCGATTACTAGAACAACTTTTCCCTGGGGAATCGCAGTCCCCAATGATTCCCAACATGTTATTTATGTCTGGTTTGATGCTTTATTAAACTATATTTCTGCCTTAGATTACCCTGATGGGGAAAAGTTTAAGAAATATTGGCCGGCTGATGTTCATTTAATGGGCAAGGAAATTGTCCGTTTTCACGCAATCATTTGGCCGGCTATTCTCTTGGCCTTGGGACTTGAACTGCCTAAGATGGTTTTTGGGCACGGCTGGTGGACGGTGGAAGGCCAAAAGATGAGCAAGTCAAAAGGGAATGTTGTCGACCCGGTAGCTATGAGTACAGAGTTTGGTGTTGATGCAGTTAGATATTTTTTAATGAGGGAAGTGGCTTTTGGGAATGATGGAGATTTTTCACGGCAAGCTTTTATTAATCGTTACAATGCAGATTTAGCTAATGATTTGGGGAATTTATTAAGCAGAACGTTGACGATGGTGGAGAAATATTTTAATGGAGTGATCCCCGAGTCAATTAATCTTGATTTTGACGAATTAAGTAAGCAAAATATCCAACAAAAAAACAATTTACAAAAACGAAGATTGAAAACTGAAATGGATTCATTATCTTTTTCACTCGCTTTGATTAGTGTCTGGTCATTAATTAGTATTTCCAATTATTATATTGAACAAGAAGCGCCTTGGAAATTAGCTAAAGCAAATGAAATGGAAAAATTAAAAGCCGTTCTTTACAATCTCTGTGAGGTTTTAAAAACCGTGGCGGTCTTAATTTTGCCTTTTATGCCATCGACCGCCGAAAAAATCTGGGAACAATTGGGGTTAACTCTGCCGCTTAATTTAGCCAGCAATTTATCCGGTGTTAAAATTAATAAAGGCCAACCGCTCTTTCCGCGTTTAATGGCTTAACTCTAAACTTTCCCGCGCGATAATTGTTTTTCTTCTCAAAACATGGTAGAATAACCATACTTTATGTTCACCGGTCTTGTTGAAGAATTGGGCATCGTCACTTCTCTCGTGCGTGCTGCTTCCGCCGGTAAGTTGATCGCCTCCGTCAGTAAAAATCTAACGGCTGCGAAGATCGGCGACAGCATTGCCGTGAATGGCGTCTGTCTGACCGTAACAAATATTCGCCGCAATTTTATTGAATTTGACCTTTCCGCAGCCACTCTGAAATATTCCGCGCTTGCCGATCTCAAAGTCGGCGATCGCGTCCATTTGGAACAGGCGCTGCAATTCTCCTCTCGTTTAGGCGGGCATCTCGTCTCCGGGCATGTTGATGGCACAGGGGAAATCCGCCAAAAAGTCAATCGCGGCAGTGATTTTGATTTATTTATTTCTATTCCCAGCGACTTGCTCTGTTATCTGGTCCCGAAAGGATCAATTGCTGTTGATGGAGTAAGCCTGACGGTTGTTGATGTCCAGCAGGGGTTGATTGTGGTGACGATTGTGCCCCATACGGCGAAAACCACTATGCTCGACGGCAAAAATGTCGGTGATCGCGTTAATATTGAAGTTGATATGCTCTCCAAATATATTGAGCGGCATTTAAGGCAGGAACTTTCTCCTCCCAATGAATCCCCAATGCCCATGCTTGGTTATTTACCCATGGGGTGGATCGATAATTAATTACAAATGACCAATGTCAAATGAATGTAACCCTTAACAAATTTAGCGCCATAGAAGAAGCGCTCAATGAGATTGCCAACGGCCGTATGGTTGTTGTTCTTGATGACCATGGGCGGGAGAATGAAGGTGACCTGGTTTTAGCGGCGGAAAAAATTACCCCCGAAGCCATTAATTTCATGATCTCTTTTGGCCGCGGTTTAGTCTGCGTCCCGCTAACGGCTGAACGTCTTGAAGCATTAGCCGTGCCGCAAATGGTGGACCGCAACCGGGAAGCGATGAAAACCGCTTTTACCGTTTCAGTCGATGCCGCGCCGCGCTTTGGCGTCACCACCGGAATCTCTGCCGCTGACCGGGCGAAGACGATTGAGGTGCTCATCAATCCGCAAACCAGGAAAGATGATCTTGTCCGTCCGGGACACATTTTTCCTCTCCAGGTCCGTGAAGGTGGAGTAATCAAACGGGCGGGGCACACAGAAGCCGCGGTTGACCTGGCCAAATTAGCCGGGCTTTATCCCGGGGCGGTAATTTGCGAAATTATCAATAATGATGGATCCATGGCTCGCACGGAACAACTTTTTGCTTTTGCGGCGGCGCACCAATTAAAAATTATTACCATCGCTGACCTTATCGCTTATCGTTTAAGTAAAGAGAAATTAATCAAACGGACTTCAACCTCGCATTTGCCCACTTATCATGGAGCTTTTACGGCTTATGGTTACGAAGACCTGTTGACCGGCGATACCCATGTCGCCCTGGTGAAAGGCAAAGTTGCCGGTGAGCAGAACGTTTTAGTCCGGGTTCACTCGGAATGTCTAACCGGCGATGTCTTTGGCTCGCGCCGCTGTGATTGCGGGGAACAGCTTGATAAGGCTTTGGAAAAGATTGAATTTGTGGGACAGGGAGTGGTCCTTTATATGCGGCAGGAGGGGCGGGGAATTGGCCTGGCGGCAAAATTGAAAGCTTATGAAATTCAGGAGCAAGGGTTGGATACTGTTGAAGCCAACAAAGCCCTGGGCTACGCGGTCGACCTGCGTGACTATGGCATTGGCGCTCAGATCCTGGCGGACCTTGGCCTGTCGACTATTCGCTTATTGACCAATAACCCGAAAAAGATTATTGGCCTTGACGGCTATGGCCTTAATGTGGTCGAACGGATGCCATTATTGATCGATCCCAACCAACATAATAAAAAATATTTAGAAACCAAGCGAGCGAAAATGGGCCACATCTTACGAAATGACAAATGACAAAATCCAAATGACAAATATTTGAGGGGGAGGGTAGCCATGGTAAAAATAATCGAAGGAAATTTAGATGCGGGTAAATTGAATTTTGGGATTATTGTTTCGCGTTTCAATGAGTTAGTTTCCAAAGGTCTGCTTGAGGGGGCGCTGGATTGTTTAAAGCGCCACGGAGCGAAAGAAGCGGCCATCGAAGTTGTTTGGGTCCCCGGGGCTTTTGAAACGCCGCTGATCGCGCAAAAAATCGCCAAACAATACGATGCGGTTATCTGCTTGGGAGCAGTTATTCGCGGCAGTACCCCTCATTTTGAATATGTGGCGTCCGAGGCTGCCAAAGGGATCGCCAAAGTTTCGCTCGATACCGGCATTCCGGTGATCTTCGGCATACTGACAACGGACAATTTTGAACAGGCGCTGGAGCGCGCTGGCGCGAAACCCGGCAACAAAGGTTTTGCCGCCGCTTTATCAGCCATTGAGCTGGCAAATTTAAGTAAGGAGTTATAAATCTTGGCCAGAGTATTAATTGAAAACATCACTAAAAAATTTGACGACGTCGTCGCGGTTAAAAATATCAATATGGAAATTAAAGACCAGGAATTTGTCGTACTGGTTGGTCCTTCAGGCTGCGGCAAGACCACGACTTTACGCATGGTCGCTGGTTTGGAGGAGATTACCGAGGGCAAGATCTATATCGGCGAAACATTGATTAATGATGTGCCGCCTAAAGACAGAAATATTGCCATGGTTTTTCAAAACTATGCTTTATATCCTCACATGAAAGTTTATGACAATATGGCTTTTGGGTTAAAACTTCGCGGCATGCAAAAAAAACAGATCAATGATCGGGTCCGCGAAGCGGCCGAAATTTTGGGTTTAGCCGATTTGCTGAGCCGCTATCCGAAACAATTGTCCGGCGGACAGAGGCAGCGGGTTGCCTTAGGGCGCGCGATCGTGCGCCGGCCGGCAGTTTTTTTGATGGATGAGCCTCTTTCAAATTTGGACGCCAAACTGCGGGTGCAAATGCGCGCGGAACTGCAGCGAATACATAAGACGCTTAACGCCACAGTTATTTATGTTACCCACGACCAAGTGGAAGCAATGACGCTGGGACAGCGGGTAGCGGTTATTTTGAACGGCGAATTGCAGCAATTAGCCTCGCCCTTAACCGTCTATGAAAAACCGACCAATCGTTTTGTGGCCGGGTTTATCGGCAGTCCGCCGATGAATTTTGTCGCCGGGTTAATTATGAGAAAAGATGATGATTATCTTTTTCAGACCGCAAGCTTTGCAATAAAGGTGCCGGCGGACTTAGCGCCGTTTTTAGCTGATTACGTTGGTAAAGAAATTAATTTCGGCATCCGTCCCGAGGATATTTGGGATGTCATCTCATCTGATTGGATAAAAGAAAGAGTTTCTTTTGAAAGCACAGTGGATTTTCGAGAGATTATTGGCGCTGAAACATACGTTTATGTTCATGTCGGAAAAGTGGCCTTAACTTCCCGAGTTAATGGTCTCTGTGATGCGGCGCCGGGAAGTAAATTTAATATTGTCATTAATTTGCGCAAGATACATTTCTTTGATCCAATCACTCAAAAGGCCGTCATCTAAATCTTGATTAAGACCGGTCAGAAGAGAATTCTCTTTATCACTAACGGTTTTGCCGAGGATATGGTTGGGGCAGAGTTAGCCCGAGAGTTGCTCAAGCTTGAACCTCAATTATCTTTTTTTGCTCTTCCCATTGTCGGTCATGGCGAACCCTATCAACAATTAAATATTCCCCTGATTGGCCCGCACTGGGATTTACCCAGCCAGGGCATTACTTACGGGCCGGATTTTGATGTGTGGAGAGAAATTCGGGCCGGAGCCATTCAATTGTATTTAGGCAAGATCTGGGCGCTATTCTGGTTTCGCCGCCGGGCTGACCTGGTTATTGGTGTTGGTGATTTTTTAAGCAGTGTGATTTCCGGTCTATTGGTTAAAAAACCTTATATTTATGTCTGGACCATGGCTTCTCATTTTGATAACATTGCCAAACATTATTTAAAAAAATATGCGGTCATGATCTTCTGCCGTTTTCCTCAATGGGAGCATCTGCCGGAATTTCCGGTCGAATGGGTCGGCAATCCGTTACTCGATATGATTGAAACCACAGGCGAAACTTTTGGTTTGGATAAAAATTTTAAAACAATAGGTGTATTACCCGGCAGTCGTGTGCCAGCTTATAATAATTTACCAATTTTAATTGAAACCTTAGCCGTTATTGCCAAGCAACAGCCAGTTAATATTGTTTTTGCCATTAGCCCCAAGATTGATCGGGAAAAATTCATCTCATTGGCAAAGGCGCAGCCCCATTTTTCTGATAGAATTGTTTTTACTGATAAATTTGGCGACGTGCTAAATGTTTCTGATTTAGTTCTTGGGCTGTCTGCCTCCGGCAACGAGCAGGCGGCGGGGTTGGGCAAACCGCTTGTCACGTTTTGGGGCGGGGGACATATCAGCCGGAGTGAAGAATTTGTCAAATGGCACACAAAATTTTTTATGAAAGGGTCAACCGCCGTAGTGCCGCCTGATGCCAAATTAGCAGCCGAAAAGGTCTTGTCTCTTTTGTCGGATCCAGCTAAAATGCAAGAGATGAGTGATATTGGGATTAAAACTAATGGCGGCAAAGGTGCTTTGAGCACGATTGCGAAAAGGATAATAACCTGGCTGAAACAAAATTAATTTTTGAATTAGGCGGACCGGGTAGAGAAGCTTTTTCTTTACCTAAACTTGACGTCCCGGCTGAAAAACTTAGTCAGCTTATTCCAGTCGAATTATTACGGCGGGAGTTAAACCTACCGGAACTTTCGGAAATTGAAGTTGTCCGTCATTTTACTCGTCTCTCCCAGCGCAATTTTGGCGTCGACAGCGGTTTTTATCCTCTTGGTTCCTGCACGATGAAATATAATCCCAAAATTAATGAGGATATTGCCCGTTTGCCTGGATTTACCGACATTTATCCCGATCAAGAGGACAAAGATGTTCAAGGAATGTTAGAGCTTCTTTATAATTTTGAACAATATTTGTGCGCTCTTTTTGGCTTTGATGCTTTTACCTTTCAGCCAGCAGCGGGGGCGCATGGCGAGCTAACGGCTCTGCTGATGATCAAAGCTTATCACCAATCCAAGGGTCAAGGGTCAAGGGTCAAGGTGATTATCCCTGATTCTTCGCATGGAACAAATCCTGCTTCTGTTTCGATGGTAGGTTTTGGGACGATTGTTATCAAATCCAATGAACGGGGCAATGTCGATTTAGACCAATTAAGAAAAGCCGTGGGAAAAGATACCGCGGCCTTAATGCTGACCAATCCTAATACTCTTGGTTTATTTGACGAGCATATTTTGGAAGTAGCTGATATTGTTCATAAAGCCGGCGGCCTGGTTTATTACGATGGGGCCAACGCGAATGCGACCCTGGGAATTTGCCGTCCCGCTGACCTTGGTTTTGATGTCGCCCATTTTAATCTCCACAAAACGTTTGCCACCCCGCATGGCGGTGGTGGGCCGGGAGCTGGTCCGGTGGGAGTAAACAAGAAACTTGAGCCGTTTCTTCCTGTCCCGAGGGTGATGAAAGCTGGAACAAACTACAAACTACAAACTACTAATTACCCTAATTCCATTGGGAGAGTGCACGGTTGGCACGGCAATATCAATGTCATAATTAAAGCTTATGCTTATTTAAGAGCGCTAGGCGGTGCTGGCCTGCGCGAAGTCGCGGAAGACGCGGTGCTTAACGCTAACTACATCAAGAGCCGCCTGAAAGATTATTATTATCTGCCTTATGATCAAACCTGTCAGCATGAATTTGTTATTTCCGCTAAATGGCAGAAGGAAAAATACGGGATCAAGGCTCTGGATATTGCTAAACGTCTCCTTGATTACGGTTTTCATCCGCCGACCATTTACTTCCCCTTAATTGTGGAAGAAGCCTTAATGATTGAGCCGACCGAGACAGAAGCTAAGGAAACATTGGATGCTTTCTGTGATGTAATGATTAAGATTGCTAAAGAGTGCGAAACTGATCCTAAGTTGGTTAAAACAGCTCCGCATACCACAGTTGTAGGTCGTTTAGACGAAGCTAAAGCCGCCCGGGAGTTGAATTTGCGGTGGGCGCCTGGCAATTAATCCTCGAGCCACAAAAGGCTGGCTCTTATCACATGGCGGCTGATATTAAGCTTTTTAACGATTTTGAAGCCGGCAAAATTTCTCCAACTTTACGAATTTATTCCTGGGCGCCGCGGTGTATATCGTTTGGCTATGCGCAGAAAAGGGAAAGAGAGAGGATGAGGCATGAGGCGAAAAAATCCAGCTGGGAGACGGTGCTGCGCCCAACTGGCGGTGGGATTGTTTTTCACAGCGCAACAGAAGTTACTTATTCCTTAGTGATGGACAAAGATGATCCCATCCTGCCAAAAGGTTTAATCCCTTCGTACAAAAAAATTTCTGAAGCAATTGTTTGGGCTTTAACTAAAATCGGAGTTTTGGCGGAAATCAATAATTCGTCATTAGGCATTAGGCATTCGTCATTATGTTTTTCTTACCCTGCCGAATATGAAATAGTCTGCAACGGAAAAAAGATCGTCGGCAGCGCCCAAAAGAGAGGGCGTCGCGCTCTGCTCCAGCAAGGTTCAATAATCTTGGAGCCGGCTATTGATTTTAGAGTAATGAGTGAAGCGCTGATTGAGGGATTCACTAAAATTTTGCGGATTAACCAATGTCAACGGAGGTCGTTGCTATGAAGGAAGCCCTTTTTTATGAATCTTTATCCGCTGGCCGCGTTCATTGTTCTCTTTGTCCGCGCTCGTGTTATGTTCAACCGGGGAAATTCGGCCTCTGCGGTGTGCGGAAAAATATCGATGGAAAATTATTCTCGCTGATTTACAATAAGGTCTCCTCTGTTGCCATTGATCCGATCGAAAAAAAACCGCTGCGTCATTTTCATCCCGGGACAAATATTTATTCCATCGGAACGATCGGCTGCAACCTCCATTGCGCCCACTGCCAAAACTGGCAGATCGCTTTTGCCAAAGCGGGAATGGATGACGATTTACTGCGTGATTTGCCGGTTGAAAAATTAATCAAAGAAGCGCAAGAAAATAGTTGTCCGAGCATCGCCTGGACTTACAACGAGCCGACGATCTGGTTTGAGTATGCGCTGGAAGGGGCGATCGCGGCGAAAGCTGCCGGTTTGTACACGATTTGGGTGACCAACGGTTATATTAATCCCGAACCCCTGGATATGATCGGGCCGTACCTCGATGTTTTTCGCGTCGACATCAAAGGTTTTACTGCGGATTTTTATTTTAAGTTAGCCGGCATCAGAGATTTTCAGCCGGTGCTGGACGCCGCTGTGCGCGCTAAGAAAAAGTGGAAGATGCATGTAGAAGTGATCACTTTAATCATTCCGACAATGAATGATGATGAGCTGCAGCTGCAAGCCATAGCCCGATGGATTGTTAATAGCCTGGGCGCGGACACCGTCTGGCATGTGACCAGGTTTTTTCCTTGTTTACAACTGGCGCATCTGCCGCCGACGCCAATTGCAACGCTGAAAAAAGCGGAACAAATCGGTTTAGCCGTTGGTTTAAAATTTGTTTACCTGGGCAATGTTTGATATAGTATAATTAAAAATATATGAGTATCCCTTTGTTGGTTGTCTGCTGCTTTACCGCCTTGATCCATTTTACCGAAACGATTTCTTCCTCGATGCGTCTGACCGGAGTGCGGACCAAACAGCTGGCGCTTTCGCTCTCTTTTGTTAATGCCTCGCTTCTGATTTCCCGCATGTCCAATATGCTCCAGGCGCCGCTTTTGGGGGGCATGGTCGACGCCGCGATCTTACACAATGATATCTCTATCCTTTGGCTTAATTTCCGTTTCATTATCCTGGCGGCTTTTGTTGGTAATTTGATCGGGGCGTTGCTGGTTCCTTTTGCCGTCGCGATCTTTACCAAAGCTATCAAACGCTTTGACCAAATTGGTCATGTCCCCGGCCTGATCTTCTACGGCTTAAAGCCGAAAAATCTGGCCAAAATTGCTGTCAGCTTCCGCCTGCCGACGTTAGATTCATTTAAAGGGATTTCCCTTAAAGGAATACCGATTCTTTTCCTCTGGCTAAATTTGTTCATGGTCTCAATTTACGCAATCGGCGTTCTCTGTTCCCTCATGGCGGGAGCTTTGGTCCCGGAATTTCGCACCACCGCGACCCAGCTTTCTGGTATTGTCAACGGCCTGGCGACGATTCTTTTTACTTTAATGGTTGATCCAATTGCGGCCCATATTACGGACCAGGCGGCGCGCGGCCAAAGAAGAGAAGCCGATGTCCGCACTGTAGTGTTCTATATTGTCATGGGACGGGTTTTTGGCACGTTAATTCTCTCTCAATTATTGTTTGGACCCGGAGCTTATTATATCCAGTCAGTGACGTTCTGGGTGAAAAGCGTTTTTGTGCAATGAGTATTGTTGCGTTGGGGACGTTTGATGGCGTCCATCTTGGCCATCAGAAAGTGATCAATGAAGCGATCACCAGCGCAAAAAAATTAAAAACAATTTGTTTAGCCATGACTTTTGCTCCTCATCCGCAGCAAGTTATCGCCCCGGAGCGGGGGCTTAAGCTCTTAACAGATATCAAAGAGCGAAAAATTCTTCTCTGTCAATTGGGCGTGGCTAAAGTCGTCGTAATGAAATTTAGTCGGCATTTGCGTCGTCTCTCCGCGGCCGCTTTTGTCAAGCGCTGCCTGGTCGATCGCCTGGGGGTGCGTCAAGTCTTTGTCGGGTTCGATTTTGCTTTTGGCCAAGCGCGGGGCGGGGATGTCGCCAGCTTGAAGCATCTTGGCCAAAAATATGGTTTTCAAGTTCATGTTGTCCCCGCCGTAAAAGTTGGCCATTATCCCGTTAAGTCGAGCGTTATTCGGCAATTAATCAGTCAAGGCGGCTTTACTCAAGCGATTAAACTTCTGGGGCATCCTTACCAGTTGAGCGGTAAAGTCGTGCGCGGGGCGGGGCGGGGGACAAAACTGGGTTTTCCGACGGCTAATATGCGGATTTCTCCTGATAAATTGCTTCCGGCGCCTGGCGTTTATGCTGGATTGGCGGGAGATAAAAAATGCGCTGTCAATATCGGCCGCCGACCGACTTTTGGCGCCGGCCAGACGCTGGTGGAAGCGCACCTGCTTGATTTCCACGGCAGCTTGAGAGGAAAAAAGATCACTGTTGCGCTTTTTAAAAGATTGCGCGCGGAAAAACAATTTGCTGATGCCGCCCAATTAAAAAAACAGATTAGTCGGGACATAAACAGAGTAAAATTGTTGTAAGTTATTATCGGCTATGTTATAATCAAACAATCATGGTATTAAAAAAAGAAATTAAAAACGAGGTAATTAAAAAATATTCACGGTCAAAAGGCGATACCGGTTCTCCGGAAGTTCAGGTGGCGCTTTTGACGGAACGAATCAACCAATTGGTTGAGCATTTGAAAAAAAACAATAAGGATAATCATAGCCGCCGCGGCCTGCTGTTATTGGTCAGCCAGCGCAAAAAATTATTGATCTATCTTCAAAGAGAGGATAGCCTCCGCTATACCAACCTCTTGTCTGGATTAGGGATTAGATGATCAAAAAAGTTGAATTAGATCTTGGATCCGGCAAGATTCTTTCTATGGAGACCGGCCGTTTAGCCAAAGAAGCTGATGGTTCCGTTATCGTCCGCCTGGGTGATACGATGGTTCTGGCCACGGCCGTCATGGCGGAAACGCCGCGTCCGGGGATCGATTTTTTCCCTCTTCTGGTTGATTTTGAAGAAAAACTTTATTCGGTTGGTCGGATTCCTGGTGGATTTTTTAAACGTGAAGGGAAGGCGACCGAAGCGGCAATCCTGACCGCCCGACGCATTGACCGGCCGATTAGGCCTTTATTTCCCAAAGGTTTCCTTAATGATGTGCAGATTGTCATCACGCCATTGTCTGTTGACCAGGAAAATCCTCCCGACATTTTAGCGATTATCGGCGCCTCGGCCGCCCTAGCAATTTCCGGCATCCCTTTTAAGGGGCCGGTGGCGGCCGCCCGTGTGGCCAAGATCGCTGGCAAATTTGTCGTTGACCCGCCAACTTCAGAAATGGCTGCGGCGACGATGGATCTTGTCGCTGCCGGGACGATAGAAAAAATACTAATGATAGAATGCGGCTCGAACCAGGTATCAGAAGCCGATATCCTTAATGCTCTGGCTGAAGCCCACAAACGGATCAGAGAGATCATTAAATTACAGCAGGAATTAATCAAAGTGGCTGGTAAGCCCCGGGTAGCAGTGAAACTGCATAAACCGAATGAACGTTTGGAAAAATTCATCAATGATCATGCCGCTGATCGGTTGAAGAAGGCGGTTTATTTAGCTGAAGAAGAAAAGCGCATTGATGAGATCGCGCGGCTCAAAGAAGAAATTAAGGTTTTAATCAGAGATGGCTGTGATGAAGAACTTAAAAAAGCTTTGGTCGATTCCCCTGCTGATATTAATTATGTTATGGCCGCAATTGAAAAAGAATTCGTCCGCCGCCTGATTTTGGAAGAAGGCAAACGTCCTGATGGGCGCTCTTTTGAAGAGATCCGCGAAATTAATTGCGAAGTTAATATTTTACCGCGCGTCCATGGGTCGGCGCTCTTTTCGCGCGGGCAGACCCAGGTTTTGACCGTGGCGACGCTGGGCGGTTTGGGTGAAAGCCAGAAGTTAGATGGCATTAGTCCTGAAGAAGGCAAGCGCTACATGCACCATTATAATTTTCCGGCGTTCTCTGTCGGTGAGGTCCGTCCGATGAGAGGACCGGGCCGGCGGGAAATCGGCCACGGAGCTTTGGCGGAAAAAGCCCTGGTTCCTGTTATCCCAGGCGACGACAAATTCCCCTATGCGATCCGTCTGGTTTCCGAGGTCTTAGCTTCCAATGGTTCGACTTCGATGGCTTCGACCTGCGCCAGCACGCTGGCGTTGATGGATGCCGGAGTAAAGATCAGCAAACCAGTGGCTGGCATCTCCATTGGCCTGGTCCAATCTGATAAAAAAGAAATTTTACTGACGGATATCCAGGGGCTGGAAGATTTTCTCGGCGATATGGACTTTAAAGTCGCTGGGACGGACAGCGGGATTACCGCTATTCAGGTTGACGTGAAGACAGATGGCTTAGCTTTGGACCTGATTGAAAAGATTTTAGAAAAAGCAAAAATTGCCCGCTTGAGCATTTTGCAGAAAATGATCGCGGCGATCGCGGCGCCGCGTACGGAGCTATCTCCTTTTGCGCCGCGAGTGACGGTTATCCAGATTGATCCAGAAAAGATCGGCATGGTCATCGGTCCGGGCGGCAAGATGATCAAGAAAATTGTGGAAGAGACCAAAGCCCAAATTGATATTGAAGACGATGGCCGGGTTTTGATCACTTCCAGCGACCAGGAAGGGGCGAGGCAGGCGCGCAGGATGATTGAGGACATTACGTTTGAGCCGGAAGTCGGCAATGTTTTCCGCGGCAAAGTGACGCGTATCCTGCCTTTTGGCGCTTTTGTTGAAATAGTTCCCGGCAAAGAAGGGTTGGTCCATATTTCACAAATTTCCCAGCGCCGTATTGCTAAAGTTGAGGATGAGCTCTCCGTTGGCGATGAAATTGTCGTTAAGCTGGTTGAAGTCGACGATATGGGGCGCCTCAACCTTTCCCGTAAAGCCGTAACGGCTGAAGACGAAGCTAAAATTCACTAAGTAGGTGGGAGATGGACCCAACTGCCGCGGGAGTAGCCCTTTTATTTGTCTTTGTGATTTTTTCCAGCCTCGGCGGCAGTCACCAGACTTCGACGACGACATTTCCGCCGATCAGCTCAATTTCTTCTGATGGCATTATCAGGCCGACTACTGTCTCCAGCATTGAACCAAAAGTTGAAATTGTTGATGATAAGATCCGCCATGATATTCTCCAATTTATCCTTCGTTTCCGCCAACCAGCACAGGCCGCTGAAGTGACCGACGCGATAATAAAGCACAGCCGGGCCAATGGCGTTAATCCTAAACTGGTGACAGCGTTAATGCGCCGCGAATCGGGATTCAATCCGCGGGCGCTCTCTTCCAGCGGGGCGGTTGGTTTGGGACAGCTCTTGCCCGCAACTTGTAAGACTACTGGGGTCACCGATCCTTTTGATATTGATGATAATACTAAAGGCACTGTCCGTTATATGAAATATTTGCTGGATAAATTCAAAGATTACAGCGATCCGGTAATGTTCGCCTTGGCCGGTTATCTTGAAGGTCCCAACGGGATTGAACGCAAAAAAGGCTACAGCGCTAAAACTGCCGGATATGTGCAGGATATTCTTACCCTTTACCGTAAGATTTAGGGAAAAGGCCCGTAAAGGCCCATAAAGAGTTAAAGGGCAAAGGGGTGGAAAGGCTAAAAAGGCTTCCGCCCTTTTTAACTTTTCAACCTTTTAAGCCCTTTGCCTTTTTTGCCATTACGGGCCATTTTCTTTCTCTGGCAATAAAATTGCTACAAGCCGGGTATGTTGGATGAGTTAGCCGCCAATCGTAAACAACTATTAATTATTCTCGGTTTAATTTTGATAATCACTGCTGGTCTGTTGGTCCTGCTTTTTCGTCATTTGGCTCCCCAAACTGCCAATGAAATTCTAGCTCCAGCGCCAATCACTGATCATCTGCCCGTCGCCCAGGAAGAACCAGCCAAGATTTTAGTCCATATTTCCGGAGCGGTAAGGCGCGCTGGCGTCTATCGTCTGGCGCCTGACGATCGCATCCTTGATGTCCTTAAATTAGCGGGCGGGGCGCGGCCGACAGCCGATTTGCACAACATAAATTTAGCCGAAAAAGTAAAGGACGGCCAAAAAATTATTGTCCCGGAAAAAGTTTTTCCTTCTCCTGTCTCTGCCGATCAACCATCGACGCAAACCAAAAGCCATCCTCAAGCTAACTCAGGACCAGTTAGTTTAAACACCGCGACCGCAGCGAGCTTGCGCCAAGTCAAGGGGATTGGTCCGGCCACCGCGAAAAAAATTATCGAGTATCGCGGGACTCATGGCCCATTCACCAAAGTTGAAGATCTGATGAAAGTGAAAGGGATTGGCAAGGGGAAGTTCGAGAAGATGAAGGGGCAGATTACTTTGTGATCCCCTTGATTACCGCTTATGTTATCGGTATTGCCGTTGCTTATCTTTTACCAGTCAATATTTATTTTCTCTGTCTGCTGGTATTATTTATATTTGCTTTAATTGCGGCAAGTTTCATCAAGTCTCATCGCGGCTTAATGCTTTTAACGATTTTATTTCTTCTCGGTTTTATAAATTATCAGATTCGGATGCTCGGGCCATTAAATAATGATATCGCCGCTCTGCCGAAGCCGGCTTTTGTTGAATTGCATGGCTGGGTGTGTGAGCCGCCCGGGATCCAGTCCGATCGGATAAATTTTATTGTCCGGGTTACCGCTGTCAATCATCAGTCAGCGGCTGGCCTGGTATTAATCAATGCGCCGGCGGAAAAAATTGCCTATGGCGATAAAGTTGTTGTCACCGGCCCTCTCCTTGATCTCGATTTCTTGTCCAATCCCGGTTTATCGACTTTTGCTGATTATTTGAAGAGCCGGGGGATATCCTGCCAGATGAGAGCAAACAACGGGGCGGTGACCGTTGTTTCTTCCGACGGCGGCAATCCTCTTGTCCGTTTTAGTCTCGATTTAATCGCCCGACTGGCAGCGATCAATCGACAAACTCTGCCAGAGTATTATGCCGCCCTGTCAAACAGTATTGTCTTTGGTTCGCAAGCGGCGCAGCTGGCGAGTTCCGTCAAAGAGACCTATAAACAAGCGGGAGTCGCGCATTTGCTGGTGGCCTCCGGCATGCAAATCAGTTTACTAAGCAATGTTGGGATGTTTTTTATTAAGAGTTTAACTTTGCCGCTTTGGCCGGGCGCTTTGATCATTAGCCTGGTCAACATAATTTATGCTTTGATGGTGGGGTGGGGCGCGTCAGTTCTGCGGGCGCTGGTTATGTCGGAAATTATGCTGCTGGCTTGGTTGTTTGAGCGTGAAGGAGAGGCTTATGTTTCATTAGCTATTTCCGTCTTTGTCCTCCTGCTCTGGCAGCCGCATTTTCTGTTTGATATCGGTTTCCAGCTCACTTTTGCGGCTACCTGGTCGCTCTTTTACATTGCGCCGGCCATCAGCCAAAAAATCAATGACCTCTGGCCAAAAATCCCCCATTTCACGACGACTATTTTGGCGGTGGCTTTAGCCCCGACATTGGCGACGACGCCAATTACGCTTTTTCATTTTAACCAGGTCTCGATCATTGGCAGCGTCACAAATTTATTTTTACTGCCGTGGATTGATCTCCTGACTATCCTGGGCGGAGCCGCTACCTTGATTGGATTAATTTATCTGCCGCTGGCGGCGGTCCTGGCCAATGCGAATCTTATTCTTTTGTTCCTGGCTGATAAAATGGTAATAACTTTGGCCAACTGTCCTCTGGCCGTAATATTTTTACCGACGCCAAGTTTACCATTGTTGATTGGTTATTATCTCGCTTTAATTTTATTTGTCGCCTGGCTGCGCAATAAGGTGATAATTAAGAGGTACTCAAAGATAATCATGGCTTTGGCCGTAGTGGCCATATTTGTCTGGCATTCAGCTGCGACTTTTAACGCTCGACAGTTAACCATCACCATGCTCGATGTTGGGCAGGGGGACTCAATATTTGTTAAAACAATTAATGGTAAAAATATTTTAATTGATGGCGGGGGTAAGGGGCTGGGGAAAAAAGTTGTTTTACCTTATTTACGGCGTCAGGGAATCAGCCAGCTAGATCTGGTCATTTTAACCCACCCGCATGACGATCACCTGAGCGGCCTTTTAGAATTAATCGGAAAAATTAAAATTAAAGCGGTTATGGAACCCGGCTTGATTTATGATTCTTTGGCCTACCAAAGATTTCGCCAATTGATCGCGGTGAACCAAATTAAATATTATTTAGCGCGAGCGGGCGAGCGGATTAATTTTGATCAGGAAACATTGGGTTTAGTCCTGGCGCCATCGGCAGACAATCTGGTTATGGGAGAAGATAATGTTAATAATGCTTCGATTGTTTTTCGTCTGGCTTTCCGCCGCTTCCGGATGCTTTTCGTTGGTGATGAGGAGATTGAGGAAGAAAGAGAACTACTGGGGATGTTTGGTCCTGGCAGTTTACGAGCTGATGTATTAAAAATTGGTCATCATGGGAGCGCGACAGCTTCTTCAACTGATTTTCTCGAGGCGGTTAAACCAAAACTTGGTTTGATCTCCTGCGGCCGACATAATAAATACCATCATCCTCATAAAAGCGCCTTGGACCGGTTAATCTCTGCCGGCGTTAATTATCTCCGCACCGATCAGCACGGGGCGATTACGATTAAAACCAACGGGTGGGGCTTTTCGCTGGCGGCGGAGAAAGAGGAATGATTTCCTGTGTTGTCGTGAAACTTGGCGGCGGGGCTTCACCGATAATGCCAGTCTCCCAGAAACGTTCAACGCGATCGCGGATCTCCGGCGTGCGATAAAGGATTTCACAGGCTTCCGCCCGGCTAAAATCAGCCGCCGGAGCGAAATTCTTCCCCTCTAAATATTGAAGCAAGCCGCCGCTTTTTGCCGCCGCAATAAATTTATTGGCCCAAAAATTTTCCGGCAAATCAGCGAAAGGCGCCGGCAAAATAGTTTCCCCCGCTAAACTGGCATAACGGGTCATGATTGTTACCCCTTCAGCGCGAGAAAGGATTTTATTAGGCTTAAATAAATTACCAGGATAACCGGTGACAAAACCTTTGTCAACACCGGTGATTATGAATTCTGCCGCCCAATGGTTTGCCGGGACATCTTTAAATTTCCCGGCCGCGGCCGCTTCTTCAGATTGCGGGGGAGGCAGAGTTCTGACCAATAAAGCCACCAGCTCCGCTCTGGAGATTCCCTTTTCCGGTTTAAAACTTTCGTCGGGATAGCCGGTCACCAGGCCAAGCGTCACATTAAGGGCGATCGGTTCCAGCGCCCAATGGGTTAACGGCGTGTCGCTGAAGGGCTTGATGCGTAAGACTTTTACTTCAGTGGAAGCGCTGGAGACTTCTGCCGTGAGGCGGCCGCTGACTGTTTCCGGCGTGCTAAAGGCGACTAATTCCAGGACATTGCGGCCGAACTGCAGCGGCACCGCTGTCTCGATCGTCCCCGTTTGGTCAAATTTGAAGCCATTCAAATAAACCAAAGGTAAGTTTGCTTCCTCGGTCAATTCTTTCGTCTCGAAAGTTTCCGACAAAGCCGAAACTGTCCAAACAGTTTTTTCTTCAACAATACGTTTTTCCTTGGCCTGAAAATTGATTTTTATCTCCGGCTGGTCGGTAATAAAGCGCTCTTTAGGTTGTAATAACACGATGCCGGCAATTTTCTTTTTAAGCTTATAGTAAACATTGGTGATCAACTCTCCGACATAGGCTAGGGAAAAATAATGCGGGGAATCGCCGGGGATGTCAGCCTGCTGCAGAAAAGCGTAATCAAAACGGAAACCACTGCTGGTCAATCCCAGTCCCCAGGTCAGACCATTTGCATTAAATCCAGTTCGCAGAGCTAACTTCGGCAGAGGAAAATATTCCAGGCCCAAGCCGTAAGTTGGGGAGGAAGAGAGGCGGTTGTGGGGGAGATTAATATCTATCCCGACATCTAATTTTTGCTTATTGGGTCGTATGGCCTCCCAACTGCCGCCTAATAAATTTACCTGACAGCTAATACTGTAAAAGCCGCCGATTTTATCGCCGCTGCCGCTGCCGGACCACTGCAGGCTGCCTTCCAGCAAATTTTGTAAATTCATGCTGGCGGTTAACCAGTTGAAAGGTTTATAAACAGCTGAAAGGTCGAGTCCGGCGGCATTAGCCTGGCTGACAAAACCGCCGCTTAATGATTGGTTGAATATTTTATAACTGGCGCCCCAAGCCAGGTTTGGCCTGATTTTCTTCGCGTAGCTGAAAGACAAGACATTGTTTCCATTGCCAATTGCTTCACGGCTGGCATCGATGATAATTCGACCGTTGGCGGGGTCGCGCGTGGTGGGCAGTGAACCGCTGGCGTTAAGTCCGGTATAGCCTAAACCAAATATTCCCCATTCTGTCGGCACAGCCACGGCTGCCTGGGTATATTGGGAAGCTTCCAATAAGATTTTACGGGAAGAACCGACTAATTGAGGGAACTTTATATTGGCCAGGCTAGCTGTATTGGTGAAAAGGCTATTGGCATCGTTGGCAAACGCTACTCCCACACCACCCAGGCCTAATTGCCGGGCGGAAAAAGGCCGGCTGGAAGGGTCGAAGGAATAACCGTCGCTAGCGAATGAAACGCTGACAAAAAATGAAGGGCCCATAAAGGCCCATAAAGCGATAAAGGGCAAAAGGCAATAAAGGCTAAAAAGACTTTTACCTTTTTCTCGTTTTAGCCATTTTCGTCCTTTGCCGTTTTGACCACTATGGGCCATTACGGGCCTTTTTGTTCTCATAGTTTGAACACCGTAATCTTCCCGGTCCCGTTCTGCAGGACTTTGCCGTCGCTAATGAGCAGATAGAGGTAAAGACCGTTGCCGACTAAGTTCCCATTGCTCTTGCCATCCCACGTGATTTCGTTGTAACCGGCTTTGCTGCCGCTCTGGCCTGATGTGAAACTTTGATTAACCAAAAGATTTCCGCCTAAATCAAAAATTTTTAAGTTAATATCAGAATCTTTCGATAACGTGTAACTGATGATTGTGCTTTGAGATGAGGGATCAAAGGGATTGGGATAATTAAGGGGCGGGCCAAAAAGATTGGGATCGCCGGCAGTCTGCACCAATAAATTAACAGCTTCCTTTGTGCTAGCGCGGCTGACACCGCTGGCAGTTATGTCAACAGTCTCGACTTTCAAGTTATGCGTCCCCGCGGCCAGAGTGGGGCGATAAAAGATTGTATTCACAAAACTGGGGCTGGCGGGTTTGAGATTAATTCGATCGGTATCAATGGTTAGCCAAAGTTGATCAAGAGTGACATCTGTAATGACAGAGATTTCCAGCGAAGGGGAGGTATCAAGCGGGTCGCCGTTAATTAGGCTGGTGCCATTAGCTTTCAATGTGAGCTCTGGTTTATTGCTGATGACCCAAAAAGAATAAGCGGTTGAAGATCCGGTTGAGGTAAGACCGGCCGCGTTAGTTGAGCGGACCTGGATTTCATGCTGTCCTCGGACAATTTCACTGGTTACAGTAAAGGAGAAAGCTTCCTGGGATGAATTAAAAGCGCCATCAAGAGGCGTGGCCGGGAGCCAGGCGCTGAAACTACCGCTGGCATAGCGGCATTCAACATCGGTGATTGTTGAGCCGCTGGCATCGGTCGCTACACCGGTTAATGTTGGTTTGGAGTTAGTGGTAACGTCGGTTACGGAGCCCTGCTCATTTTTGATGTTGTGGAAAACAGCCAATGGCGCTGTTGTCGATGGTGCAGCGCCGCTGGCAAAACTAAAACTGTAATCGGAACTAAAATAGGTGTTGTCAGCGGCAACGGCGCCGCTGGCCCCGCCGCTGATCGTGACGATATAATTTGTAGAGGCGGACAACGTTTTATTGATCGTTAAAATTGTCCTGGCGGCATTCCAGCTCCAATCGGAACTTGTTAGAGTTAGGGGCGTGCTGTTGGCTGTAATATTTAACCAGCTCTGGACAGCTGTTTCTCGACTCATGGTTTTAGTAAAAGTAATGATGATAGGTTGGTTTAAGGCAACGCTGCTGCTCTCGCTGGCTGGTTGAAGTGATTCGATTGTTGGTGCGATGGTGGTGCTGGTGGTATAAGTGAAAGTGAAATTACGGCTAGAAGCGCCGCCGAGATAAAATTGCTGGGCGCGGGCGGCGGTAATTTCAGCGGTGCCGGTTACAAGGTCGCGGGCAATTTCTTCGGAAAAACCAGGCAGCTTATAGAAAGTCTGAATATAACCGTTGCTGTAGACTTTATAAATATTAAAACCAGTGGGAAATTGCAGGCCGGAAGCCGTGCGTACATAGGGAATATTATTGAAAACACGTTTGCGGTTGTCATGGATATGTCCCGAAAATACTCCCGCCGCAACTGGTTCGCCATTAGCTAATTTATAAGCCTCAAGCGAACTCATGAAAGCGGTTTTGTTGATTAATCTAATTTTATTCCAGTCACTCTCTTCCCAGCTTGATTCGTCTAAAACCGTACGAAAAAAATCAATAGGGATATCCGATTCCTCACTCGTTTCATGGTGCATAAAGATAAAAGCTTTTTGGCCCGCTGTCCTGGCGATCGTTAATTCCGCTTCCAACGAAGTAATATTAACTTCAGCTGTTGTCCCGTTGCTGACGGAAGAATCAAGAAGAATGAAGCGATAACCGCTATAATTAAAACCATAATTGAAAGTAGAATTGCCGGCCGGTAGTCCTGCCTTTGCGGGATAGAGCACTCCCAGATTGCCGGTTACCCAATTATTGCCAGAATCATAAGTTATCCCCTTATCATGATTGCCGGGGATAGGATAATATTTTGTACTGCCGCTGCCGGTTAAATTATCAAGACGGCTTTTCAATTGGGCAATCCGGATGAGTGGAGTGTCAACCCCGACGTCCATCATATCGCCTTTAATTATAGTGAAGGCGGGAGAGTGCTGATTAATGTTGCTGACCAGAGCGTCGATAAGCGCTTCGCTGGAAGCATAGGGGCGGCCGCGGACATTCGTCGTACTGGCGCGATTGGGCGCATAATGAAGATCTGTCAGGGTGGCGAAACTGAAAAGATAATTGCCGCTGGGTCGCGCTAGCGTGGTCACGGAATGCAGCACACTTTCGGTCGTCCCGGCCGCCGAATAGCTGAAAACTTTGTAATAGTAAATAGTGTTTGGGTAGAGGTTGGTTAAAACCAGATAATGATCCATGGTCCTGGCTTCATCTGTTACATAAATATTATCAGGCGTAGAGCTATAACCCCATTTGACGCCGGAGTTAGCCGCTTCATTGGTTGTCTGCCAGGTAATGACGATGTGATTGTCGGCGACGGAGACTAATTCTTCATTGGAAATAATGGGAGAGGCAAAACAAGTAGAAACCATCGAACAATAAATAATAAGTGACAAAACGCATTGGATTTTATTATTTGTCATTAAAAAGCATACCCCACAGTCAAAGTTTGCACATATCTTAAAATAGATAGGTCGAAATTTTTTGCGCTTTTATCGGCGCGATTGGCGTACGCCAGGCCGGTCGAGCCGGCGTCAAAAGCGGCCAGATAACTTACGCGCCAGGGTCCGCGACTGCCATAGATATTGTAATATGAAATTTTTCCCAAGTCGACATTCAGGGAATCCAATTGTGCCAGGGAGAGGAGCGACGTGGCGTTATATCCACCGCTAGCCCCAATAATAGTCCCTTGCAAATTTAACTCCGTTCCCAGATCAAAACCGACTGGCGCCAGCAAGACCTTATATTTAAATAAGCTGTTAACCTGACTTTGTATATCGGCCGGAAAATTCGTTAAGGTTGGCTTAAGCATAAAAATGAAATTTGTGCGCAAGAGACAAGGGAGCCCAAATAAACTGGATTCTAAACCGGCGCGTAAAAAATTGAGATTGCTAATTTCACCAACTGTGGTTAATTGCGTTGTTTCATCTTTGTATTTATATCTTATCGGTGTTTGATTCGTTTCATAATCTATGGCGATCAAAAATGGTTTATGGAGGACAAATCCGAGACGTGTTCGTTTGGGCAGGGGGCCATTAAGCTGTTCTTCCAGGGACATATTTTCTGAACCGCTGATCGGAACGAAGGTTTCTTTAAATGGCGACCAGTTAAAAGTTTGGGTGAGATCAAGAGACGGCGCTTCCAGCGTCCCGATGCGGGAATTAGCGTAAGCCACGCGGCCGGCGCCGCGAAAATCGAGGGCTGCGCCGCCAATATTCTCCAGCGCTAAACCAACAGTCATAGCCTCGCCAAAGTCATAAGTGCCGCCAAGATCGAGACGCGCCGTGCTGGCCTGGTAAAAGCCCTTGTATCTTGCTTCAGCAATGGTCTCTCCGGCCGGAACTCTGACAGTATTTTTGCGATAGCCAAGTTCCGTAGCATATTGATTAGGATTATCGACCCAATTAAGAAAGCTCTGTTCGTCATTAGGATCAATGTTAGGAAGGTATAAAAACATATCTTTGGTCCCCTCATTAATTATAATTTTTACATTATTATTAATGTTGGCGCTGGCCGTAATTGGGGTAAAAGCGGCGCCGAAGCAGAATTTACCGTAATTTGCCGCTCCGGCTAATGTGTACGGCGCGCTCAAAGAAACGTCGTTTCGGGCTTCAAGCAGTGAAGTAAAAGGGACGGTGGAATTTTGTTGAGTGAAACCGCGCCAAATCTTTTCTGTTAAATTGCTGGTGTAAGTCAGACCGGCTTCCGGCGTCACGAGAATGCTGGCAAAACCAGAATTATCGACAGTAACCGTTAAACGACTGCCGAAGCTTATTGAAGAGTTGAGAAAATTAGTCGTGAATTTACTGACGATAGTTGAAGAGCCTGACAGATCAATGGCCGCGCCGCTGTCGCCTCTTTCAATCGCGCCGAGGCTCAACCAGTCGTTGATCCTCAACCCTTGCCGAAAATTAAGCCCGCTGCTTTGTGTCCGATAACTGGCATGGGCGGTATGTTCCCGCGTGGCGGCGTTAGTCACATTAATATCCGGGGTGACATAAAGTCCGATACTCATGTTATTCGAAGAGCCAAGGCTTTGCTGGGTATCTTTTGTCTGATATTTATAGGAAAAAGCACCAGGGGCAAGCTCATTAAAGGCGGCAAAATTCAGTTGGGCAGTTTTAAGTTTTCCCAGGGAAGCCGGATTCCACATGACAGTTGAGATCCCGTCGGATAATGTCGCATAATAACTCCCCAGTCCGGGGAAAGGGTTTTCCTGGGGCGGGGTGCGTAATTGGAAACGGCCGTAAGGAAAATCAGAGCCAGTGATGACAGCGGCAGCGCTACTGGTGCTTAGTAAAAATAAAGCGGCAAAAAACAGAACCCCGACAGCGCTAGACTTCATTAAGGGCATTGTATTTTATTCTCTAGTTTTTTGTCAAGGTAGAATTTCGGTGATATAATAAACACTTACAATTATGTCTGCGGTTAAAATCATAGGGTTGACTGGACCAATTGCCGCCGGTAAAGATACTGTCGCTAAAATTTTACAGCGTCGCGGGGCAATTGTCATTGACGCTGATAAGATAGCCCATGCCATTTATATTCCTCAATCAATGGTTTGGCAAAAACTTGTGGCGGCTTTTGGCTCTCGCATCCTTGAGCGTGGCGGAATAATCAACCGCAGGAAATTGGCCGATATCGTTTTTGCCGATCCTGTTAAGCGGCAGAGGCTTAATGCAATCGCGCATCCTTATCTGAAAACAGCGATCCTGGAGCTGATTAAAAAATCAAAAGAAGAGGCTCCCGCCGCTTCCCTCATTGTCGTCAATGCAGCGCTGCTCCAAGAAATTGGTTTGCTGGATGATGTCAGTGAGGTTTGGCTGGTGAGAGCGACTTTAGCTAATCGCTTGCGGCGGCTATTGAAAAAAGGAGTGAAAAAAAAGAAAGCCTGGCAGCGCATAAAAGCGCAACCGGGACAAAAAAAATATTTGGATTTAGCTGACGTAGTGATTGATAATAATTCTAGCCCCAAGAACTTAACGAATCGGGTTGCAAAATTATTTTGATAAGTGTTAAAATAGCCAAAACGAGGGGTGATAAACATGGTAAAAAAAGTTAAAAACGTTAAAAAAACAAAAAAAATTGTAATCAAAAAGAAATCGGGAAAAGTTGTGAAGAAAAAAAGGCCCGTAAAGACCCATAAGGCGTTGAAAGGGCAAAAGGCGCTGAAGATTAAAAGGCCAAAAGAAAAGCAGCTAGGCAAAGTCGACCATTTTTTTGGTCATCTGTCTGTGGCGGCAATAAAGTTGACTGCGCCGCTTAAGGTTGGGGATATTGTACATATTAAGGGACACACGACAGATTTTACCCAGCCGGTTGACTCGATCCAGATAGAACACGAAAGCTTAGCGCAAGCGACAAAAGGCGAGGATATCGGGATAAAAGTTAAGGACAAAGTGCGGGAACATGATGTCGTCTATTTAGCCGCACAGGAAAAAATGGGTGGCTGATGGGATTTGAACCCACGACCCTCAGATCCACAATCTGATGCTCTAACCAACTGAGCTACAACCACCACGCTGCTTTTATGATATCATGATGGGAGATATTATAGCACTTTATTTTGTTTTTCAACTATGATAAAATAAAATCCCGTAATGGTCATATACTTCTTGACGTTTTTGCTGGCTTTTCTTATCACCTACTTTGTCACCCCCATAATCAAAAAAATTGCCGTTAAGATCAATGCTGTTGATCTCCCCGGTGACCGTAAAATTCACGCTTTCCCAATCCCGCGGCTGGGGGGGGTGGCCATCTGGGCCGGTTTTATCATTGCCATAAGCTGCGCCTATTTTTTGGCGGGATTTTTTGGCATTAATCTTAACCCTAAAGTTGGGCTGGGGATCACACTAGGGGGGACATTGCTGGTGTTGGCGGGAATTTGGGATGATATCAGGCCCTTGCGGCCGCTGACAAAACTTTTTTGGCAAATTGCCGCCGCCATACTCTTGATTGGTTTTGGCCTGGAAATTTCTTTTGTCTCCAACCCTTTTAATGGTATTTTAGCCATTGGTTTTCTGGCTATTCCGCTGACTTTGTTTTGGGTGGTCGGCTTGACCAATGCCATCAATTTAATTGATGGTTTAGATGGCCTGGCGGCAGGGGTGACGGCCATCTCCGCCTTCAGCTTGTTTTTTGTAGCAGTGAGAACACATCAGTTGAGCGCCGCTATCTTAATGTTGGCGCTGGCGGGAACGGCGCTGGGTTTCATCCGTTATAATTTTTTCCCGGCGAAGATTTTTCTGGGCGATTCCGGCTCGATGTTTTTGGGGTTTGTCCTGGCGGTGGCTTCCATTGTTGGGGTTTTTAAAACAACACTGGTAGTGGCGCTGTTTGTGCCCATCCTGGTTTTAGGCGTGCCGATCTTTGACACGCTCTTTGCTATCGTTAGACGTTTGCAGGCAGGGAAAAATCCTTTTGAAGCTGATAATAAACATATTCATCATATGTTGTTGCGGGCGGGTTTTAACCAGCGGGAAGCAGTTTTTGCCATCTACATTGTCTGTTTTATTTTAAGTTTGGCCGCATTGGTCATGGCGCTATGAAGAAGAAGCTAATGTTTGTCTTTGGTACCCGGCCGGAAGCGATCAAAATGGTCCCGGTAATTATGGCCTGCCAAAAACAGCCCGATCATCTTAATCCGATAATTGTAGTGACCGGCCAGCATCGTCAAATGCTTGACCAGGTGCTGCGGCTTTTTGCTATCAAGCCAAAATATGATCTGGAAATTATGAGCGATAACCAGACGCTAAGTGATATTGTCAACCGGACGTTAACAGGTTTGACGAAAATAATTGAGCGGGAAAAACCTGATATGTTGCTGGTGCAAGGCGATACTTCAACCGCCTTTGCGGCGGGGTTAGCTGCGTTCTACCAAAAAGTCCATATTGGTCATGTTGAGGCCGGTTTGCGAACTTTCGATAAGTGGCAACCATATCCCGAAGAAATTAATCGAAAATTGCTGACGGCTCTGGCTGATCTCCATTTCGCCCCGACCCAAACGTCGGTGGATAATCTTGTAGCCGAAAAAGTTTCCCGGGAAACAATTTTCCTGACGGGGAATAGCGTCATCGATGCTTTATTGATGACTGCCGAGATGGATTATGACTTGGCCAAAACCGGGATACAATTGGACCCGACCAGGAAATTGGTGCTGGTAACCTGCCATCGCCGGGAAAATCTTGGCCCGCCGCTGGAAAATATCTGCCACGCACTTTTGCAACTGGCACAGGTGCACGTTGCCTCAATCGAAATTGTTTTACCCGTTCATCGCAATCCTCAAGTGCGCGATGTTATTAAAAAACTTTTAGGCAAGGTAGCAAATATAAAACTGGTGGAGCCTCTTGATTATGAACCGTTTGTCCATTTGATGAAGGCAGCTTACATTATTTTGACAGATTCCGGAGGAGTTCAGGAGGAGGCCCCGGCACTGGGTAAACCAGTCCTGGTTATGAGGGAAAAGACAGAACGTCCTGAGGCTGTGACGGCGGGGACGGTAAAACTGGTAGGCGCAGATGATAAATTGATTTTTTCTGAAGCCAATGAATTATTGACTGACAGGGCGGCCTATGACAGGATGTCGCAGGCGGTCAATCCTTATGGAGATGGACTGGCGGCCGAGCGGATTATTCGAGTCATTCTTTATCGCTTTGGCCGGGCTAACAGTAAACCGGCGGAATTTGTGGCCAGAAAAACGGTGAAACAGTGAGGAAAATTGTTGTGGTCGGTGGCCAGCCCTTGAATGGTGAAGTGAAAATCTCGGGAGCAAAAAATTCTGCGCTGGCAATTTTAGCAGCAGCGATTCTTCTGCCGGGAAAAACTGTTATCCGTAATACCCCTAATTTACTCGACGTCAAAACGATGCTTAGGGTGTTGCGGGCATTGGGTTTGCGAGCAGAATATTCCGCCTCTCAGCCCAACACGGTGGAGATATGGAACGAAGATGTCCGCCATGTCGCTCCCTACGAACTGGTGACCAAGATGCGGGCTTCGTTTTTTATTATTGGCCCCATCCTGGCCCGCAAAGGTTTGGCCAAAGTGCCGCTGCCCGGTGGTTGTGCGATTGGTTCACGTCCGGTGAATTTGCATCTTAAAGGTTTGGAGGCTTTGGGCGCCAGGGTAGAAATGGAACATGGTTTTGTCATTGTCAGCGCCAGAAAATTAATTGGCACAAAAGTCTATATTGATTTTCCTTCAGTTGGAGCAACGGAAACGGTGATGATGGCGGCAACCTTGGCAGAAGGCGAGACAATCATTGAAAATGCCGCCCGTGAGCCGGAAGTCAGTGACCTGGCTGGGTTCTTAAATCGGGCAGGAGCCAAAATCACCGGGGCCGGGACGGAAGAGGTTCATATTCAAGGGGTGCGCTCTCTCAATCCGGTTGAATATCGTATTATCCCTGACCGGATTGAAGCGGGAACTTTTATGGTGGTAGCTGCAGCTACGGGGGGCAATTTATTGCTCAAGAATATTATCCCCGATCATCTTGAGGCGACAATTGTTAAATTAAAAGAGGCCGGCTTGCTCATCGATATTGGGTCGGATTGGCTGACAATTTCTGTCCGCAATGGGATTAAAGCAACGGATGTTAAGACACTCCCTTATCCTGGGTTTCCGACTGACATGCAACAGCAATTTTGCGCTTTACTGGCGCTGGCTCAGGGGACCTCGGTCGTGACGGAAACAGTCTTTGAAAACCGATTTATTTTTGTCAATGAATTGAAGCGGATGGGAGCAGACATTAAGCTGGAAGGCCAAAGTGCTATTATAACCGGAGTGCCCTTCCTGTCCAGCGCGCCGGTCAAGGTCTCTGATTTACGGGCGGGAGCGGCCTTGATCATTGCCGGCTTGGCGGCCAAGGGAGAAACGCAAATTGAGGACCGTGACCATCATGTTGAGCGGGGCTATGAGAATTTACAAAAAAAATTAATGGCTTTGGGCGCGGAGATAAAAATTGTTTGATCGTTTGATGAAAAATATTTTGACCAGAGAAAAGGGAAAAGGTACAATAAATCTGTCTTTTGTTTCTGATGAGGAAATGAGAGGGTTGAACCGGCGCTTTCGCAAAAAAGATAAGCCGACCGATGTCTTGTCTTTTTTGATGGACGAAGATGGCATTCTTGGCGACCTGGTGATTTCGACCGAAACGACAAAACGTAATGCCAAAAAGTATGGGGTAAGTTACAAAACAGAAGTGAAACGTTTGGTCATACATGGGGTTCTGCATTTATTAGGTTACGATCATGGAGTAAAAATGCGCCATGCCGAAAAAATTTATCAAAAGTTTTAAATATGCCCAGGTTGGGGTCAAACATGCGCTGCAAACCCAGCGCAATATTTGGATCCATCTTAGTATCGGGGGAATTGTCTTAGTCGCAGCGGTCTGCTTAAAACTTAACCGCCTGGAACTGGCTATTCTGGTTCTGACGATTTTTGGAGTGGTGGTGGCGGAGATATTTAACACGGCGCTCGAGGTCCTGGTCGACCTGGTTTCGCCTGACCAGCATGAGCAGGCGGGATTGGTAAAAAATCTGTCAGCGGCGGCGGTCTTGCTGGCGGCGGCGGGGGCGATCGTCGTTGGGGGGGTAATTTTTTGGCCGAGGATAATTTAAAATGGCAACCGGATTAATTTTATTAGCGATTCTCATTGCTTTATCAGCTTTCTTTTCGCTGTCAGAGACGGCGATTGTTAGTCTGTCGCGGCTGCGCGTCAACCGCCTCATTGAACAAAAGGTGCGGGGGGCGAAGATTTTAAGCGAGATTAAAGCCAAGCCGGCTGAAATGCTCTCGACGATCCTGATCGGCAATAATGTCGCCAATATCACTGCTTCGGCGCTGGCGACAGCGCTGGTCATTCAATTCTGTGAACAGCACGGCTGGCAGCGTATTGGTCTGGCTGTCGGTATTGCTACAGGGATAATGACCCTTTTAATCCTGGCGTTTGGCGAGATTATCCCGAAAACTATTGCCCTCCATCGGGCCGAAAAGGTTTCTCTTTCTGTGGCGCCGGTTATTTTAGTCTTAGAAATTATCATCCGGCCGGTTGCTTACACTATCGGTTTTTTTATCCGTCCTTTTATCTATCTCTTTGGCGGACAGGCGCCGGAACATGGACCGTTTATCACCGAAGAAGAAATTCGCCTGATCCTGGCGGCTGGCGAGAAAGAAGGGGTGATTGAAGAGGAAGAGCGCCAGATGATCACCTCTATTTTTGAGTTTGGCGATACCATTGCCAGGGAAGTGATGACTCCGCGACCTGATATCGCGGCCATCTCATCAGATAATAATTTGGATGAGGCAAAAAATTTAATTATTGAATCGGGGCATTCGCGCCTGCCAATCTATGAGAGCAACCTCGACAATATTATTGGCGTGATTTATGCAAAAGATGTCTTGAAATCTGCGCCGGAAACAAGCCTCAAAGACATTATGCGTCCGGCAATTTTTGTTCCTGAAACCAAAAAAGTTTCTGAACTTTTACATGAGATGCAGGTTGCTCGCACCCATATGGCGGTTATTGTTGATGAGTATGGCGTCTCTGCCGGGCTGGTGACTATGGAAGACCTGATTGAAGAGATTATCGGAGAGATTCATGATGAATTTGAACGGGAAGAAAAAATGATTGAAAAGATAGAGCCGAATATTTTTATCGTCGATGGACGAATGTCCTTGAGCGATGTTAATGAGCGTTTGCAGATTGCTTTGCCGGTTGAAGAGCAGGCAGTTGATACGCTGGGCGGTTTTGTGTTCGCGCAGCTTGGCAAAGCTCCGTCGGTTGGACAAAACATTCGGCTGGAGAAACTTTTATTAAGCGTAGAACGGATCCATCGGCGCCGCATCACCAGGGTCAGGATTGTCAAATTAGAGCACACAGCCAGTGAGGAAGGAGTTGGTGGATGACGGCGAAATATATTTTTATAACTGGTGGAGTAGTCAGCTCTTTAGGTAAAGGGATTACGGCCGCTTCACTGGGCCGCTTATTAAAGGCGCGCGGGATTAGTGTGACGATCCAAAAGCTTGATCCCTATCTTAATGTTGATCCTGGAACAATGAACCCTTATCAACACGGAGAAGTTTTTGTGACCGAAGATGGAGCGGAAACGGATCTGGATTTAGGCCATTACGAGCGTTTTATTGACGTGAACATGGGGCGGTCAAATAACGTTACTACCGGGATTGTCTATTGGGAAGTCATTACCCGTGAGCGACGTGGTGATTATTTAGGCGGCACGATTCAAGTTGTGCCACATATTACTAACGAAATAAAAGATCGTATCAGAGCGGTTTCTAAAACTAATAAATTTGATGTTATCATTTGTGAGATTGGGGGGACCGTCGGCGATATTGAAAGCTTGCCGTTTCTAGAAGCGATCCGTCAATTCCGCAAAGAAGTTGGTCGTGATAATTGTATTAATCTTCATGTGACACTAATTCCTTTTTTGGATACGACACATGAATTTAAAACCAAGCCGACCCAGCACAGTGTGATGAAATTACGCGAAATTGGGATCCAACCAGATATTATTATTTGCCGCTCGCGTGATCCGGTCAGCCTGGAATTGAAAGAAAAAATTTCCCTCTTTTGTGATGTTGATAAAGAGGCCGTGGTCGGTTTGGCCGATGTGCCTTTCCTTTATGATGTCCCTCTTGTGCTAGAACGCCAAGGGCTCGATGATATCGTGCTGAAATATTTAGCCCTGCCGGTTAAGAAGGGGGAACTGTCTGAGTGGGCGGAAATGGTCCAGAAGATGAAGAATCCGGATAAGAAAGTGACAATTGCCATTGTTGGTAAATATACGGCCCTGGAAGATTCCTACATTAGCATTGTGGAAGCGTTAAAACATGGAGGGGTTTTGCATAATACTAAAGTAGCATTAAAATTTATTAATGCCGAAGAATTAGAGTCGATAGAAGATTTAGAGCCTATTTTTCGAGATGTTAACGGTCTGGTTATTCCCGGGGGCTTTGGCGCCCGGGGAATTGAGGGGAAGATTCGGGCAATCCGCTACGCGCGGGAAAATAATATTCCGTTTTTAGGTTTATGTTTGGGGATGCAATGCGCGGTTATCGAGTTTGCCCGCAATGTTTGTAAGATGAAAGGGGCCCATTCGGCGGAGTTTGATCCACAAACCAAATATCCGGTGATTGATATTATGGAAGAGCAGAAAAAAATCTCTGATAAGGGTGGGACAATGAGGCTGGGGGCTTACGCTTGTAAGATCAAAAAGGATACGCTGCTTCATAAACTTTACAAAGTCGATAAAATTGAAGAGCGTCATCGCCACCGCTATGAATTTAATAACGCTTATACTCAAGAGATTACTGGGGCAGGGTTAGTTCTCTCTGGAATTAATCCGGAGATGAATTTGGTGGAAGTTGTAGAATTACCAACGCACCCCTGGTTTTTAGCGACGCAGTATCATCCGGAATTTAAATCGCGGCCGACTCGTCCGCATCCTCTGTTTGCCGGTTTTGTGAAAGCCGCAGCGGATAGACTGGAAGAGCAAGTGGCGCTGTTTAAGGCGAAGTAAATAACCTTCCCAATCAATTCTTTATATGTTCCAGATTATTCTGATTTTTTGATCAATAAAAATAGGGTATAATTACTGTGTGAATGGAAGCAGAGAGGTTTATATAGTCGGCGGGCCCAATGGTTCTGGAAAAACCACTTTTGTAAAGCAGTTTCTTCCAAAATATGTCAATGTAAAAAACTTTGTGAATGCCGATGATATTGCAGTTGGTCTTTCCCCTTTTGATTATTCTGCCATGAATATTAAGTCAGGGCGATTGATGTTGGAACTTATTGCTGAGTATAAGAAAAACGAGGAATCGTTTGGTTTTGAAACTACGTTGGCCGGAAGAAAATGGTTAACTTTGATTGATGAGCTTAAAAATGCCGGGTATAAAATTTATGTTTTTTTTCTGGATTTAACTTCAGATGATTTATCTGTCTCTCGAGTAAAATATCGAGTGGAAACGGGCGGGCACGATATTCCTGAAGAGACAATTCGCAGAAGATATAAAAGAGCCCGCGGCAACTTCTGGCACGTTTACAAAAATTTGGCTGATAATTGGTCTCTTTTTGATAATTCCAGCCAAGCGCCAAAAATAGTGGCCAATCATACGAAAGAGGGGTTAAAAGTGTATAATACTGATTATTACGAATATTTTTTAACTTCTTTAGCGCAGGGAATGATCAATGATTAGTAAGCAAAAAATGGATAAATATAGCTTAATGGCGGAAAAAGCCTTCAAAGAAGCGGTCAAAAAAGCGCTTAAAGAACATCAGCGATTGGGGGTTCCAGCTGTATTTATGCAAAACGGGAAAATTGTTTATTTAATGCCTAATGGTAAAATTGTTGATAAAGTAAGACAAAGTAAGAGAGCTTCTAAACAATAACCTTCCCAATCAATTCTTTATAATCTTCCAGATTATTCTTGGCTAAATAAGCTTTTATCTCTTCAACAATCCTAATTGGCGCTTGGGTATCGACAAAATTGGCTGTGCCGACTTGAACGGCGGTTGCTCCAGCCAGGAAGAATTCAATTGCATCATCTCCTGTCATAATTCCACCTACTCCGATCACTGGGATTTTAACTGCTTTAGCCACTTGCCAAACCTGACGGATGGCGACCGGTTTTATCGCCGGACCGGAAAGCCCCCCCGTCGGCATTCCCAGTTTTGGTTTCCAGGTGTTAATATCGATTGCCATTCCCCAGAGGGTGTTGATTAAGGAAATCGCATCAGCCCCAGCTTTCTCTGCCTCTTTAGCAATCATGGCAATATCGGTAACGTTGGGCGAAAGTTTGGCGATTAGGGGCAGGCTAGTGGCTTTGCGAATAGCTTCAATAACGGCAAACGTGGCTTTTGGATCAAAGCAGAAGAACATACCGCCGTGGCTGACGTTGGGGCAGGAGATATTAATCTCTAAACCCTTGACCAATGGTTCTTTATTTAAGATTCTGGCCAGCTCGATAAATTCCTTCACCGTTTCTCCGGCGATATTGGCGATGACCGGAGTTTTGAATTTAGCAAGAAAGGGGAGACGTTGTTCAATAAAATCTTTGATCCCTTTATTTTGCAGACCGATGGAGTTCAACATTCCGGAAGCAGTTTCACAAATTCGTGGCGGTGGATTGCCTTCCTGCGAATTTAGCGTGATGGTTTTGGTGACGATTGCTCCCAGCTTATCCAGATCAACAAAATTAGCCGCTTCTTCTCCGTAACCAAAGGTCCCTGACGCAACCATGACCGGATTTTTCATCTTGATCCCTGCGAATTCTAACTCTAAACCTGCCATTCAATCTCCTTGGCGTCAAAGACGGGGCCTTCATCACAAACTTTTTTATATCCCGATCGAGTTTTAATCACACAGCCAAGACAGGTCCCAATGCCGCAGGCCATCTTTTGTTCCATCGAGACCTGGCAAGCAATTTGTTTTTGAAAGGTTAGATCAGCGATAGCGTGCAGCATCACGTGCGGGCCACAAGCATAAATAGTTGTTTGTGAATAGTGGTTGGGAGTCACGACATTTTCCAGCAGATTAATTAAGACGTCGGAGACAAAACCATGCTGACCATAACTGCCATCATCGGTGGCGATGACGACTTCGTTGGCAGCCTCGCGAAAAATATTTTCTTCTATGATTCTCTCTTTGGTTTTGGCGCCTAAAATTACGTAGATAGCTTTTTTCTTTGGTCCGGCTTTTAAAGTTTCAGCTAACATAAGGAGAGGGGCTGAACCCATGCCGCCGCCGACCAGAATGGCGACTTCAGATTGATTAATCATAAAACTTTTACCAAGAGGACCCAGAATATCCAGTTCAGAGCCGACGCTGGCTTGCGACAATAGTTCTGTTCCCTTACCGATAACTTCGTATAGAAGCTCAAAACTTTTATGTTTAATTGAATGGCGATGGATTGATAAAGGGCGGCGCAGGAGAGGATCAAATTCGGAAGAGATGCGAACCTGAACGAATTGACCTGGTTGAGCGTTGGCTGAAATGTAGGGGGACGAAATAGTTAATTTGTACTGCTGGGGAGCAATCTGCTGGTGTTCCAGAATCCGGCGCTTTTCTTGGATAGGCATATCTTACTTGCTGATATTCTAACACAAAATTAGGCTGTTTGGCATTTTGAGTTAAGTCGGCGCAAGTTTTTTTTTTCTCACTACGATAATATAGGTGAAGAACATTATGAACATCAATACCTCTTATAACAACAACACGAATCAAATCGGCCGCGGTTCAGATGAAGCCTCCGGCGCTAATAATTTACTCGAGCAACTAGCCAACCGTGTTGACCAAACGTTAGGCCAAAAAAATAATCCCTTAGGCGATGGCGGACAGATGGCTGCGGCGCAAAAAATAAATCCGCAGGATGTCACGAACTACATGTCTAACATTTCCGGCCAGCAGCTACCGGGAGTAAATTTTAATTCCCTCGTTTAAGCATGCAAGTTTCTGGTTGGTTGATGCGATAGTAGAAGTGGATGGGGAAGAAGATGGAAAGAAAATTTAGAAAAAGAGGAGGTGAAACAATATGGTATCACAAATTATAGGAGACGCGGTAAATAATGCCAGAATGATGGATAATGAACAGCTTAATATGTTGACAACCATTATCAACGCATCACGTGCAATCTCAAGCAATACAACAGCCACTGATACTTCTTTGAATCCTGACGGTACGAGGTATCAACTGGGCGATTTTACCCTTGATGGAAAAGTAGCCAATATCGGGGGAACCAGTGGTGTTACCTTGATTGAAGCAGTGAAAGACAAGATTCAAAATATTCTTGCCAACGCAACTGGTGTTATAACGGGTTGGATTAACGCGAGAAAAAGTACGCAAGCTAAGCTCCAACAATCATAATAAATGGTCCGCCGTTAGGCGGACCATCTTTTTATTTTAACTAATAAGATGAAAAGATGGGAAAAAGGAGAAATTAATTATGGCAACAATAGGATTTGAGCAGGTCGCTGATTTTGGGATTGAACGTAATTTTGGCCAGCGGAATCAATTACAAAGATTTTATGGAAATTTTCAAGCTGAATTGGGCAAATTATTACTATCGTTGACAGATACTTCTTCGCCTTTAGAATTAGGCGGAAAAACTTTCTCGAAAGAAGAAAAATTTGGCGTTGCGGCGACTATGTGGCAGGAACTTTGGCGAAACGAACAAGAAACCGCATATAATTTGTTATTGGAAAATTTCAAATTTGACTTACTCACTCTACCTAACAAACTTAATAACGTTGTTAATAGCGGGTAGCTTATTTATAATGAAGGGAATTAGCCTTTATGTTCGGTAATAAATACGCGAGCGCTTCAACTCTTGAACAATTAAAGGGCAGTCGTCCCAGAAAACGCCTGCTTCCTCAAAGTCCTGATTTTACTAATTTTCAAACGTACGATCCAAATCTTAAGCGTCTTGCTAATTTTGGTTTGGAAATGATGAAATTTCTACCCCGGTTTGAGCAAAAAATGTATAGCACTAATGTCGCTGCTCTTCCTGCTGGTGATTCCGGGGTAACCTTTGCTCACGGCCGCACATCCTCAACTGTTTCCAGTCAATGGTGGGAGGCTTTTAATGAGGAAGGTTTCTCTTCTGCAGAAGAAGCGCGGACAGCTTTTCGTACCAGTGGTATCGGTTTGAGCGAAGACGTGATCAGAGATATCCATGATGAAAATGGCGATACTCGATATACTAATGCCGACACCATTATTTGGGCGGAAAGACATCCAGAACTTATGAGTAGTGGTGATCCGGATGGGTTTGCAAGGTTCCGTCGGCAACCAACCTGGATTGCGGGACAGCATCACCGCACTGGTGAAACCGGTATGATTGATGGACAAGGACAAGGTACTGCCTTTCGCAACCTTGATTTTGAAACGGAAGCTGCAGAATGGAACCATATCAGGCAAAAAGATAGTACCAATCTGGATTCTTTAGCCAACTTTGTCGGTGAACAAGCTTATTTTATCAACGATCCTTCGGGACGAGTTGGTAATTTTCTGGGTGCCATTGGAAGTAATTGGCAGCAAGTAAAAGATCTTTTAGAAAATAATCCTAATTTAAGAGGCAAAAGTTTTTATCAGATTGTCATTAACCGCAGTTATCAATCTTTATCCTCGCGCGACGCGACATTATTAGTCGCGGCTATGTATGAATCGCGGGAGCGCGCCTGGGCGATGATGACGGAAATTTTTGGGGCGGTCAACCAAACCCGTGATGATAGGTCTATGATGACCAATATTGATCGTTTTATTAATTCAAGTAATCCGGCAGCTAACCATCACGCGCTTTCATTATTTACCATGTTTTTGCCTATAATACACTCTGCCATTAACAGGATGACTACCTTTTATGAGAGACAAAAAGGCGATGGGTCGGAATTATCAATTTTAGATCGTGAGCGCTTTTGGGAATTTTCTCTATGGGCAGGACGTGAAAGTTATAACGGCGTGGAAAGGCCGGCCAGAAGAGGTTTCTTATACGATTATCGACAGAGATATACTCGAGATGGATCGATCAGCAATCTTCCTGCTTACAATGCTGTTTCCCGCTTAATCGAGGGTTGGTTTGGCGCGACGGAGTTGAGAAACAATCGTCCGACCTGGGAGGGCTATAGCAGTAATGAAGAGATGCAGCGGGAAGGAGCGCGCATAGTCTATAATTTTTCTAGTATTCGTGAGAGTGATTGGGCGAACTTCGCTCCAGAAAACCGCATCAGTTTTATAAATATTCATGGCAGTCGAGAAACAGCCTTAGCGGTCTTTTTACCACAGCGAGCCAATCATCCAAACTATTTTCCAAGTTATGGCTGGGACAGAAAATGGGGGCCGGATATTTTGGCAAAAATTGGAAGCGGCGTATATGATGTTAGATGGGTTTCACCTCGAGACGCGGGTTGGGCCGATATTATGGACCAACTTTGGCGGCAGGGAAGCATTGCCTCAAACATTAATTCTGCTATCGAAGGGGTGCCGCATCCCAACTATGTTACTGCCCAGTTTAGCCAATTGTCTTACAATGATATGATTGCGGGAGAAAGGTATAATCAAAATTGGGCGATTTATGCTCAAGGGATGCTCCTAAGGTGGGGACAGAACCTGGATTTTGTTCAGTTAATGCAAAGATCGTCTTCACGTCGAGTTGCTTCCGTGGAATATAAGAGTGATATGGCAGACCATAATCAGCGCAAAGAAGAAATCGAAGCGGAGAAAGCTCAAGAAGAAAGAGCTGTTGTCCGAGGGAATAATCAAAATCGAAGCGCTCAACGTCAAAATCCAGCGCGTCAGACTGCCAGTCGCCAACGAGATTATAGAATGGGTTCAAACGAGTACAAACAATCTTTGCAAAAATACAGTCAGCGTCTACTCAATTTTTCGAAAAACAGTAAAGCCCTGCTGGCCAAAAATAAAAAAGATACCGCATAAATTACTGCAAGTTTTTCCCTCTTTATCTCGATATATAATGTAGAGGGCAACTATGAGTAACCTATCTTTAAATGTTGGAATTAGCAATGCGCCCAAGGAGTACGCGGCGCGTAAAGCGCAAACTGCACCGCCGCCGCAGCAGGAAGCTCTCCGTTTAACGCAAGCTTTGCGCGAGTCCGGTTTTGAATGGCAGACGACTGATAACGCTGACCACACCTTAAAAGCCAATATCTCTGACTTTGAATCTCTCTTAACTTCAACCGCCACCGATACTTCCGCCCGTGTCTCCCGCTCCGGCCTCTTCTCCCAGGAGATGCTGGTCGACTTAAAAAGCCGTTTCCAGAAAATGTTTGTCTCCTCTTACGGCAATGTCTTCTCTCACAACCGCTTGCTGGCCAAGGTGGCGGAATGGATGGTCGGTAACGTCATGGAACAGCTGGCTTTAATGGGGATGTCGCTTGAGGAATTAAATGAACTTAAAACCCAGGTCCGGGCTGATTTAATCGATCAAAATCGCTCTTCCATGGAACAGGTAATTTATGATGAGACGATGCTGGAGATAATCGGATGAGCAAGAAAAAAAGCGCCCAGAAGAAATTAATCAACGAATTAAAAAACCAATTAGTGGTTCAGGCGGAACGTCTGGGCATTAAAGAGCAATACACGCCGCTCTACTTTGAAGAGACAAAATTAGATTCCGTTAGTAAAATCTTATCCGAATTTTATATGGAGCGGGCCAATCTGGAATATGAATTGCAGACCATCGATTCCAATAAAAGAGAGGTCATGATCAAACTGGAACGCTTAAACGCTTATGTGCGCAAGGCGGTTAGCCTGCGGCAGCGGCACGTTAAAGAGTATGAAAATATTTTAGAGAAGGCGACGGGGGACCAGGTGAAAACCCGACGCGCCGTACGCCAGATCACTCCGGCCCATGTCCAGGCGGCGGCTTAAAGGAATCTATGAAAATATCTGCTTGCATGATTGTAAAAAATGAAGAGGCCAATCTGGCGAAAACTTTGCCGAGTTTAAGCCAGGGGGTTGATGAAATTATTTTAGTCGATACCGGCTCAACCGACGGGACGGTTGAACTGGCGAAAAAATACGGGGCTAAAGTTTATCATTTTATCTGGCGCGATGATTACGCCGCGGCGCGCAATGAGTCGCTTCAATACGCGATTGGTGACTGGGTCCTGTGGGTCGACGCGGATGAATTGATCGAGACTGCCGACCTAAAAAATCTAAAAACGTTTTTAGCGAAAGCAAAAGTGAACGCTTATAACGTGACGATCTACGAGTCCAAGTACGGGACTTGCGATAAAAACTTTAGTTATCAGCGCGTCAAACTCTTTCATCGTAAAGCCGGTTATACTTTTATCCGGCCGATCAATGAACAATTAGTCGATGCGCGCGGTGAGATTGCCCGGGGAGATCTTTCTCCATTAGCAATTTACCATTGGGGAAAATATATTGCGGCGGAGCGCTTCAAGGTCAAGCAGGAAAATTATATCCGTCTTTTTACGCAGGCCTTAATTCAATCCCCGGATGACCCATACTATCATTTTCGCCTGGCGGCCAGCCTGGAAGCCTTGAACCGACTGCCGGAAGCTTTAGAACATTACGATCAAGCTTACGGCTTGGTTCCTGATGAGCCCATTGGCCGGGAAGCATTGGAGAAAAAAATCAATTTACTTTTTTGTTCAAAACGTTTTAATGAAGCGGCCCAGGCGGCGCAAGCGCTGTTGGTTATGGAACCAGACAATATTTCGGCCAAAACAACTTTTGCCGGCATATATCTTTTAAGCGGAGAAGTTGATCAGTCGATTGAATTATTAAAAGAGATATTAACTAATAAAATTGACGGCCAATTAGGCATTAATTACGCTCTGCCTAACCTATTTTTAAGCAAGGCCTATGAGCAAAAAGGTGAAAAATTTATGGCCCAAGCTTGTCTGGCTGAATATAACCGGTTAAGAGGATAAAAAAATGGGATTGGAACAAGTTAATCAACAACAAGGCGCGGTTTTGGGCAACCTTTCAGCCGCCCAAAGTCTCGACCAGATTTTAAAGTCGGAATTTGAGCGCAAGCTTGATACTAATAATAATGCCAAAGTCGCAGAGAGTGTCCTCAAAAAAGCGCTCAATGGCCAGGCCGATAAAGCCGGAGTGCAAATATTGGCCAATTTAGCTAATAAGTTGGCGCAACAAATTGGTCAGGCAAAACTGCTGAATAATCTGGCGAAAGATTACGGCTTTGCTCTTGATGGCAGGCAGGAAAACACCAACGATATTGTTGATGTTAATAACCCGATTACTGCGGTCAGCTCAAGCAAGCAGAAAAAACAATTCAGCGGACAAACGGGAACTGATTTAGGGCAAGATGATGACTCGGCCCAATCTGATGTTAAAGAATATCTCGCGGCTTATTCGCAAACACTGGTGTGCGGCGGCCAGGAAGCTAAACGAAAAATGGAGCAGTTAGAAAAAAAACTACTGGCCGAGCATGAGATGAATTACAAAGATGTCAAAAACTTAAAGCTCCAGGCAGCTAATTCCATCCGCGGCGAAGTGGCTTTGCAGGTTAAAGACGCCTATTTAAATCTTATTTTAGCCAAATCAAAATCGATGGAGTGGTTAATCGCTAAATCGGAAACCCAGGATTTATTATTCTTCGCAGAGAAGAAGATGAATTTAGGCGGCCACAGGTTCGGTAATTATAAAGGGGGATTGCAGGGCGTTGTTAATGAGGCAAAAGAGGATATCCATGGCTTATTGCGCGACTTTGTTGACGACGCCTTAACTGGTGAAGTTATTAAGAAGGTTACTTCTGATGATCCAGCTAAGACCGAAAAAGCCATCGATGAATTACTTAAGCTTGGGACAAAAGTTGGTTATGATGTTCAGCAATTTATGGAAAAATTACCCAAGCTAACAGATAATCTTGGTCTCAATCTATTAATTTATACTGAATATATTGATACCGGCACAGGGACGAGTAGCGATCAAAAACAGCGCCACCAATATCAGTATACGGTCCAGGAAGAAAAAGATATTCTGACCGATAAGTTGCGCGCTTTATACATGCGCCGAGCGGTCTATGGCGATGCCCGCACCTTGCTCGAAACCCAGTTTAAGATGATCAGGTCTAAGAACGGTTTAATTAAATTAGGAGTCAGTAACTTTGACCGGATTGAAAAAGAGGCGACGGCTTGCGCTAAAATCAAACTCTTTGAAATGCTGCGCGAAGGGTTTGAAGAGCGGGCGACTTATGCTAAACTAGAAGGCGCAGCTTGGCAGATGACGGAGAGAAAACTTAAAACCGTCTTGCGCAACCTGGATAAAATCGGAGTCAGTTTAAGTCAAATAGAACTGGACCAGATCCGTGATAAGGCGAACGAAAAGATGTTCCGTGAAGCGGAGCATGAATTTTCTCTGCTTAATACGGCGATTGAGGCGCAGGGAGAGATGGCCTTTCTGACTAATAAGCGAAAATTAATCAACGGGATGCTGGAACGGGTGGCGGCTGAATCTGGCTTTCAGACGCCGGGACATGAACTAGAATTATCAATCAAAGAGGCTTGTTAAAAATCTTATCTGCGCTAAACTCAAAACCAATGTATATCGGCATAGATGTTGGCGGCACCAAAACGGCGTTCGCTCTGGCTGATGATTCCGGCAAGATCCTCAAACAAATAATCCTGCCCAGCGGAGTTTATGATGGCACCTGGAATACTATGCTTAATAATGGAATTAGTGAACTTCTTAAAACTACTGACACCGACCAAAAAGATATTAAAGCCATTGGCGTTGGCGCGCCGAGTTTGACAGTCGAACTTGAAAATCAAAAAATAATTTTACCCTGTTTAATCCAGCAGCGACTGCAAAAGCAATTTCGCCTCCCGGTTTTCGCAGATAATGATGCCAATGCCGCCGCTCTCGGCGAACTGCATTCCGGCGCCGGCCGCGAGATCAAAAATTTCCTCTATTTAATTTTGGGGACAGGGGTGGGGGGAGCGCTTGTTACGGACGGTCAGGTTTATCACGGCAAGAGCGGCAGAGAAACTGAATTCGGCCATATGGTTGTTGTTCCAGATGGTGTTCAATGCGGCTGCGGGCAGAAAGGCTGTCTGCATCTTTATTCATCTGGTGAAGCGATTGCCAGAAACGCTCTGCAAAAAATTGCGGAGAAAAAAGATCTTAATTCTCAAATCTTAAAATTAATCGGACCTTTCAAAGATGGTCACGATTTGGCCGCTAAAATTAATGCGGAAATTATTTATGAGGCGGCGGCTTTAGGCGACCGAACCGCCCAGGAAGTTCTGGCCGAAAGTTTAAATTATTTAGCGCATGGTATTGTTAAACTGATCCGACTCCATAAATTGGAAACAATTATTATTGGCGGGGGAATGTCAGATGCCGGTGAATTATTATTTAAATCGCTTAACGATCTGGTCAAGCGGAATTTGCCGGCGGAACAGGCGGGGAGAATAAAAATTATCCCTTCGGCTTTAGGTCAGGATGGGGGGGTATTCGGAGCGGTTGATTTAGCAAGGCTGTATTATAATAAGATTATTTTCTGAATAATTACCTATGATTTGGAATTTTCTACATAGATTTCGCATTTAAAATTTGCTATACTATTTCAAGTAGAGTTTGGTAATACTATAAAATTTGGAGGATAAAATATGAGTGCCTATTCTTCGGTACTGGCAAAAATGAAGGGGTTAGAGGAGGAAGTAAAAGTTTTAAGGATTCAGCTAGATACGATAGAAAAAACGAAACCAGCTGGTTTTTCTACTTTGTATGGAATATGGAAAGGTAAAACAAATTTTTCACTTGAAGAAATACAACTCTCCCATATGAAATCCAAGGAATTTTAGCATGTATTATGTCCTGGATACTCACATTCTAGTCTGGTTTTTTGAAGGCGGAGAAAAATTGGGTAAAAAATGTAAGGAGATTTTTAATAATAATCAAGATTTACTGGTTATCCCTTCCATTACACTGGCAGAAATAAAGCATCTTATTTCAAGAAAACGAATAAATGTGGATTTACAAGCAGTTATTTTGGCAATTGAATCCGATCCCCGTTGCAGAATTTATCCTCTAGATCTGACAGTCGTTGAAAAAATGTCGCCGAATCTTGAAATACATGATGCAATTATTTGCGCTACTGCCATGGTATATCGAGACATCCTTAAAGAAAAAGTCAAGCTCATTACCAGAGATGATGAAATAATAAAAGCTAAAATAATCGAAACCTTGTTTTAAATCGCTTAACGATCTGGTCAAGCGGAATTTGCCGGCGGAACAGGCGGGGAGAATAAAAATTATCCCTTCGGCTTTGGGTCAGGATGGGGGGGTATTCGGAGCGGTTGCTTTAGCAAGGTAAGGATAAAGCCTCGCCGTTCCTCATTTATTGAAGCCAAAAGTTCTGCTTTACTTTCTGCCAAATGTTTTAATGGCTCTTCGTCAGTTATGTTTTGTTCTAAAGCCGCCATGCGTTCCCACAGAAATTTAACTTCATATTCATGAGCAATATTGTATTGGACGGCTCTTGGCTCATTTTTATTAAGCTGCCAAATCTCACCGCAACCACCAAATATTGCTTGATTTTCCTCTCGAGTCTTTCACATTTTCCTGGAATATAAATAATATACCCGCCATAACGGACTTTCCATATTCATTTTGGCCGTGAAATTGATACCGTTAAATTTATCGCCTTAGGCAAAGTCTGGCCGAAAATTAACGGGGGCGTTTTTATACGCAGCTTTACTTATTTCGGGAGCTGTTTCATAACCCAAGCCAAAAAGTTCACCCAAACAGACAGCGAGCTTAATTTGCTGGCGATTTTCCGGAGAAATATTTTTGCACCAATGTTCAACTAATAATCTTATTTGTTTTTCCAAAAATAATTTAAATGGTAAATGATCAATATCGTTGCCTATCTGCCAAGTGCCATGTCCTGGATTATAAGAGTGGGCGCCGTTTTTTAGTCTAAATAATGATGCCGCCAGACCATAGCCGCTGACATGGGTGATTCTTGTTAAAAAGCTCAAAATATAAAGGTGAAAACTATTCAGCCCCCTGGCAATCCGGCCGCTGCCCAGCCGCCAGTTATGCTCAATTTTTCTAATCATGGCCAATGGTTCGCGGTGTTTGCCGAAAATATCAATATAGGCGCTCTCCAAAAGGCAAACTGCGTAAAGCAGAGCTAGAGAAAAATTGAGCATCCTGATCGCCGGTTTAAAAGCGGCATCATCAGCCTTAAAGTTAACGCTTAAAAGATCCGGTGATAATTTAAGGATTTTATAAAAGTAGCCAGGAGTAAAAACTTCCTGATGTGTTGGATGATAAACAGGAAAAACAGGGCATTGATCATAAAGCGCATTGGTTAGGAATGTTTGACTTACCGATTCCTCATAAAAATTTTGCTTGGGAAAAATCAGCGAGGCGAATTCATCGGCCGGGACAAAACGAAACAAATTACCCAGCTCAACCCCGGAAAAATGAAAATCTCCGATACAGCCGTCGGGAAAAAGATAGGGAGCTGGCTTGCTGCCATCAGCAAAATAAACTCGAAGAGATTTATAAAAAAACTGAAATTGGACGGCTAATTTCTTAATGAGCGCTTCCCAGATGGCATAACAAGCGGGGTTTTCATCTGGGGTGGCAGCCAAACATTTTACATCTCGGCTAGTCATTGTTAATGAGGTCGGCGATAATTTTAGGAACTTTAAATTGGCCTTTCTCTTCATCAAGCCAGAGATAGCCGTATTTGACAGAATACCATAAATTATTTGCTACTGAATCACAGAGTAGCTTTATGTCGATCTTGCGGGATTGATAATCTTGCCAGATTTGTGCTGGTATTTGAATCGATTTTTCTGCAAGTTGCGGATCAAAAGGTTTAGTTGTCGATAAAAGATCAAAATGTTGTTTAAATAATGGTGCAGAAAATTTGCCAAAGTACTCTTTCTGGTTAACTTTAGGATTGGCGGCTAAAGCAGAAATTAATTTCATTGTAATATTTATTTTATCTGGTAAAAAACATAAATGTGCAATTGCCGGCCAACCATCGAAATAATCAATAAGATTTTCAGCGATTTGTTTGTCTGTCGCTGGCAAATCAGCAAAAACTCTTCTGATGACAGTAATGTCCTCATGATTGAGCAATTGTGGGAAAAGCAATTGAGCGTTAGGCAAGAGAATGGCTGCATCTTCAAAATAATACAAATGTGTAATCAGGTGGATTGTCTTTTTCTTGTGACGCAAGAGGTCTAAGGTGGTCTGTCTGTTTTCTGCCGTGGCAATTTCAATAGATTCAAGAAAGATATGTCGGGCGGAACCGACTATAAAATTATTGCGAAAATCGATGATCTGGATGTCGGGATCGGTTTTAGCCAAGGCTCTGATCGTCTGTGTTTTATAACTGAAAAATGGAGCGGCGGTTATTGTGGAAAGATTTTGATCCAATGCCTCACGATATTTTTCTTTGTAATCTTGCCTAAGATCTAAGGCGGAATCCATAATTATAGAATATCTTCCAACTTAATTTTTCCTTCGTACAAGGCTTTGCCGATAATGCAACCTTCCGCGCCGGTATCTTTTAATTTTTCAATATCCTCTTTGGTTGTCACACCGCCGGAAGCGATGACCGGTGCCTGGACCTCCAAAATAAAATTACGGATCCCATCAAAATTAGGCCCCGCCAGCATTCCGTCGCGGCTGATGTCAGTATAGATAAAACGGCGGACGCCAAACTTCAACGCTTCTTTGGCCAGGGCCAGCGGTGTTTTGTGGGAAAGTTTAGCCCAGCCGTGGGTTGCAGCGCGCCCTTCTTTTGAATCGATGGCCACCGCGATCTTATCGCCATACTCCGCGCAGTATTTTTCCAAAGTGTTGGGATTATTAACGGCGGTTGTCCCCAGGATCACGCGATTAACGCCGGCGTCCAGCAATTGTTTTATCAGATCAAAGTTTCTGATGCCGCCGCCGACCTGGATAGGGACATTGATCGACTGGGCGATCGTTTTTATGATGACAATATTTTTCGGTATGCCGGTCCTCGCGCCGTCGAGATCGACGACATGGATGCGCGGCACGCCAAATCCCGCCCATTTTTTGGCGAACTCCAGGGGAGCCTGCGAGTAGACGGTTTCCGCTTCATAGCGGCCCTGTTTCAGGCGCACGACCTTGCCGTCTAATAAATCAATTGCCGGTATTATTTCAAACATAAATCTCCAAAATTTTTAATGATCCTTAATCCCACCGCGCCGCTTTTCTCGGGATGAAATTGAATGCCGAACAGATTTCCCCGCCAGACTGCAGATGTAAATTCTATACCATAATCAGTGCTGCTGGCAATGACTTTCTTATCTTCCGGCGCCGCATAATAAGAATGGGCGAAATAAACCTGGCTCCCGTTTTCAATGCCGGCAAAAATAGGGACGTTATCTTTGAGTAATAAACGGTTCCAGCCCATGTGCGGCACGCTTAAATTTTGCCAGGGTGTCTGGTGAAAATTAAATTTCTTGACGCGGCCTTTTAATACACTTAAGCCTCTTTGTTTCCCTTCCTCCGAAGTTTCAAAAAGATGCTGCATCCCCAGGCAGATGCCCAGGAAAGGTTTGTCCATGGCGATGGCTGCTTCAATCGCTCCCTCAAGGCCATTCTTCCGCAGCTCACTTAACGCGGCATCAAATGAACCGACACCGGGGAGAACCACGCCTTTTGCCTGGCTGATGGCGGCTTTATCTCGGCTGACTGCGGCGTCAAACCCCAGCTTTTGGAAGGCTTTCTCCACGCTGCGCAGATTGCCGCTGCCGTAGTCGATGATGATTATAGACATAACGCCGCCGCGCCCAAAACCCCTGCTTTAGTTCCCAGTTTTGCCCGGACAATCTTGACTGTTTTCGCCGGCAAGGTCAGGGCGTAATTTTTGAATTCATCCCGAATGGGCTGAAGGAGCAATTCTCTCATGTTAGAAACCCCGCCGCCCAGGATAACCATCTCCGGGTTAAAAATATTGACCAGATTAGCCACGCCAATAGCTAAATAATGCGCTGCCTGTTTGATGGCGGCAAGAGCGGCGGTATCTCCCTGACGAGCGGCGAGTTCAAGAGAGAGCGCGTCCATCCCTGTCTGCCGTTTAAGGGCGCTGCCCGAGGCTAAGGTTTCCAGACAGCCACGCTGTCCACAGCCGCAGAGAGGACCGTTAATTTCGATTTTCATGTGGCCGAATTCACCGGCGGAACCGGTGGCGCCGCGATAAATTTTCTTATCGATAACAATCCCACCGCCAATCCCCGTGGAGATAGTCATATAAATAAAATGTTTCACGAATTTTCCCGCTCCGAACCACATTTCGGCCAGCGCCGCGCAGTTGGCGTCGTTATCGACAAAAACCGGGACGTGGAATTCTTTTTCTAAAATTTGCCTTAGCTTGACCCGCTGCCAGCCGGGGAGGTTGGGCGCTTCGACGACAATCCCTTTTTCATATAATATGGGGCCGGGCGCGCCGATGCCGATCGCCTTGAGCTTGACCTTCTGACTCTGTTTAAGCATACGGACGGCTTTTTTAATATTTTCGATGACCTGACCTCGGCCTTTTGCCGCTTCGGTGGGAATTTGCACATCCATCAGGACTTTGCCGTTTGGCGTACAAAGCGCGCCAGCTAATTTAGTGCCGCCCAAATCAATACCGATGATCATAATTATTCAAGTATAACATATCAGCTCTGACGAATAGTATTTCTTCGCACCCGTAAACCCCTTCCCACTTGCCGACGCATCTTTTTATCAACCAGGGACCCATTTTCCTCTTGTTCCAAGGGGTTTTCTTCGCAAAGGCAAGTTTTGCTTGATATCATAACCAATATAGTGGTAGTATAGTGGTTATGATACAAAGGAGGCGATTTTATGGATAAGTCGATG
>JACRKQ010000023.1 GCA_016219705.1 Candidatus Saganbacteria bacterium | reverse complement strand
GAAGCGAGTATTGTTGGCTGATCAAGCGGAAAAAGAACAGTTATTGTCTTTTATCCGATCTCCATGAATTAGCCAATTAAAAATATCAAGATTGCATCGGTTGAGTCAGCAATGTTTTTACCGAGCTAAACTATTACGATTATTCATACTCTTACGGGAAAGTGATTTTTTGAGCTGTTTTTTTTAGTTATCTGGCCAAAGCAAATTTTTAGGCGTTGATAGATAAAAAAAGATGAAGTTTTTGCGCGCAAAGCATATTGTGTAAACAACCATTAACTTTTTACTCCCGACAAAAAACACCCCGCCCTAATTTTATGAATTTGGGTCGTAAGATCGCAGCTAAGCTAACGAATAATGAGGGGAATTTACAATTGCCATATGAATTTCCCAGAATAAATCTCTAAACGGCCAGGCCGAAGAAAAATGAATCCATATTCTTCTAACAGTTGTTTTGATCCAGGCGCCAACCTTCAAGACTTTTAGCCTAAACGTGTCGATTTTTGCGTCGGCTAATGCGGTATTATTTAAGTTGCCTCTTAAAAGCAGCGTAAAATTGTAAGCGCAAGTATGCAAAAGCAGCCGAAAATAATTGGCGTAAAAAGCCTGACAGCTTAACCGGTCAAAATCCTTGAATGAAGGCCATTCTCTGGTCGAATTCACGCAAAAGAACAAGTCCTCCATCGGACGAGATTTTACCACCCTTAAAATCCGCGGTCACTTTTTCGTTTGTTGCGCGTAGAATAATTTGGTAAAAATCAGACAAACTAAAACAACACTCTGTCGAAATTTCCCTCATGTATAAATAATCCTGGTTAAATATTTTTGTCATACATTAGGGTATGTTTCTCCCCCTTAACAAGGGGGAGAATGTCGATCCGCCGTAGGCGGAGAGACAAGAGGGGGTAAACATACTGGCTATCAAGCAATTTTATTGCCAATCTATTTTTAATACAGCTTTGCAACATCCAAATCGCAAGATTTTACGAGGGGAAGTAGCTCATTTTGAGGCTTGTGCGGAAGTCAGGAAGCGCATGGGGGACAAAGCGGTTTATTTTTTCTGCTCCAAGATCTCTTTGTAAAGATCAACAATCTGGGCGCAGATTGTTTTCCAGTCATATTTTGTTTCCACTAATCGCCGTCCGGCCTGTCCCATCTCAATCGCCTTGTCCGGGTTAGCCAGGAACCATTTAACTTTCTCCGCTAAAGCTTTTGAGTCTTTGACCGGCACAATCACCCCTGTCTTATCACGCTCAATCACCATATTCGGCCCGGGGATATCGGTCGCAATCACCGGCGTATAATTAGCCATCGCCTCTAATTGGACAATACCGAAAGATTCCAAATTGGAAGTTGACGGAAAGACGTAAACCATGGACGTATAGAAAAATTCCACTAATTGCTCAAAATTCAGGACGCCATAAAATTCGATCGATTTTTCAATGCCTAAACTACTGATCATGGACCGCAGATGCGCCTCTTCCTCCCCTTGCCCGCAAATAATCAGCTTCGTATCCGGGAAACTCGCTAAAATCTCCGGCAGCGCTTTGACAATATAAGCACAGCCTTTATTCTCCGCTAACCGGCCCAGGAATAAAATCTGATTTCTGCGCTTCTTAGAAGGGTTTAATCCCAATTTCTTTTGCGCGGCGTCAATCTGATCATAAAAGATGCCGATCGGGATCACACGGCGCGGGAACTTATGCATAATCGGGGAAGCCGCGGCATAAGCCTCTGTCGTCGTGATCATGGCATCGATTTTGGGGATAAGGAAACTGGCGTACATATCGGCAAAGAATTCCACAAATTTCCTTAACCAGGCAGGGATGTAAGTTCCGGCAAAATGATCGGGGAGGCTCACATCAAGGTGATATGTCCCGATTACCGGTTGTTTTACTTTGCCCGCCACCGCCCGCATGAAACCGTACGCCGGAACATGCACATGAATAATATCGCAATCTTTTACCATTTCGAGATTAAAAGCCGAACTCACAGGCAAGTAGCCTAAGAAATCATACGCCGGGAGACGGATAATTTTTACGCTCCCCATCATTTCTTCCGCCGGGGCGGATTTATCCGTCGGCAGGTTATTGGAGATAATCGTTATCTGGTGCCCTAAATTGGCCAGACCAGTGGATAAATCTTTCACATATTTTTCCGTGCCGCCGGTATGCGGGTAAAAATACGGGACGAGCATGACTATTTTCATGGAGTCCTCCTTTTAATTCCTAATGCCTAATTAAGAATGCCGAGTATAAATTCAACCAGAAATAACGATCAAACCCTTGCGCAAAGGATGGTAACATATAAGGCCAGCGCATGCAAGAAGAACAAATATCCTCCCGCCCCTGTCTTCCTCCTTGGTTAAAGAAACACGGCCCGACCCTCTCCCCGTCCGGCAAATAAGTCACGGTCGTCTCTTTAGCTCGACAACGGGGCATGATCACCCGATTGCCTCCTTGACGGATAAATTCTAAGGCCGCCGGATTAACCATTACGTTTTTTCGGCGGGCATAATAACTGACATGCTCAAGCGTCTCCCTGGCAAACCCTTGGGTCCCGTGAAAATCATAAACCGGATTAAGATAAACCGGAATTTTTAACTGTTCGGCCAGATCGATCATTTCCGGGAGGAAAATGACGCTATCGCGCGTCAAAGTAAATTTAATAATCGGCTTTCCCCCTAATCCGACCGCCAACTTGAGCGCCGCAATCACCAGATCAAAGCACTCCACCCCCCGACTTCGATCGTGCATTTCCGCATTGGGATAATCGAGGGAAAATAATAATTCATCAATAAGGCTGGTGAGTTCTTTGGCTTTTTCTGCATAAATTATTCCGTTAGTTATTAATTTTGTGCGCAAACCTAATGATTTTGCTTGCTGAAGAACAGGCAGAAGATGGGGAGAAAGCAGAGGTTCGCCGCCCGTTATATTAATAATATTAATGCCAGCGCGCCGCAGCGGCCGTAAATCGAGCGGCTTTTCTTCAATTTTATTCGCGGCCGCTTCATTCTGCCAGCAGGAACAAAACTCACAGGCGGCGCTGCAGCGCAGTGTTATATAGTAATGGCAGAGCATCAAAGGCTACACCGCCCGAAACTTCGGCAGAAAGACACCCACCACCCCGGTTAAGGCCACCAGCCAGCCTAAGGTAGTTAAGGTCGCGGGAACCCCGTAAAGGTCAGCGACAAAACCGACAATGATGACGGGGAAAACGAAAGCGGAATTGACCAGCATGTTTTGCAGACCAAAGACCCGACCGCGGATGCGGCGGGGAATTCGCTGCTGAAGGATTGTTTGGATCGAAGAGGTAATAAAGATATTGCCCACTCCCAGCACAAAGATTAAGCTTAAAGCGAGGCGCAATTCAGATACGCTGCCAAGAAAAATCAAAGTCAACCCGGAAACAATAAAACTTAAAATGACAATTATTCCTTTGGTCAGCCAGCGCTGCAGCCGTTCCAAGAGCCCCATCCCCACAAACATCCCCAATCCCACGGCAATGATCAGGTAGCCAAAATTTTTGGCGCCGATATTTAAGACCTCTTTGGCGTAAATAATGGCCAGTAAGGAAATGCTGGCGATCGCCGCCGTCGCCACAAATAATTTAAATAATGAATAACGGACCACCACGTTGCGCCGGATAAATTCGACGCCAAAAAGCAGATCTTCCATAATGGAATGATCTTTATGCGCTGACTGCGGCTCACGAGGTTTAAGCGGCACCAGGGCAACGGCGCCGGCCGAGATAAAATAAAGGATCGCCGCCGCGATAAAAGTTCCGTCATTGCCAAAAATATTGACCAGAGGCGCCCCTAGGCCAAAACCCACAACGGATGAAGCCATCCAGGTAATCATAAATAAAGCATTGGCGACAATTAAATCATGTTTTTTGACCAGCTCCGGAATTGAGGCGGTCTCGGCCGGCGCAAAAAATTGTGTCGCTGTATAAAGCAAAAAACTGACTAGAAATATTAAAACCAGGGATTTGGTGATGAGAGGGATAATTAGCAGAATTAAGGCGCCGCGGACTAATGAAGTTACGACTAAAATCCCTTTCCTGTCCCATTTATCAACATAAACCCCAGCCAGCGGGCCAAACAGCAGGGAAGGCAGGCCAAAAGCCAAGAGCGGAACAGAAACGCCTAAATTACTTTTGGTCAACCCATAAGCGATAACCATTAAGACGTAGACAAAAACTCGGTCCGCCAACTGGCAGCTCAACTGTCCCAGCCAGAGGAGTAAAAAACCAGTATTGGATAAAACTTTAGTAAAACTCGCTTGGGGCTGATCTGGTAATTCTCCAACTATCGGAATAACTTCTACCATTGGCTTAAATCCTTATCCAGATGATCGCTTAGAGCATAATGCGGGCTGACGTCCTCCCGATAAATCCCTTCCAGTTTAACAAAGGCTTGCTCAAAATTACGCGCTGTCTGCCTCCCTTCCCCGCCCGCCTTTAACAACTCTAACCCCTTAAGCAATAAATCAAACAACTCGGGATAATGCTGGCCTTCAGCTGTCCCGCAAATAACTAATTTTACCATATAAAGACCGGCTGGCAGCGCCAGATGATCTTGTCTCACCTTCTGAAAAGTCTCGATCACCTGACACTGGGAAATAATATCAAGGTTACGCCCCTTGGCAATAAAATAATCGGCGTAAGTAAGTGGTTCAACCCGTCCGGCTAAACGCGAGGGGATTTTACGAGCGCTCTTAGCCACCGCTCGTATTTTACCGAAATCGCGGGTAAACAGGGTCACTAATTTATCCGCTTCCGCAAAGGGGACCGCTTTTAAGCTGATTGCTTTTGTTTTATAGGCAGCCATATTGTAAACTTTGTTCCTTGATATTGTAACATCGAGCTCTAGCTCTTGACAATCCGGCATGATAACGAGTAGACTGTTTGTGTCGTGAAAGAGGATAAATTAAGCGTATTAGCCGTGGATGATGAAGCTGATATGCGCCAGACCTATCAAACCGTTTTACAGAAAAACTTTAACGTTTTAACCGCCGCCTCCGGTAAAGAAGCGCTCAAAATCGTCCAGAGCCAGCCAGTCGCCCTCGTCATCCTTGATATCCGTATGCCCCAGATGGATGGAATCACTACATTGAAAAAAATTAAAGATCTCGATCCCGATTTAGCCATCATCATGGTTTCGGCGACCAAAGATATCACTTCGGCGGTCTCGGCAATGAAGCTGGGGGCTTTTGATTACGTCAGCAAACCGTTTGATGTGAAAGAATTACTGGCGCTGATTGATATGGCCCTGGAAAAACGCCGATTGATCCGGGAAAACCTTTACCTTAAGGATTCGCTGAAAGAGGCGACCTCATATTGCGACTTAATTGGCCAGAGTGAACCGATGAAAAAACTTTTTGCCGCCATCGACAGCATCGCGCCGACGGACAGCACCGTTCTGGTCCGCGGGGAATCCGGCACCGGCAAAGAACTGGTCGCCCGGGCCATCCATAAAAAGAGCCGGCGGGCCAACGACCCTTTTGTTGCCGTAAATTGCGCCGCCATCCCGGAAAACCTCCTGGAGTCCGAACTTTTTGGTTATGAACGCGGGGCTTTCACCGGCGCCCTGGAGAGGAAACTCGGCAAATTTGAATTAGCGGACGGCGGGACCCTCTTTTTGGACGAGATCGGCTGTATGAGCCTGCCGATGCAGGCAAAATTGCTCCGGGTTTTAGAAGATCGAGTAATTGAGCGGATCGGGGGAGAAAAAGGGGTGCCGGTCAATGTCCGCATCGTTTCGGCGACTAACATTGATTTTGACCAGCACATTAAAGAAAATAAATTCCGCCACGATCTTTATTATCGTTTAAACGTGATCCCGCTCAATCTGCCGCCGCTGCGCGAGAGAAAAGATGACTTATCTTTATTAATTGACTATTTTTTGAATAAATTCAACACGTTATTAAACAAAAAAATCAGCGGGTTTTCGCCTGAAGCGTTAAAGGTGATGAAAAGCTATGAATGGCCGGGAAATATCCGCGAACTGCAAAACCTGGTTGAAAGGGTCGTCGTTCTAAGCCGCCAGCCGGTCATTGCACAGGCGGAATTGGGATTGCCAAATAAAAAATAGCTATCGTCTTGAACAATTGTCTCTTTACTGATAAAATAATGTTTTCGGCATTTGTCATTTCCCCGACGTACGTCGGGGTTGTGGCCCCATCGTCTAGGGGTTAGGACACCAGCTTTTCAAGCTGAGAACCGGGGTTCGATTCCCCGTGGGGCTACCAACTTTTCCAAGCGAACCGTCGAATTTAAAAAGTCGGCGGTTTTTTTGTTAAGGGGTGGTTGTCGGCGGCGCTTTTTTGCCGCCGCCCAAAAAAGCGCCGCCGACATTGTTTCATCGGTTAATTTTTCAGCGCCGTTTTCAGAATAATTAAGATTGACTTCGATTGCCTCTTTTGAATAAATTATATTTTTAATGTGCTTTTTTATAATAATTTCCTTTTCTGCTTTGCTTTTGAGCTTTGAGGCATTTACAAGGGTTTGAAGAATTTGCCGGGTTCTATCGGCAGTATATAAGGAAGCTACCCCCTTTGGTTCGATTCCCTCTTGGCACCCTTGCTGCTGATAATTGAGCGTAAAGATCAAACTGTCGAGATATTGTTTGTTATTGGCAATTTTGTCGAGCCCATCGATAACATAGGAATCGAGCCGGTCAGAGCTAACTTGTCTAGTTCCGCAGAAAGAGATATCTCTCTTGGTAACACACGAACAGCGATAATAAAAATAGCGTGTACGCTGGCCGTTTTTGACTTTATTGGAAAAAACGGCGCTCATAATTGAGCCGCACTCTTTGCAATGGACAATCCCCGGGAAAATAGAATAGTTGAAAACCTTACTTTTCTTAATTCTTGATTTATGAAGGCCTTGCACGGCGTCAAAAATTTCTGGCGATATGATCGGTTCATGAATGCCCTGATAAACATTTCCTTTATATTCTATTTTCCCGATGTATAAAACACGTTCAAGTATTTTTCTGATTTCCCCATGAGGAATAGGGAGCCCTTTGCGGTTAAAAAATCTATCATTTTTCAGTTTATTATAAACCTCGGCAGTAGAAGCGGTTGAATAATAAGTATCGAAGATCAGCTTGACGATGCTGGCTTCTTGCGACTCAATTATGAGTTTTTTATTATCGCGCTTGTAACCAAAAGGCGTATGGCCGCTGTTCCAAAGACCTTTCTTTGCCCGCTCGACCATTTTATCTCTGGTCCTTTCGCTGATAAGTTCTCGTTCGAATTGGGCAAAGGTAAGCATGATGTTTCTTAATAGCCGGCCAGAGGGGGTGGAAGTGTCAAAACGCTCTGTAACCGAGATAAAATTGACATTGTGTTTTTCAAATATTTCTATTAACTGATAAAAATCCTTCGGCGATCTGGTCAAGCGGTCAATTTTATACGCTATAACCGCATCAATTTTACCCTGCTGAATATCGTTAAGCATTTCAATCAAAGCGGGGCGGTTGGCGTTGGCCCCGGTATATCCCTGGTCGGAATAAACCTTATAAATATCCATATTTTCTTGGCTGGAGATAAACGATTTTATCTTCTGCTCTTGAGATTCGCAAGAGTTAAACTCAACATCGGCCTGGGTATCGGTTGAGACGCGGGTATAGATAGCGCATTTTACTCAGCTCTGACGAATAGTATTTCTTCGCACCCGTAAACCCCTTCCCACTTGCCGACGCATCTTTTTACCAACTAGGGGCCCATTCGTCTCTTGTTCCAAGGGATTTTCTTCGCAAGGGCTAATTTTGCTGTAATAGTTTAGCTCGGTAAAAAGACATTCAAACCTCCTTTCAAAAAAAGTGCTGACGTCCACGCAAAAAATGTGCTACAAATATATCCATGGGCAAAGTGATTCTAAAATCACGCGGGCGCGAGATAACCGAAAAAGAT
>JACRKQ010000026.1 GCA_016219705.1 Candidatus Saganbacteria bacterium | reverse complement strand
GTTATGATATCAAGCAAAACTTGCCTTTGCGAAGAAAATCCCTTGTAACAAGAGACGAATGGGCCCCTAGTTGGTAAAAAGATGCGTCGGCAAGTGGGAAGGGGTTTACGGGTGCGAAGAAATACTATTCGTCAGAGCTGGAAGAGCCCTAAAAAGAAAGGCGCGTGTTCGCAAAAGTATCTTCAAGAAAAAGACCTTGCCGCGCAACTCAAGGCACGGCTCAAAAGCGTTGCCATTTGCGACGAGTGGACGCAGAAAATGTTGAAGCAAGTATTGTTGGCTGATCAAGCGGAAAAAGAACAATTATTGTCTTTTATCCGATCTCCATGAATTAGCCAATTAAAAACATCAAGATTGCATCGGTTGAATCAGCAATGTTTTTACCGAGCTAAACTATTACAATTCTGATGGAGCTGAGGGGAGTCGAACCCCTGTCCGAAAAGGTAATGCCAAGAGCCCTACGAGCGTAGCCTCTGTTAAATTTTCACCCGGAAGTTTACCTGAAGCAAGGTGCATTCCGCGCTATCCGATGTAAGTCTTTTGAACTGACCAAACGGAAAAGGCCAGTTCAGCAGCCGAAAAATAACGTCTGACCCTAAACCCTCCGGCGAGATCTAGGAGACGGCTCTGCTAGTTTTTAGGAAGCAAGAGCAAATGAAGGAGCTGGAACCTTAAACGCATTCCAGTCGATATTAGCGACTAGCTTTGCTAAAGAACCAAACTTCTCCGCAGGTGTTACTGCATTTATGTTTTTGCTAACAAAGTTTTACAAGGAGAGGTCAGCGTCCTTGGCTCGCGCTATTGGTCATCACGGCTTCCCGTCAAAACCCTTACAGCCCCAAATTTCAAACTACTTGGGTAAAAAATCCCTTAAAATTCTAAATGCGAAACCCTAAATTATAAACAAATTAAAAATACTAAACAAAAGATAAAATCCAAAACATTTATCCTGTTTAGAATTTAAAAATTTTAAATTTTTAATTTGTTTAGAGTTTAGTATTTAGAGATTAAGATTTAAAGTGCCCTAATCTCCGTCTGAAACATCTCGACAAAGGCTTGCGCTTGTTCGGCATTAATTGAAGCGAGAATCTCGCCGAATTTTTGCCAAGAGTCGGCTTCGTCCATCAGATCTTTATTTTCTTTAATTCTTTCCAACTCCAGATCAATCTCATGCTGCAACTTGCGGTTGGCTTCTTCCAGCGCCGCTTGCGGATCTTTTAAGCCGGTGAGATTAATAACTTCTTCCAATATCCGCTCAAAATCTTTCGTGCTGATCTCTTTCTCTTTCGCTTCCGTCGCCAAAGCGGCAAGACGAACTGCAATTGCCCTGGCGTCCATCTCCGGCCCGCGGCCGATCGAAGTTTGGGACGAAACCGGCGCTTTAGTTTGGGGCAGTGTCTCTTCGCTGACTTTTTTCCCTTCCTTGGGATTAATCGGCGGGGGGATAAATGGCCCGCTCCCCGGCACTCTAATCATATCGTTTTCATCTCCTTTAAGACAATTTTGGAGATCAATTTACCTAATTGCTTCATCTTCTCTTCTTCATCGTTAGTTAGCGGGCGTTTTTTTAGCGCCAACATTTCAGTCTGCAGGAGCTGTCCCGCTTCTTGATAAACATCGGCCACGGTATATTTTTTATCTTGTACCGCCATAAGTTTTTCCTTTAAATGCTGCTTCAATCTCTCTTTGAGCTGTTCGAGTTCTGATCTTTTCACGTTTTTCGTATTTCTTTTTGGCCTTAGCCAGACCTAATTCCAATTTCGCCCAGTTGCCGTCAAAAAAAAGCTTCAACGGCACAAGTGTTAATCCTTTCTCGGCAACTTTGCCAAGTAATTTCACCAATTCCGCTTTTTTTAACAAGACCTTACGAGATCGGATCGGATCAAGCTTGCTCGCGCCATAGGGGGTAATGTGCATGCCCATGATCATTATCTCCCCGTTTTCAACTCGGCCAAAACTCTCGGCAAGGTTGACGCGCCCCAAGCGCAACGATTTAACTTCCGCGCCTTCGAGGACCAAACCGACCTTGTAAGTCTCTAAAATATTATAATCGAAACGTGCTTTGCGATTATCCGCGACAATCTTAAAGTATTTTTTCTTCGATTCTACTTTTTGATTTTCGGGCATATTATAACAGATTTTCTAAGCCGTAAACCAACCCCTTGACCTGTTTCACCCGCCGCACCGCCATTACAACCCCGGGCATGAATGATTCGCGCGAAATTGAATCATGGCGAATTGTTAAAGTTTGTCCCAGTCCGCCAAAAATTACTTCCTGATGAGCGACTAGGCCTGGCAGTCTGACTGAATGGATTGGCAGCTCTTTGCCCATCAGGTGCGCGGTTTTAATCGCTGTGCCCGATGGTTTATCGACTTTACTTTCATGATGAAATTCAATAATTTCAGCGGCCGGCAAATAATTAATTGCTTCTTTGGCAAAGCGCATCATCAGGACGGCGCCGATGGCAAAATTAGGTGCGACGATGCAATTAACTTTATATTTAGCGCAAAGTTTCTTAATCTTGACCAGATTTTCTTTGGTCAAACCGGTTGTGCCGATCACGGCGTGGGCTTTATTGCTCAAAATTGTTTTAACATTGGCCATAACATTTTTCGGCAGGGTGAAGTCGACGACAACATCAGTATTTGACTGCGTGATCATCGCACCAAGATTGTCACCGAGATCGGCTTGGCCAACCAGCTCCAAATCCTTTTCCTTAAGAAGCGCTTTGACTGTCTCGGAACCCATTTTGCCACGCGCACCATTAACTAAAACTTTAATTTTTACCATGACTTACCCCCGTGTGCCCGAATCCACCGGCACCTCGCTCCGTATCAGATAGTTCTGTTACTTCCTCAAACTCGATCCGTTCGATCTTGTTGATGATCATCTGCGCGATCCGGTCGCCGCGTTTGACGACGAGATCATTTTTCGAATGGTTCATTAAAATTACTCCGACTTCGCCCCGATAATCAGCGTCAACTGTCCCCGGCGTGTTCAGTACGGAAATGCCTTGTTTCAAGGCTAACCCAGAACGCGGGCGGACTTGGGCTTCATAACCTGGAGGCAAAGCAAGCGCTAGTCCAGTTGGCACTAGTTTCCAATCACCGGGGCCAATTATTAATTCTTGACTTACGGCGGCATAAAGGTCAAGCCCCGCGGCGTGTTCCGACATGTAAGTTGGCAAGGGAAGGTCCGCATTGTGCGGGAGACGTTTGATTTGGGCTTTTAGCATGGAGGTATTATAACACTAAACAAATTCGAAATCCTAAATTCTAAACCCCAAATAAATTCAAAATTAAAATGTATTAATCTACAACCATTTAATTTTTACAATTTCTTCTATTCGTTTAAATTCCGGATCGGCGGTTACAACCGTACCATGATGAATGATTCCTGAAGCCGCGGCAAAAGCATCTGCGTAGGATAAAGGAAAGAGAGCTTTCAGTTCAGCTGCTTTTAAAGTTAAGCTTCTGTCAACTCCGATCAATTCTATGGGTAGAGAATCAATGACTGAAAGGGAGTGCTGGGCCGGAATATGGCCCCTTTCGCGATAAGTGATGTAAAAAACTTCTCCTAGATTAATTATATTCAAGAATAAGCTGGCTTTCCGCTCTTTGGAGAGGCTGATAAGCTTGTCTACCTCATCAGCTCCTTTTTCGTCCTGAAACCAGCAGAGGAGGGCATAACTGTCAAGAATATACCTAGTGCTCACGTTTTTTTTTCCTGTCGGCCAGCAGGGCTTTAGTGAGGGAGGTTTTTCCTTTGAGCATTCCCCGTCCTTCTTTTTGCGGCTCTTTTCCCATTGGCAGAATTATTATTTTGTTTTTACCGTCCAGGATATCCAATAAGGTTCCCTGGTCGATTTTGTATTTCTCTCTCAATTTTTCCGGAATAACGATCTGGCCTTTTGTTGAAGCTTTTATAATTGACATTGTAAGATTGCCCCCCTTATGTGTAAGATTATGAAGGGTTTGAGGCTTACTGTCAAGAGTACTTTCAGTAACTATTCAGAGTTATTGAAACCTGCGAATGAATTCGCGGTTCCAATAACACAAACCTCGATTTCTGCGAGGAACCGAGAATTTATTCTCAGGTTCCGACCTCCTCCAGCCCCATTTAGCGACGATAAACAGGAAATGACTTTACTTTCAATTTCTCTGGCAAAAAAATCGTAATAGTTTAGCTCGGTAAAAACATTGCTGACTCAACCGATGCAATCTTGATATTTTTAATTGGCTAATTCATGGAGATCGGATAAAAGACAATAACTGTTCTTTTTCCGCTTGATCAGCCAACAATACTCGCTTC
>JACRKQ010000025.1 GCA_016219705.1 Candidatus Saganbacteria bacterium | reverse complement strand
TTATGATATCAAGCAAAACTTGCCTTTGCGAAGAAAATCCCTTGGAACAAGAGGAAAATGGGTCCCTGGTTGATAAAAAGATGCGTCGGCAAGTGGGAAGGGGTTTACGGGTGCGAAGAAATACTATTCGTCAGAGCTGGCGGGGAAACCCGCCTTGACGGCACGGACGGTTTATGGCTATAATTAGACCAGTCAAGTCCCATTAAAGAACAAACTGTTATGAAGACAAAGGACGCGGAAGCTAAAACACTGACACGTTTTATCGAAATTTATTGCCGCGAAAAGCATCATGTGTTGGCCCTCTGTCCGGCCTGCGCCGATCTTTTGTCTTATGCCGGCAAGCGCTTAAAAGCCTGCCCATATGACCCCAAGCCGAAATGCAAGAATTGCCTGACGCATTGTTATCTCCCCGCTTATCGTGATAAAATCCGGGCAGTCATGAAATTCTCTGGAATGTACATGATAAAAAGAGGGCGATTGGATTGGCTCTTTCACTACTTCCTGGGGAAGGGATAATGATCTCTCAATACTGCGCCGGTATTAGCCGATGTTACCAGCTCATGATAGCGGCGCAGCCAGCCGGTGGTGATTTTGGGTTTAGGCTGTTTCCATTGCGCCAGGCGGATATTAATTTCTCCCTGGCTAAGTTTCACGTTAATTTTTCGGGCAGGGATATCGATTTCAATAATATCGCCGTTTTTGACGATAGCAATTGGCCCGCCTTCGGCCGCTTCCGGAGAAACGTGGCCAATGCAGGCTCCTTGCGTTCCGCCCGAAAATCTTCCGTCAGTAATTAAAGCGACGCTGTCGCCCAACCCCAGTCCGACAATGGCGGCGGTGGGGGAGAGCATTTCGCGCATGCCGGGGCCGCCTTTGGGCCCTTCATAACGAATGATCACGACGTTACCCTGTTTAATTTTTCTGGCCATAATCGCTTTCATTGCGGTCTCTTCGGAATCAAAAACCATAGCTGGGCCTTTAATCTTCATGGCCTTAGCCGCGACTGCGGTCTGTTTGACTACGGCTCCATTGGGGGCAATATTCCCGCGCAGGACCGCGATGCCGCCTTCTTTATGGAAAGGATTATTCAGCGGGCGAATTATTTCATGATTAAAAACTTCTCCGCCGATCGCCAGCTGTTTTATCGTCGGGCCAGCCACTGTCGGGTTATTAATCAAGTGGCCTTTTAATATATGAAGAGCGGCTTGGACCCCGCCCGCCCAATCAAAATCTTCCATAAAATATTGGCCGCTAGGCAGTAAACTGGCAATATGCGGAGTTTTGCGGCTGACCTGATCAAATAATTCCAATTTCATTTTCACTCCGGCCGCGTGAGCAATAGCCGGGATGTGAAGGACGGTATTGGTTGAGCCGCCCAGGGCATTATCAATGACAATAGCGTTGTAAATGGAATTGTCGTTAATAATTTTACGAGCGGTAACGCCTTTGCAGACGAGTTCCACCACTCTCTCGCCGGATTCAAAAGCAATTCGTTTCTTTTTAGCGGAGACGGCCATGGCAGTGGCACAACCGGGGAGCGACAGTCCCATTGCTTCCGCTACACAAGCCATCGTGTTAGCCGTGTAAAGTCCCTGGCAGGCGCCGGCTCCCGGGCAGGCTTCCATTTCTAGGTTAGATAATTCTTTGGCCGAAATTTTGCCAGCACGATGGGCGGCGAGAGCTTCAAAAGTATCTTTTACTAGAGAGCGACGGACCATCATGTGCCGGCCAGAGTACATTGGTCCCGCAGTTACAACAATTACCGGGATATCGAGACGGCCGGCGGCCATCATCATCCCGGGCGTAATTTTGTCGCAGGCGGTTAACAATATTAATCCGTCTAAAGCGTTAGCCTGGGCGATCGATTCAATACTGTCGGCGATCAGTTCGCGCGAAGGGAGCGAATAATGCATACCCAAATGTCCCATAGCGATTCCATCGCAAATGGCCGGCAGACCAAACTCAAAGGCTTGGCCGCCGCCGGCAAAAATTCCGTTGGCAACCGCTTCCGCCAGTGGTCGCATGTCGACGTGGCCGGGGACTAAATTGGTGTAAGAATTAGCAATACCGATAAAAGGCTTGTTCATTCCTTTAGTGGTTACCCCGGTGGCAAAAAGTAGGGCGCGGTTGGGTGTTCTCTCCAAGCCTTTTTTAACGCGATCTGATCTCATAGTTTATCCCCCTTGCTTAAATTATAGAACAAAGAAGAAAGAAGCACAAATTTAGAGAGGTTGTACCCGGATTATTCATACCCCTACGGAAAAATGATTTTTTGAGCTAGTTTTTTAAGTTATCGGACAAAGGCTGGCTTTTTAGGCGCTGATAGATAAAAAAAGATAAGGTTTTTGCGCGCAAATCATGTCGAGTAAATAACAATTAACTTTTTACTCCCGACAAAAAACACCCAGCCCCTGATTTTATGAATTTGGGTCATAAGATCGTAATTAAGCTAACGAATAATGTGGAGAATTTACAATCGCCGTATAAATTTCCTGAAATAAGTTTCTAAATGGCCAGGCCGATGAAAAATGAATTCATAACGTGTCAATTTTTGCGTCGGCTAATTCGGTATTATTTAAGTTGCCTCTTAAAAGCAGCGTAAAAATGTAATTCCGCAGCAAGAAGTCGTTTATCATTCGTCGGACGAGATTTTACCACCCCTAAAATCCTCTTTTTTTGCTTGAAGCCGCAGGACAATTCACCAAAATCAGATCAAACTAAAATGACACTCTGTCGCAATTCCCCTCGTGTATGAATAATCAGGGTAATAGAACCTCCTAATTATTAATTTGACTTAAAACCCACAGATATTCATCGTTACTGCCAGGCAGAAATTTCACTGAAAAAGCACGATTCCAGGAATACGCCTGATATCCGGGATAGTAATATATTTATTAAGGGTTTATAA
>JACRKQ010000022.1 GCA_016219705.1 Candidatus Saganbacteria bacterium | reverse complement strand
GAGGGCGTGATACTGCAGGGCATAAAGGAAGGCATGATAGACGAATTCATACGGAAACCCTACTTCGCCGATGAGATAATAAGGTCCGCCCGCAAATACACGTCCTGACGGCCCCCCTCATCCTCCCCCGTCCCCGCCGCCGGAGTGGAGCCTTGAATTGAAGGGCGGGTCACACCCGCCCTTCCTGTTTCAAAAACGGATGCATGGGGACTAACAATGATTATTGTCCAATGGACAATATGGATTATAAAAATCCTTGTGTCCGACGGCACGAAAAAACCTATCTCTTAAACTTTCTGAAATAAGCATCAATCTCATCTCTGAGTTCAATGCCAACTTTCTCAAAACAATCCAACAAATCCAAATAAGCGCCGTGGCCTCCAAGAAAATCCCAAAATTCTTCTTGAACCTTCAACTCGTCTTTTAAATCCAACATCCCTCGCATCGTCCAACGGTTGTATGGCTCAGGGGCATAGGGGTTATAAGGAATCGCAATTATAGTCTGAATGTCTGCTTTTGGGTCGTCGGCTAACGCCGCCGCCGTCCATTCTAAAAGCGTTCTTTTGAACTCTTTAAATCCACCTGCATTTGGTTTGGCTGTTTTGATGTCAAAAAGATAAATAGTCCCATCTCGTCCAATAAGTTTAACGTCTACCTTAGTTGGCTTTACCTTCTTCATCTCTCCCTTTTGACAGACCGATCTGATGGCTTTTATTTCTCTCGGCTTATCAGGGCTTACGTTGGCTGTTGCAAGATTGTCCATAATGTTTTGAATGACATTATGCGCCTCAGAGCTGATCTGAGTTCCGGCGGTTTGTTGCGACAGCACGCTTTGAAAATTAGCCAATGCCAATTCTTTCGCGACAGGCTCAAAGATACTCGTGCCAAAATTTGTATTTAGAGAATGTATAAAAGAATACAATGCCAATCGATCTTTACCAAGCAGCCGCGTATGAAAAGGCATTGACGCTGGCTCAGGATTGTAAACCTGAAACCGTTTTCGCAAAGCCGTTCGCAAGACATCTTCTAATTTAGCTATTTTGATCTTCGAGAGCGCCATTGTTCTTTAGAACATATGTTTTGGATTATAGCGTTATGGATGGCTTCATGCCAATTGATGTGGTCCCCGATCTTATCTTCCAATAAAGTTATCTCATCCATATTTAGCTCTCTGCCCAATACCTCATCCGCCACAGTTTGCAGGTCTTCGATGTTTAGTGAGTAGACGATCTTTTCATTTTGATATTTCTTAGTTGACATAATTTACCCTGCTAAAATATAAGCAAACCAATCTTCGCTTATATTTGGTTAAATTCTTGAGATTAGTCCATCAAACCGGAGTAATCCCAAATTGATCGACACCTCGTTTTTATTCAATCCATTACAATTTCCTCTTCAAATGAAAGATAATTTCCGAATACGCGCCTTTATCTTTTTCCGTTCTATTTAACACGGGTCTCTTGAATTGATTAACTATTTTCATTCCTGCCTTCTCGGCAATAGATGGATACATATTGTATTTGTCGTTTGCGACGATAAAAATATCGTAATCGTCTACCAAAAACTTTTTGCTATTGTTTAGCACATCAGCGATGCTTTGTGTGTAGCTTGCCTTTGCCTCCCTCCCTTGACCTTTGAATAATGGGCCAATCTCAAGTTCATCTTTGCGCTTAAAACCAAAAAGGTCGTATGCGTAAGCGTGCTGTTCGTGATAATCAATTAAACCGACATACGGCGGACTTGAAAAGATTCCCTGGATTTTTTGCTTTTTTGTCAATTCGGCAAATGCAGCATGCTTTTTGCCAAGCTCATCAAAAATATCAATTATGCGGCTATCGCCTGTCATACACGCTTGAAAGGTCTGCGTTCGGTGTCCGTCGAAAAATTGCAGACGCTTTACGGTATCTTTTGTGTAGGTCTCCCACCATTTAAGGAATGAAAAAATCGGTTTGCAAACCTTGCCGTGTTTTGCGCAATAGTAAGTTGTTGTAACCGGTTCTTTTAAGGTCGCTAAATCCGCATGTGTCGTCGCTCTGCAAGAACGGATTGTCCTGCTCAAGATTATGCTGATTATTTTTTTGGTATCAGCATTCCTAATCTTTTTAATTTCATCGAAAACAAATTGAATTTCATCTCTAATATGCTGTGAGAACCATTTGTCAAGAAAGCTGTCTGCTTTATCTTGCGTTAATTTGACTTTATATTCCCTAACGAGCCTATTGAAGACGGGCAAAAACTCCTTTTCCTTTGCGGCCCCGTATTCGTCCTCATCAATCTCTTTTCGCTTTACCTTATATTTATATTCCGGAACCGGAAAATGTTTATTATTGAACCCACAGAGAGAGCGCAGTAGTTTTTCTTCAAATTCCGGCGTATTAGAGTTCAATAAAAATTCTTTAACTGCTTTTGTGATACGATCAATCTCTTTTTGAAGGTCGGCCATACTATATTTTGCGACCTTGCAATTGCCTATAAGCGCATTAAAAGCGGAAACGTCAATGCCGATAGCATGCATTCCAAGCTCATTTGCCTGCACCAGCGTCGTTCCGCTGCCGCAAAAAGGGTCTAAGACGATATCGCCTTTCTTGAAATAAACCTCTCTCTTGAAGGCGTCAGTGCGGTCGCTTAGAAAGTATTCCACCAACTGCGGAATGAATTTTCCTTTATATGGATGAAGACGATGAACGTGCTTTGTCGTATCCGCCTCTTTAAGATAATCAAACGACAATGACCAGTTCAAGTCGTCGCCGAGCTTCCCTCTCCAATCATCTTCGCGTTTGCCGCCATAAGCTTCATAATATCTTATCAGGTCGTTCTTATCTATGAGCGTACCGCCATTATTGCCGATCTTTTTGATCCTTCCATACTGGATAAGATAAGATATATTCGAAGCGGTAACATTCCTCTTCAAATACTCGCTTGCCCAGATGCTCGCTTCTTTGATTGTTAATAATCTATCCATTTATCTTATCACCATGCCGTATGTATGAGTTCAATGCCGACCCTCTCAAAACAATCTAACAAATCCATATAAGACTTCTCTACAGTCGCCGAGTATGATGTTTGCGGATG
>JACRKQ010000020.1 GCA_016219705.1 Candidatus Saganbacteria bacterium | reverse complement strand
TTGTGATCCAGACAAGGTGTATCTGCAAATTGTAGATTGTATGCGTTGCTCTTCTGTATTCTGCACTCACTCCTCTTATTATACTGGAAGTTATCGCCTGAAGGCGAGGGAATTACCCCAACCCAAATTGTGACCTTAAATCTTTCATGGCGGCCAGCGCCGCCGAGAAAGTAAAAGTGAAATCAACTAAAACCTTAACTTCTTTTTGAGCAGCAATTTTTGCCAGGAGGCGCATATTTTCGCTACGCAGCGCGGGCGGTTTTTCCAGCCAGAGATGTTTACCGGCCGCCAATACTTGGCAGCCAATTTGAAAATGAGTCTCCGACGGCGTTGCAACCACTACTGCATCAATTGGCCGCTCTCTTAAGACTTTAGCCAAATCTGGCTCGAACAAATTAGCTGATATGTCAGATTTTGGTGTGCGGCAAACAACAGCTCTCACTTGGAAAAGGGCATCTCGTTCAAAATGTTTATATAAAAATCTTCCCCACTTTCCATAACCAACCAAGGCCAGGTTAATTCTTTCCATGATGTATTATTTATCGCCTGCCGCTAAGTAAGCTCAAACTTTTTGCCACCGCTAAATTAAACCCTTGGATTTCAGCTAGAGTTGGTTCCCTGCTATTATCGGAGATGAATTTTCCCTCCGCATCAAGCAACCTGGCCAGGACCACCAAAAAAGCGCACGGATGTTGGAATTGACGATAAAAATCAGGCAAAAATAATCGTTTAATGGCACTGGGCAGCGCATCATTATGATTATAAAAATGCTCAATAAATGTTTTAGATACATGATCAGACGGATAGCGATTGAGAATGTCAAGTAAACTTTCTTTAACAACGTTGCCCATATTTGCCAAGCCCATGGCAAAAGTACAAGTTCGGACATTGCCAAGGGGATCAATATGCAAGATTTTCGGTCGGGCAAATCCACGACCATGGCAAAGAAGAAGGGAATTTTCAAGTAAAGCTGATCCCCAGGTTAAATTAGTCAGTTTTTCAGGTAAACTTAATGCGGCTGATCCGATTTCCACCGTTTCTCTAAATCCCAGGCCATAGAATGATTGTCCCTGTGAGCCAGGTTTTTCTATGGAGGCATCAACTGGCAGGCCTAAACTTGTGATAAGTTTGGTTAGTGGTTCCCTTTCTTTTAATGGCACTCCGGTTGCAATCAAACGAATGAGCAGCCCTTCCGCCTGGCAGCTATTGATGACATCCATTACCCGAGAAAATAAGCCGGGTTTTCCTCTGCGTTTGTCGTGAGTGATTGCCAATCCATCAAGGCTTAATGCTAACAAAGTCAGGCCACTTTCCATTAACTGTCTGACCAATTCTCGAGAGCCAGTGAAATTGCGACCACCAATAGAGATATTATTTTGCTTGCCCCACCAGCCGTTAGAATTTAACCGCGTATAACAGTCCAAATCCCTTACATGTTCGAGCAGCCGCAAAATATCCGGGCGATAGAGCAGGGGTTCTCCACCGGTAAAATTAATCCCGCGCCGGATGATCCCGGCAAACTTGGCGTCGTCAAGAGTTTTTTTAACGATCGCTTCGGTCAAGAGCGGTTCAGCCTGGCGATCTTCCATTTTGCCTTGCTGGCAGTGCGCACAACTTAGGTTACACCCGTAGGTCAGCTCAAAATCGACAACTTCAAGGTAAGTTACATACCACCAGGCAGGATATTTACCCACCTTTTTTGTTGAATTAATTTGCCATAACTTATTTTCTACTAATAAATCCGCCAGTTTTTTTGAAAATCTTCCTTTCATTAAAGCGGCTAAATGAACCGATAATTCACCGCGACTATGCAGTAATTGACCGACGTTGGTGAGATGATAAGTGGTCATTGATTTATCTGATTTTCAAATGATGCAACTACCGTTTGAACGAATACCCTAGAAGTGCTGCCAATGATTATTACCTTATCGCCGCGTTCTTGATCAACTCGTAATCTTTGACGGAAAAAGGCGTCAACCGCTGGATCACGATACCGGGGAACACCTTCTGCCCGATAAAGCAATGCTGACAGATCATGATACCAATCTCGCAAGACAAATTGATCTGGGTCAAAATTAGCCTGCGGATAAAGCTCGGCCACTATGGCTAAAGCAAAATTGCGCTGGAAATCGGTTGGCGGCTTGTTGGGCTGGTGAGGATCAGGGAAGGGATCAGCTAAAAATCTGATCATAACGCCGGCAACCCGCGGGTTGGGGGTATCAAGTACAACCAGAGTGTCTTCGAGATTATTGTCCAACATGTAGTTAAGGCCTTGTTTTGCCTGTAAATAAATCGCCAGAAAATTGCTTTGGAGCTCTGGGTCAATAATGGTCAAGACAAAATAAAATGCTGTGCCAAATTGCGTGGTCAAACTGCGGGTTATGGAAAAACCGCGGAATTGATCGTCCTCAAAAATAACGGCCACCGACTTAAGCGGATCAGCGCTCAAGTATTTCTCAATTCTTGTAGACGGATAGCCGGGCGGATCACCTTTAACCTTCCCGGCATAATGCTTACGGGAAACCGCGACAAAATCGTCCACCATCTGTGGCCAGGGCGCTTTATCTGCAGCAAAAGCCGCCGGGAAAAATTCCACATTAACAGATCTTTTCGTGCTAGAAATGAGAATCTGTTGTTTGGGCGTATGAGGGAAATAACCGCTTGCTTTCTTAATCATTTTCAGCCTATTTTTAAAATTATACCTAAAGCTTTGTTATACGCCCGATCATATAATTCCTCTGCTTTTACGACGGCAGGATATATGGCAACAGCCGCTCGCATCCCGGTCGTCACCACCTGGCGCAGCGCCACCCTTTTGAGCTCCTGCCCTTTTAACTTAAACGCATCAACCCGAGCGATCAAACTAAATTTAACCATTCCTGTCATTTTTATTCCCCCTTCTCTTTCTCTCAAGGTTTCTTCGTCTCCTGCCGCAGAAAATTTCATTCTATTTTTTTGAGGGAGCAGCGTGCTTTTTTATTTATCGCTGCTAAATGAGGGGTACACCGTAAATAAATTAGGGACCGCGAATTTATTCACTGGTTCCTAACTAGTCATGTTCTCTTAAATTAACCCGGAAAGCTTTCTCTTTCATCAGGGGATTCGGTTCAAAAACAATACGTTCTGGAGTAGACTCTGTTGGCAGTTCAAAAACAAATTTACCTTTGATAAAGCCGCCAGGCACTAAATCGGTAATACCAACCATGTACCCCCAATTGACATCTTGTTTCATGGCATCATTTGTATAGAGCTGTCCTTTATCGTCAACCAAAGTTATCTTATGAGCGGTGTATCCATATTGCCGGGCTTTTTTTGAGCCATTTTTAATTTCCACAGAAATCAAAACAAATTTTCTCCCTTCAGATAATTTATAATTGAACGGGTCTGTATCAGCCGTCTCCACCCCATTGACGGTAAACCGAGTAATGCCATTAAATAGCGTCTGCCCGATTGAACCGGCAACGCCCGTAATTTGGTTCGCTCCGTCAGCCGAGCTGGTAGAAATTTTTATATTGCCCTGATCATCGGTAGCAATCCCCGCCCCCAAAGCTTTGGCCAAAGCCTTAACCGACACGTATGGCTCACCATTGTTATCGTAAATATCTAAAGACGTCGGCTTCCCGTTGATAATAACCGCTGCATCCGATATTCCATAGACAAAAACTAAAAACAGAAAGAGACCTAAAATTTTTTGTCGAGTAGACATCTAAATTCCCTCCTTTAGGTTTTCTTTGTATTCTCTGTTGCTCCACTCTTTCGATTATTGTGGAGTGCCACACTATTCAACCATGGCGAAGTCATTTGACGCCCCTCACAGAACCGTACT
>JACRKQ010000021.1 GCA_016219705.1 Candidatus Saganbacteria bacterium | reverse complement strand
GATCTTCCCCTCCTTGGCTCTATGACTGTTTATATATACGCACTATAGACCTTATTTTCGTCAATGTCAAATTGTTAAATGGCTTATTTAGACGGCAATTTATGGACTATGTAGATTTAATTATGCGCACCTATATAGCATTTATAAACTTACATTAAATACCATAAGTGTCGGGGGGAGATATTGGTTCTCTCCTCCTGTTAAAGCGCCTCCTTCGATCATGACCCCTGATAAATTAATCACGAACCAAGCAACAGTTAAGGTCGAAGGAATTGTCAAAAACGCGTCCATCGCTTCAGTGAAAGTCAATAATTCGGAAGTAATTCTTTCGTCTGCGAAAAAAATCGAGATCAGTGTTTCCTTAAAAGCGGGCAAAAATTTGATTTTGGTTGAGGGATTTAACTCGGCCGGTAAACTTGTGGAAACAATTAAATTGCGGGTCTTGAGACTGGTAACTTACTCTGACGTTTCCGAAGAATTTTGGGGGTCGGAGCAGATAAGTTATATTGGCACTTTGGGCATTATTCAAGGGTATCCAGATGGGGGATTCCAACCTGATGGTGAAATTACCCGCGCTGAACTTGCAACCTTGTTGGTTCGAACTCAAATCAGCGCCACGGAAAATATTTCTCCCAACATTAAAACTATTTTCTCTGATGTACCCCTAACTCACTGGGCAACAACCTATATTAGTAATGCGGCTGCCAATGGCATTGTGGCCGGCTATCCAGACGGAACATTTAAACCGGCTGATAATGTCACTCGAGCCGAAGGGTTAGCTATGATTGCCAGGTTTGGCAAGGTTAGAAGTTTAAATTACAGCGGCGTTGAATTCCCTGATATTACAACGGAGCACTGGGCCAGCTCCATTATTGCCGGCGCCTATCAAGAAGGGCTGCTTAATTTTCTGGCCAACAAAGCCTTTGAACCAAACCTCAAGTTAACTCGGGCTGAAGCTGTAGAGATGCTTTATCGCAGTAAGCCAATTATTACATTGCTTGAAGATCTTAAGGATTTTGAGAAGGGCTACTAACCAATATTACGCTTCCTCATCCGCTCGCACTTGATAACCGCAAATGCTATAATTAGCCAATAATTAAAAAGGGGGTCTTCTATGCAAATTAAAGTATCCGGTAAAGGGCTAAAAGTTACTGCTGCGCTGCGCGATTATGTTTTTACTAAGACGGCCAAATTTGAGGAATTTTTCAAGAATATCCAGAAGGTTGAAGTTGTCCTGGAAGCGCGCGATATCGACGATGCCGAACGCCGCCAGGTGGCCGAGGTCCGCGTCTGGTTAGGCGGGTTAAAAGAAATCCAGGCCATTGAAGGCGGCCGCGACATGTACGCGGCCATTGATCTCGTGATGGCGGAAATTATCCGCCAGATCAAAAAGCACAAGCAGATGCGGACAACGGAACAGCGGCGTAAAGCGGAGAAACTTAAAGAGATCCAAAGACAAGCCGCCTTCCGCGCTGAATGACCGGCAATGATCTTTAAATGGTTAGCCGGGCTGATTGGCGATAGCGACCAGAAAAAACTGGCCGGCTGGCAGCCGCTGGTGGAAAAGATCAATTCCCTCGAGCCGGAATTCCAAGCTTTAAGCGACGAGGAACTGCGCGACCGCACCAGAATTTTCCGTGAACGCCTGGCCAATGGCGAGACCCTGGATGATTTACTCCCTGAAGCTTTCGCCGCTGTCCGCGAAGCCTCGGTCAGGACAACGGGCCTGCGCCACTTTGACGTCCAACTCCTGGGCGGAATCGTTCTTCACCAGGGGAGGATTGCCGAAATGAAAACCGGCGAAGGGAAGACCCTGGTCGCCACTTTGCCTCTTTATTTAAACGCCCTCTCTGCTAAAGGCTGCCACGTGGTTACCGTCAACGATTATCTGGCTAAACGCGACAGCGAATGGATGGGTCCGATTTACCGGGCGCTGGGGCTGGCAGTCGGCGTCATCCAGCATTGGATGGAACCGGAAGACCGGCGTCTTGCTTATGCCGCCGACATCACTTACGGCACCAATAATGAATATGGCTTTGATTTTCTCCGCGACAATATGGCTTTCTCCCTGGACCAATGCGTCCAGCGCGATTTAAATTTCGCCATTGTCGACGAGGTTGACAGCATCCTGATCGATGAGGCGCGCACCCCGTTAATCATTTCCGGCATGGTCGAAGGCTCTGTCCAGGGCTACCAGAAGGGCGACCAGATCGCCAGAAAACTGGTGAGCAAAAGTGATTTCACGAAGGACGAAAAAACTAAAAATGCTGTTTTAACGGAGATGGGCATTAAAAAGATCGAACGTCTGCTGGGGCTGGAACATCTTTTTGATATCAATAATATGGATATTGCCCACCAGATTATCCAGTCCCTGCGCGCCTGGCACTGCTTTGAAAAAGATATTGATTATGTCGTCAAAGAAGGCGAAGTGGTCATTGTCGACGAATTTACCGGCCGAATGATGGAAGGCCGGCGCTATTCCGAAGGGCTCCACCAGGCGATTGAAGCCAAAGAAAAAGTCGAGATCCGCCAGGAAGCGCAGACGTTAGCCACGATTACTTTTCAGAATTATTTTCGCCTGTACAATAAATTGGCCGGCATGACCGGCACCGCCAAAACGGAAGAAGGCGAATTCTGGAAAATTTATAAGCTGGAAGTCATGACTATCCCCACCCATCATCAGATGATCAGGGCTGACCTTTCGGACATCATTTATAAAAATAGGCGGGCAAAGTTCAAAGCAGTCGTCGACAAAATCGCGGAGAACCATAAGAAAGGCCGACCACTCCTGGTCGGTTCCATCTCGATCGAAAATTCGGAATTGATTTCTGAAATGCTGCGCCGCCGCGGCATCGCCCATCATGTCCTTAACGCCAAGCAGCATGAAAAAGAGGCGGAGATTATCGCCCGCGCGGGACATAAAGGAATGGTGACGATTTCCACCAATATGGCCGGCCGCGGCACTGATATCGTCCTGGGCGACGGGGTCAAAGAATTGGGCGGCTTGTACGTAATCGGCACCGAACGCCACGAAAGCCGCCGTATTGATAATCAGCTGCGGGGCCGGGCGGGACGTCAGGGTGATCCTGGTTCCTCCCGTTTTTACGTCTCGCTGGAAGACGACCTGATGCGCCTCTTCGGCTCCCAGCGGATTGCCGCAATGATGGAGCGCTTTGGCATCACCGAAGATACGCCGATTGAACACGGGATGATCAGCAGTACCATTGAGCGGGCGCAGAAAAAAGTTGAAGAGTATCACTTTGGCATCCGCAAACAGGTTCTGGAATATGACGATGTAATGAGCAAACAGCGCGAGACAATTTACGGCCTGCGCCGCCGAATATTAAAAAGTGAAAATTTGCCGGAAAAAATCAGCGAAATGATCGAACAGGCAGTTGAAGACCAGATAAACCATTTCCTGCCGGAGAAAATTCACCCGGATGAGTGGGATTTTGACTCCCTAATCGCCGCTTTGCAAGAGAGCGCTCCTTTGACCGGTTTAACCGAATTAAAAGAGCTACGGGATAATCGTCAGGAAATAAAAGCCGTCGTTAAAGAATCATTAAAGCAAGCTTACGTTGCGCGGGAAAAGGAACTGGGGCCGGAAATGATGCGTGAAGTGGAGCGGCTGGTGATGCTGCGGGTCTTGGATAATGCCTGGATCGACCAATTATATAACATGGATTCCCTGCGCGAGGGAATCGGCTTGCGGGGGATGGGTGGGCGCGACCCGCTGGTGGAGTATAAGATTGAAGGTTATGGGATGTTCCAGGAGATGATGCGCGGGGTGAGGGAACAAATTATCAACATGATTTTTAAAGTCCAATTAGTTGAGAACGCAGAAGCGCCGCCCAAACCAAAGGCTATAAATTATGGCGCTCCCGCCAGGCTAATGTCGAAAGCGGCGCCGGTTATCACATCCGCCCAATTAAAGGTTGGCCGCAATGATCCCTGTCCCTGCGGTTCCGGCCAAAAATACAAGAGATGCTGTCTCTCCAAAGAAGGCTAAACCATGCTCGATGAGCTAAAAAGTGAAATTGATAAATTATTCCAAAAGGCTCGCGACTTAGCCGACATCATAAAAATTAATGATAAACAACAACAATTAGCTGTTTTAGATAAAGAAGCGGCCGATCCCGCCCTCTGGTCTAATCAAGACCGCGCCAAGAAACTGCTGCAGACGAAAAAAAGCCTGGAAAAAGAGATCAATACCTGGCAGGAATTAGAACATGGTGTCGCCGACCTGAAAACCCTGGCTGACCTAGCAAATGAGGGCGAAGAAAAAGAGCTTAAGGCGGAATTAATTAGCCAGCAAAAAAAAGCCGAACAGCTGGAAACTTCCGCCCTGTTAAATGGCCCATACGACCAAAACAACGCCATCCTTTCCATTAACGCCGGCGCCGGCGGCACCGACGCGCAGGATTGGGCGCAGATTTTATTGCGCATGTACACCCGCTGGGCGGAAAGCAAAGAATATAAAATTGACATCCCGGAAATAGCCTATGGGGAAGAAGCGGGGCTGAAGGGGGTAACCTTAGTCATTAACGGCCTGTATGCTTATGGTTATCTTAAATCGGAAGCGGGCATTCATCGCCTGGTCCGCATCTCCCCTTTTTCCTCTGAAGGCAAACGCCACACCTCTTTTGTCGCCGTGGAAGTTATTCCGGAAATCACGGAGGAAATTAATGTCGACATTGATCCCAAAGACCTAAAAATCGATACCTACCGCGCTTCCGGTCCCGGCGGGCAAAATGTCAACAAAGTCAGTTCGGCCATCCGCATCACGCATCTACCGACCGGCATAGTTTCGCAAAGCCAATCAGACCGTTCCCAGCACGCCAACCGCGACACCGCCATGAGATTGTTGAAAGCGCGTCTTTATGAGATGATGCTGGAACAGCGCAAGGAGAAGATTGAAGAATTAAGGGGACAAAAAAAGAAAATAGAATGGGGGAGCCAGATCCGTTCTTATGTTTTCCAGCCGTATACTATGGTAAAGGACCATCGCAGCGGCGTTGAAATCGGCGATGTCCAGCGCGTTGTTAATGGGGATATTGATCCGTTTATTGATGGCATGTTAAAACAGGGAGCTAAAAAATGATTGATAAGATCAGCAAAGGCATTTTAATCGCAATCTTATCGTTGGCTGTTCTGCTGGGAGCATACCTTGGCAGTCAGCGTTTCTTAATTGAGAGCCAGGAGAAAAATGTCAGCTTATGCGTCGATCTTTCTGATCTGCGTAAAATTGCCGCTTATGAAAAAGTTTCATTGGACAGTGTTTTAAAACAAGTTAGAAAAATTGGCATTGACGCTATTGGCGTGTTGGAAGAGACTTTACCAGATGCCGCCGCTCAAGGCGAACTTTATTATGCTAAAGGGAGCGGCCTGCTGCGCATCGGCAGTGGTTTTCCGCAATTTAATTCTCTAGTCAAACATAATTTAATCAAACCAGAAAGGACTTATATTTATATCCCCTCTGCTGCCACTCGACAGAGAATTTATAACCAGTTAAGCTGGGTTGTCGGCGAGAATAGAGTTCGTTTTTTCGGAGAAAATATTTTAGAAGTCAAAGAGATAGAAGAAGAGCTAAGACCGCTGGGCTTGGGAATTTCTGAAATCCAGGAGCGGTATTTAAGAGGGTTGGGCTTTCAAATCATCCCGCGCGTCTGGAACGACCCTCGTTATCACCTTGGCAATATTGCCGAGAAGATCAAAGCCTTGCATGAGTTTGACACTATTGTTTTTGATGGGGAAGAGATTCTGGGCTATCCCGATGCGATCAAAGCATTGGCCTCCGCTATGAAAAAAGAAAAACTGCGCTATGGTTATGTGGAAATCGTCAAGCAGGATGGCGACGCAAAACTGCGACGCTTAATGGGCGCGGCAGTTGTGCGGACCAACAGCGTGCCTAAAGATGAGCTCAAGAAGCTGGAAAAAGATGAAGTCGTTGCTAGATTTATTCGGGCCTGTCGCGAACGTAAAATTAAATTAATTTATCTGCGGCCCTTCCTGCCGCCTCAAGTTGTCGCCTATCCAGCGGCATACAATATAAAGTTTTTTGGTGAAGTAAAAGCAGGGTTGGAGAAAGCCGGTTTTATCATCGGCAAACCGGCCACACCGGTTGAATTTCGTCCGGCAAATTGGCATTTGATAATTTTAGGCCTGGGGGTAATTATCGGGATGGTTTTTCTGCTCGATAAATTTACCGCGCTAAATGCCTGGCTGATGTGGCTGGCGGTTATCGCGGGTAGCGGAGGGCTGTTTTTGCTGATCTCTGGCGGGCAAGCTCTGTTGGCCCAAAAGTTCTTGGCCTGGCTGGCCGCGATAACCTTTCCGGCGCAGGCGGTGATCAATGCTTTTTCCCAACGCCTCAAAAATACTTTTTCCACCTGGGACCTGACCTTTATAATCTTAAATATTGCCGCCGAAACGGTCATCGGCATTTTCCTGGTGATTGGCCTTCTGGCTGATTATCGCTTTATGCTGGGGGTGGAAACTTTTGCCGGCGTTAAATTTGCCCTCCTGCTGCCGGTCCTTTTGGTCGCCTTATATTTTATTCTGAAGCAAGGTGCCGGCGGGATAAGGGAGAGAATTAAAGACTTGCTGAAAATGGAAATTAATTTGGGGCTGATCCTTGGCGGATTTTTTGTCCTGGGCAGCCTGGCGGTCTTTCTAGCCCGTTCCGGTAATTTTATGATACCGGTACCCGGAGTGGAAAAGTATTTTCGTAATTTTCTGGAAACGATTTTATTTATCCGCCCGCGCACTAAAGAGTTTTTGATCGGTTATCCTCTCCTCTATCTCGCCGCATATTATTATCTGCGCGGCCAAACAAAGTGGCTCTGGCTGCTGGCCGCTATCGGAGTGATTGGCCCGCTCTCATTATTGAATACTTTTTCTCATATCCATACTCCGCTGATAGTTTCAGCCATCAGGTCGATGAACGGGTTGGTTTTAGGGGTTGTTATTGGATCAATGGTTGTTTGGGGAGTAAAATTATTTAAGAAATGAAAGTTTTAATCTCCGGCTATTACGGTTTTGGCAACATCGGCGATGAGGCGGTGCTGCAGGCCATTGTCCAGGGATTAAAAGCCAATAATCCTGACATGGACATCACAGTTTTATCGGCTTCTCCAAAAATTACCGCGGCTTTTTATCAAGTAAAAACTTTGCCGCGCTCTAATTTTGGACAGTTGCTCCAAGCCATGGGGAGCTGTGATGTTTTTATCAGCGGGGGAGGGACATTATTTCAAAATAGCACCAGCAACCGCAGTTTCTTGTATTATATTGGCTTAATCATCCTGGTAAAAATATTCAGAAAAAAAACTATGGTTTTTGCCCAGGGTTTTGGGCCGTTAAAGGGGAAGTTTAATAATTTTATTGTCTGTTGGGGGCTGAAGCGGGTTGATTTGATCACGCTGCGCGACCAGGAAGCATTTGATAAATTACGCGAATTAGGCGTGACTAACGAAAAAATATTTGTCACCGCCGATCCAGCGGTATTATTACCGGCGCCATCTTCTGCCGCCGGACGAAAAATATTAAGTCTTGAAGCGGTGCATTTAGGCCGACCGCTATTAGGTATTTCTGTCAGGGATTTGCCGGGAAAAGACGGCGAAAAATTGTATAAATCTCTGGCCCAGACCATTGATTGGTTGGTTACTACTTATGATTATAGCCCGGTTTTTATCCTTTTTGCCTGTCCCGAAGATATGGAGGAGACGGCCAAAGTCATAAATTACATGCGCGAAAAATCAAATATTATTTACCGTATCTGCCGGCCGGACGAAATGCTAGCGCTGATTGCTTCTTTTGACTTATTGATTGCCATGCGCCTGCATGCTTTGATTTTTGCGGCGATGAGCGAAACGCCCTTGCTGGGAATTTCCTATGATCCCAAAGTGACCGCTTTTATGAAATTAATCAACCAGCCTTATTTTCAAATATCAGATAATTTAAACTTTGCCTGTCTCAAATTGATATTAACCAAGATCGTAGATAATAAGACCAGGATTAAAGAGCAATTAAGACAAGCGGGGGGGGAATTGCGGCAGCAGGCCGCTTTGAATTTTGAATTGTTTAATGAAATTTGATTTTGCCGGCGTAAAAGTCGATAATCTCACAATAGCTGAAGCAACAGCGCAGATTATTACTTGGCTGGAGGCCAAGACACCTCGGATGATTGTTACCCCTAATCCGGAAATTATCGTGGCTTGTCAAACCGACCCTGAATTAATGACGATTATCAACCAGGCGGATCTAGCGGTTCCCGATGGCATCAGCATGGTTGTTGTTTCCAGAATTTTAGGCCGGCCGCTGAAAGAGAGGGTTAGCGGCATTGATTTAATGCTGGATCTTCTAGCCAAAGTTGCTCCATTGGGAAAAAAAGTTTTTCTGTTGGGCAGTGCTCCCGAGGTGGCCGAGGCCGCAAAATTAGAATTAGAGAAGCGTTTTTCCGGGCTAGACATTGTTGGCGCGGAAAATGGCTACTTCAGTGATGATTTGGCTGTTATAAATAAAATTAACGTCACCCGGACTGATCTGCTCTTTGTCGGATTGGGAGCAGGGAGACAAGAACTCTGGCTCAATCGCTATTTAAAAACATTAAATATCCCTGTTTGTATGGTTATCGGCGGTAGCCTGGACGTCATTTCCGGCCGCAAAAAAAGGGCACCGCGTTGGGCCCGGGCCTTATATATTGAATGGCTTTATCGTCTCGTGACCGAACCAAATCGCTGGAAAAGGCAAATTGCCCTGCCAAAATTTTTGTGGCTGATGTTTTGGCCGCATTAATGATATAATTTCCCTGTGACGGCTTTGCTGAAAGAAAACAACTCATTATTGGACATTGAACTGCCGGGGATTAATCTTTTTAAAAAAGGCAAAGTCCGCAACGTTTTTGATTTGGGCGAGAGCCTGTTATTAGTCGCCACTGACCGTATTTCGGCTTTTGATTCCGTCATGCCCAATGGCATTCCCGATAAAGGGAAAATACTGACGCAAATTTCACTCTTTTGGTTTAAATTTACCACTGGAATTATCAGAAATCACGTAATTGAAACTGACGCGGAAAAATTTCCTTCGCAGCTTAAACCTTACATCAAACAATTAGCCCGGCGTTCAATTATCGGCCGTAAAACAAAAATTATTCCTATTGAATGCGTGGTCCGCGGTTATTTATCCGGTTCAGGCTGGAAAGAATACCAAAAAGCCGGCGCAATTTGCGGTCTTAAATTACCAGTCGGGTTAAAAGAATCTGCCAAACTGCCCGAAGCGATTTTTACGCCGACGACGAAGGCTGAAGAGGGGCACGATCTAAATATTACGGAACAGGAAGTGCGCGATCGAGTCGGACGGACAACCGCGGATTTTATTAGAGAGAAAACGCTTAAAATCTATAAAATGTGCGCCGATTATGCCGTCAAAAAAGGGATAATCATTGCTGACACGAAGTTTGAGTTTGGCTTTGACGGCAGTGAAATTATAATTATTGACGAGATATTAACGCCGGATTCTTCGCGCTTCTGGCCCAGCGACCGGCACAAAGTCGGCCAGGGACAACCCAGCTATGACAAGCAATTTGTCCGCGATTATTTGGAGTCGATCGGCTGGGACAAAGAGCCGCCGGCGCCGGCTTTACCGGATGACATTATTATGAAAACCAGAGACAAATATCTGGAGGCCTATAAAAAATTGACGGGGAAAGATAGATTATGATGTGTTATAATAAAATTGAGGTGAATAAATAAAATGAGCGCTGCAACGAAGCTCTTAAAAAAGGAAATTATTAAGAGAATTGATGAACTACCCGTCAGAGATATTAAGGATTTGCGTAATTATATTATTTTTTTGGAAATGAAAAATTTTATCCCTCAAATTGATCCTGATCAGGCTTATTATTGGACGAAAAAATGGCAAAAACTTGAATGCGAAGCTGACGCCGACATAAAAGCAAAACGTCTTTATGGTCCTTATAATTCCGCCAAAGAATTATTAAAACAACTTAATAAGTAAGTGAAATTTCTTTATACAAAAAGATTTAAAGAATTATTGGCCAAACTTCCAAAATCAATTCAAAAGAAGTTTAATAAGCAGATTTATTTATTAGAAAGCAATATCCGCCATCCATCCTTACAAATAAAAAAGATGCAGGGACATGCAAATATTTGGGAAGCCAGAATAGATTATAATTATCGTTTTACATTTTCTTGGAAACAGGACGTCATTATATTGAGAATCGTTGGTTCTCATGATGATGCATTGAAAAATCCGTGATTTTCCGCGATAAGACTAAAAAAATTAAAATCGGTAATTTGACCATTGGCGGTGGAAGTCCGATTGCTGTCCAATCAATGACCAAAACGGCAACTTCTGATATTGACGCTACGGTTGCTCAAATCCACAATTTAGAAGAAACCGGCTGCCAGATTGTCCGCTGTGCTGTGCCGGATGAAGCGGCCGCTTTAGCTCTTAAAGAAATCAAAAGGCAAATAAATATTCCGCTGGTAGCGGATATCCATTTTAATCATCGTTACGCAATAATGGCGGCCGAGGCCGGCGTTGACAAACTGCGGATCAATCCTGGCAACATCGGCGATTTGGAGAAGATAAAGGCTGTCGTGGCGGCGGCGACAGCTCACCGTATTCCTATCCGTGTCGGGGTCAACGCCGGCTCGCTGGAAAGAGATATCAAGAAAAAGGCCAGAGGAAAAGTGACAGCGGCGGGTTTAGTCCAAAGCGCTTTAAGAAATGTCAAGATATTAGAAAAACTCAAATTTACCAATATTGTTGTTTCTCTTAAGGCAACGCATGTCCCGCTGGCGCTTGCAGCTCATCAATTAATCGCGGCCCGGACAAAATATCCTCTCCATGTCGGTATTACCGAATCCGGGATACCGGCGACTGGCATTATCCGTTCCTCTGTGGGGATTGGCGCAATTTTAGCGCAAGGGTTAGGCGATACGATTCGCGTCTCTTTAACCGGCGCTCCAGAGGAAGAGGTCCGCGTCGGCTATGAAATTCTCAAATCTCTGGAATTAGTTAAACAAGGCATTACCATTATATCTTGTCCGACCTGCGGCCGCTGCGATATTGATGTTGAAAAAATTGCCGCCGCAGTTGCGTATAGAGTTCGACATATCACTAAATCTATAACAGTCGCCATAATGGGTTGTGAAGTCAATGGCCCCGGCGAAGCGGTTGACGCTGACATTGGGCTGGCAGGGGGGCATGGGGTAGGGTTGATTTTCCGAAAAGGGAAGTTTGTGAAAAAGGTTGCCGAAGCTGATATGATAGAAGAATTAGTAAAAGAGATATTAGAGATTAGAGGGAGGAAAAAACATGATAGATCGCTATACGTTGCCTAAGATGCGCGAAATTTGGTCAGAAAAACATAAATTTAATACCTGGCTGCAGATTGAGCTGGCCGTTTGTGAGGCCTGGACCAAACTAGGAAAGATTCCGGTCGGAGCATTTAAAAAAATAAAAAGCAAAGCCAATTTCTCGGTAGCCAGAATTAATGAAATTGAGAAAACCGTTGATCACGATGTGATCTCTTTTTTAACCAGTGTGGCGGAAAACGTGGGACCGGAGAGCCGCTATATCCATGTTGGTTTGACTTCTTCCGATGTCGGCGATACCGCATTATCCTTAATTTTGCGCGACGCGGCGGACGTGATTACCCAGGATGTCGATGACTTTATCAAAATTCTCAAAAAAATGGCGCAGAAATATCGGGGAATGGTAATAATGGGCCGCTCCCACGGTGTGCATGCGGAACCGATGACACTAGGGCTTAAGTTTGCCCTTTGGCTTAAGGAGATGGAGCGAAATAAGGAGCGCTTAAGCCAGGCGCGAAAAATGATCAATGTCGGCCAAATTTCCGGGGCTGTTGGCACATATTCCAACCTTGACCCGCGCGTGGAAGAATTGACCTGCAAAAAGCTGGGGTTAGAAGCCGCGCCGCTTTCCAGCCAGGTGATCCAGCGCGATCGTCATGCTGAATATATGACTGCTATGGCAATTATCGCCGCAACATTGGAAAAAATCGCCTTAGAAATTCGCGGGCTGCAAAAAACGGAAATTGGTGAGGTTGAAGAACCATTTAAAAAAGGCCAAAAAGGTTCATCCGCCATGCCGCATAAGAAAAACCCCATTGTTTGTGAGCGAGTTTGCGGTTTGGCGAGAATTGTCCGAGCCAATGCTATGGTTGCCCTGGAAAATGTGGCTCTCTGGCACGAACGAGACATTAGCCATTCCTCCACAGAACGGATAACCATGCCAGACAGCACAATTTTAGTTGATTATATGCTCCATAAGATGGCCTATGTGATTGATAATTTGGTCATTTTTCCTAATCAAATGTTAAAGAATATTGAGAGATCGCAGGGATTAATTTTTTCTCAACGAGTTTTGTTGGCTTTAACGGACAAAGGTTTAAGCCGGGAAGCGGCTTATCAGATTGTGCAAGCGGCCGCCATGAAAGCCCGGTCTTCCGGGAGACATCTTAAAGATTTATTGTTGGAAGATAAAGCGGCCAGGCAGTCTCTTTCTCCCAAAGAGATTGAGCAGGCCTTTGACCTGAAGTTTTACCTCCGTAACGTCGATTTTATTTTTAAGCGGTTGGGGCTGTGAAATCTGATCTCCGCAAGTTTCTCCTCCATTAGTCCGATAGTATAAGTGGACTCCCAAATGATTAAAATGGAGGAGCTAAAATGGACTACAAATCGATTGTTCATGATATCCAAAATGAGATCAGTACTGTTGGCGCTGGAAAATCATACAAAAAACCAATTATTCCCAATCTAGAAGAGTGGGCTTTTACTTTTAAAAGCGCCTTATTGGCTAAACTTAACGGTGCAAATAGAACGACTGAAAAAGAGCCAGCACAATCAGCCGCACCTATTCCAGAAACAGCCCCCAATAATTATTTAGTTGATGAACGGACATTCAAAGAGGGAAAAACCAACATTCAACCGGCAGATATTATGTTCGATAACTCCACCACGACAACAACCGAGTTTGCGGTTTCTGTCCCTTCCATAACAGCCAGTAAATCTGATCTCCCCTCGTCTAATCTTATGTTTGGTTATGTCCCTGCGGAAACAAGCCCAACAGAACTGGCAATTACTGTCACCAAAGAATATTCAATCGCGCCTAATGAAGAAACGGAGATAGCAGCTGCAGTCACATATCCCTCGGATTCAATTATTCTCAACAAGAATACCGCAGTCGCACAAAACCATGGAATGACTGCAAGACAAGAAAATAATGGCTTCCTCCAGAGGTGTTTCTGATAATGGGGCCTTTAGCTGCACCTGGAGTTGGAGCTCCCCACAGAATTGATGCAGGGATGTATGCCTTGCGAGAACCTAATAAGCAGCAAAAAAGTTTTATTTGTCGCACGGCCAATTCTACTTATGTTATATCTGCGCCTATAGACAATGACGGAACAAGAATCGTATTAAGAGGAAATCAAACTCTGTCATTTAACACTCGCGTGCGGGTTATTGGCGCTGTCTCTCCTGGTGAACCATTAAGATTGAGTTTGCCGGTAAATCAACAGATGTTTACCTCTTCTGCCATGACACAAGTTCAAGCCTATGAACCGCTGCAGGCAATATATTCTCCCAGTAGTTTTGTAAATAATATGAGCCCCTTTACCTTAACCTGTTTTACTCAAAATTCAACTTATGTCTTCGGTCCGCCAAATGCTGATGGTGAAAGGATTGTTTTAGCTGGCGGCAGTTCCAAGATTCCTGCGGGATCACGCGTGAAAATACGCGGAGATATTTTGCTCAATGGAAGAATGGAGCTAATACATGGAGAAAAAGCCATAGAGACCTCACCGGTGATATCCATGATCATCGATGAATTTCCCGATCTTCAAACTGGTCGTGGCGCTGGACAGGAATGGCAGTCTACCCACTCAATCCCGGCTAATTATAATAATCCATTAGCACTATTTTCTCATAACGGAGAGAGATATATGGTTTTATCGGGACTGAACCAAGCCGGGGTTAGAACCATTTTAAGTACAAATATTCGAGAGTTAGCGCTTGTTGCCGGAGTAATTATAACAAAACAGGTTAGTATGGGAACTGCGGCTAATTTAACCGTGAATAATCGTGATGGCCGCATAGTGGTTTATCAGACTTCGCCAGTTACTGCTCTGGCAATTCAACCAGTGTCTTCTCCAGTATTACCGCAAACTAGAATGGATCTTGGTTTAACAGTTTTTGGGCATCTATAAACTTCTGGTGATGATTGTTAATTAATAACTGTAACTAAGCCAAAAACATTAATATTTTTCTGCCGATAGGGGACCTCAAGATAAATAATAATGCCTAATTTAAGGTTTTTTTAATAATTATCCCATAATTAGGCATTAGAAATTAGGCATTAAGCCTTTTGCGTGGATAGTGGGTGTGGATAAGCAAAGGTAGCTAATTATTTTGGCCTCATTATAACAAATAACCCCTATTCATCACGCGCTACCAACTTAACATAAGATATATT
>JACRKQ010000001.1 GCA_016219705.1 Candidatus Saganbacteria bacterium | reverse complement strand
TGATGCTCCCGGATTTGCTCCCAATAGATATGGCCTGCGCCACATGGCAGGAAACGTTTGGCAGTGGGGAGCGGATTGGTATGATAAGGATTACTATGGAACATTAAGGGAAAGAACAAGAGATCCAAAAGGACCAGCAAGCGGAAGCTTTAGAATTCTACGCGGCGGTTCCTGGTACGATGCAGCAGACATCCTGCGTTCCGCTGACCGGGGCAGCCTCGATCCAGACGTTCGGGACTACGATTTCGGCTTCCGTGCCGCCAGGACTTTATGACCCTTTTTACTTTATCCCTTTTACACTTTTTGGGAGATTATGTGGGATATGTTAAGTTATAAAATAATATCAATCGGAACATCGGAAGGTATTTCAAGTCCGCGCGTTTTTTCCGCGGATTGGGGACAAGCTCGAAAACTGTGGGGAGAAGTAAATTTGCGCTCCCCTAAAATCATGGAAGACGAAACCGAGCTCGCAAAATATGAAATGAGCGGAGAAATTGGCTGGTTCAGCATACCGACCAAAGAAACTTTTATCAACCTGAATAAGTTCAGGGAACAATTCGGTCCTTTTACCGCGGCAGAGTATGACGCGTTAAAGGGAAAGATATTTGAAAGATGCGCGAAAACCGAACCGCGAAAAACTCAAGCTGTCCGAAATATGGTCGAACAGCTTGACCAAAAAATTACCAGCAGAGCTATAACAAAAGAAGAAGCGATTTCCCGCCTTTATATGCTGATGCTCATGGGCCATGAAATCGGCCATCATAAAGTAATTCCCTATGACTACAAAAGATCGCTTTTAATCCAGGAAGCAGTTGCAAAAGAAACCGGCGACCGCGCGCGAGCCGGCCACCTTGCTAATCTTTATGAAGATTTGATAATTAATCTCCTGCTGGCCGAAAACAACGGCCTTCCGATTGAAGCGCTTTATCAGAAAATAACCGGCAAGAACCAGGAGAACAGCCCGCTCTGGCAAATCTACATGCGCGTTTACGAAAAACTACTGAATGTCCAGATATTGCCAAGAGAAAAAACAGTCTCATTCCTAAAGGTGTTCAAGGGGACTAAAAGTATTGAAATCCCCGCTGAAATGGAAGCAGATGCCGAAGCAGTTGTACAGCTGATCCGCGAAAGCCGCCCAAGTAACTATATTGAAAAGTGCCGGGAAACCGCGAGAATATTCAATAAATATATGAACGACCAAGATTTGGCAAATCCAACCCCGCTCGACGGCGAAGTCAAGCCTTCGTCTCCTTCCGAGCAGCCGGGAAGAAAAGCCGCCGCCCAAAAAGAAGCCCAAGGCTTGGCAAAAAGACAGAAAGGCGAAGCAGGAGAAGGGCAAATCCGAGGCATAAAAGAATACCAGGGAATAATGACCGCGAATGACTTGGCTGAAAACGCGACCGAAGCCGCGGTAATGTATTATCTTGACCTGGCGCGGGAGCATTCTGTTAAATTCCCTCTTTATCCCAGGACTTCCGGCGAGGAAGTTATAGAAGGCGTTGATATTTGGGATCCGGGAGAACATGATGTTTCCGAGCTGGACATGGCAATTTCGCTTCAAATGGGACACCAAATTCCTGGGCTTACTACGATGAGAAGGACCAGAACCGAGGGACACGATATAAAAGCCCATTTTGACGCTCCCAACCTGGTGGTTTATATTGACGCTAGCGGTTCAAGGCCGAATCCGCAAAACAGTTTGTCTTATCCGGTTCTCGGAGCCGCCATCTGGATGCAGTCGGCGATCAACTCCGGCGCAAGCGTAAGGGTTGTTGCCTTTGATTCCCGCCAAAAATTTAGAGCTATGTCCGGCTTCACGCGAGATATAAACGAAGCTGTTCGTCATGCTCTATCCTACAGCCCATCGGCGCCTCAAACCACCTTCCCGCTTGAGGATTTAAGGGATACTTTTGAAAACGAAGAATTCACCAAAGATCCTTTGCGCCTGGTTGTAATTTACGACCAAGAAGTTGAATACATTTTATCCGATAAGTTCAACGGCGGGAGCGGAGAAGATTATTTAAAGGAGATCCAAAGCCGGGGCGGAGGGGACTTTTTATTGGGCTGCGATGAGATTGACGCGGCCAGAAAACTTAGAGACTTGGGCTTTAAAGTACATCTTATGAGGAATTGGGCGGAAATAGTGAGCGCCGCGTCCGATTCAGCCGAAGAGATCTACGATCCGCACCGCCATTTGCAAAAATTATGGCAAAGGATATAATATTCGGGAGGTGAATTAAATGGGAGAAACTTTTAGGATCGCGTCTTTCCAAAGGATAGGAGAAAGGCTGAATGCTGGGAGCCAAATTGTGGTGCAATCCAAACTAAGCCGTACAAGCGTAAATTTTCATGACGCGGCAAGGGCTCATGAACTTTTTACCTCGCAGCCAAACTTCAGGGCCAGTATTTTAAGGCTTCCGGAAAATGTTGACCTGGTATGCGGCGAAATCCGCGGGCAGACTTTTGTCCTCGATGCGGCGCAAGCAAAGGAGCTTTTCCAAAACGCGGTGGATGAAAACAACCTGATTGCCGGCCTCCAGCCGTAATGGTAGAATATGAACAGATCAATGAGATTGAACTAGGAAAATAAGGAATGAATTATAGGCAAATAATATTAGATATTCCGGAGTGGGCGTATAAAGAAATCGATAAATTGTCAAAAAATAAAGTTGAAAGCTATCTGGTTGATTTGATAAAAAAAACAACCGCAAAACGCCAAAAGCCTTCGATCGCCAAATTATTTGACCTTTTTTCGAGTAAAGAATCTTTTTCAATTGACCACGACAAGCATCTTTATAAGTAGAAGCATAAATGGAAATATTTATTGATACGGGAATTTTTTGCGCCATTGCAAATTCAAAAGATGTAAAAAATGAAGAAGTAAAATACGCGCTGGAAGCTTTAGCGGAAAAAGGGAATGTCTTTTATACATCCGATTATGTGCTGGATGAAACCTACACCTTAATAAGAAGCCGCGTAAATCATTCGGCAGCGACAAAGTTCATGGAGGAATTTAAGTCGAGCGGCATAAATGTTAAACGGATTTCCGAAGAAATTGAGGAGCTCGCCAAGAAAATCTTCATTAAATACAAGGACCAGGAATTCAGCTTTACCGACTGCACTAGTTTTTCCATAATTGAGACGCATAAAATAAAAGGAGTTCTTTCTCTTGATAAAGATTTCAGGCATTATAAATACGCACATGCCGTAGAATCTTTAGTATAGATGATTTCCCTGCCTTTGATCGAGACCGAAATAACTGATCAAATTAAACGCCTTGGTATTGCCCAATATTTATTGATGCTAAAGTCTGGTGATTGGGCTGGTTTTTCCAAAAATGAAGTTTCCCAGCATTTTGCTTATCATCTATTGAATCTTCCGCTTTCAATTTCAATAACTTCAAAGCATTTAGAAGACGTTGAAAAGGAAATACAGGTACAAGCCCAAAAATACGGATTAAACAATTTCAGTGAAATTGACCTGCGGCAATTTATCAAAAACTTTAAAATAAAAATCCAGGACAAAGAATACGGGATATCGGAAACCGCTAAAATCAATGCATTGCTTAAAAAAAGCGGCTCCGGTAAAAGAATCTGCGCGGGGTTTTACGGCGCGCAAAAAAGCTACATCTTTGGCGAGGTTGAAGAAAAAAGCCTCGACGGAATCCGCGTTTATTATTTCATCAGAGAAACCGCCCGCACTCCCAACAATCCCTTTTCTATCGCGGCTATTATGGAAGGCAAAGATATTTTTATCCGCGGGGAATCTGCGGAAATTCTTTTTTACCAGAAATGGGCAGAAGCTTTTGAAGCTATGCCGTCCGATCCCGCGGGCATAGCAGGGCTAAAGTTTAGAAAAAAGGCGCTGGGCTTATACCAGGTTAACAACAAGCAAGAACTTATTAACAAGAAAAATATATTCATAAAGGACATGATGGAAAATTATCTTTACCATGAACTGGCGCATCAAGAGAGCAATTCGCTTTTTAGCGAAGAAGAAGATGCCATCGGCGAAGGCAGTAAAATCTTGGGAAATAATATTTTTGTATTGGTCAAGGAATTTTTAGCTGATGCGCATGCTTCCAAAAGCCCGTTCCGCCACATGATAAAGCTGGCAAAAGATGGGGATATAGAGCACGCGCAGAAGCTTTTTTACCAATACCTTTCTGATAATTACTTTTATGATACCGAGAATTATTTAATGTATCCGGCGACTGACCTCATCCTGGCGGCCACGATTAAATTCACAGAAAAAGATAATATTGATTTCAATAAGCTAACAGAGGAGCTAGATTACTTCGCATGGTATTTAACAAGAGAATACAAGAATATTGTTTCATGGATAAAAGAAAAAATCGAAAAGACGGAATTTATTGTAGCGGGGAAACCCCTGGATTTTAAAAATCTTTTCCTTTTTACGATGGCCGAGCACCAAAAAGCGGAGAATTATGCAGTGGTCGGCCAAAAGTATTTATCGACCTGCTGGGCGAATGTTTTTAAGCATCTTGAGGCTTATTCGCCGGAGTCTTTCAAACAAATCCAATTTTTTCTCGAAGAACAAAAGACAAGGATCCTCGAAGGGATATTTAACACGATCGCCGATGAAAAAGAAATCGAAACTTTTAATGGCAATTTAGAAGATTATCTGCTTAGTAAATTATGTTTCCGGCTTTAGCGTTCGCTCCCGACAAAATCGAGAAACTACCAGCCAAAGCCGGAATACGGACTTTTTGCCCTCCAATAAGGAGAGACGGGGAATATGCCTGGACTTTTATCTTGCACGCGCTTTGCGTTTCCTTAGAAGCGCAAATTCCGGCAGTCGCAAAAGTGCTGGCGGCGCGGAACCCGATGTTATTGTTCCGATTGTCGGGTTCGTTGTTGTTCCGGTTAGCAGCGCGCAGGTTGTCTGCTGTATTGTTCCAGGAACTGCCGCGTATTCTGGCCGATCCCCAGTTTTTTTAAAAAACCGAAAGAATTAGCGTGAGCCGCATGCGCCGCCCAGCTTTCAATCGACCTGGTTATTTTAGCCAGGCTGATTTTATCATACAATAATTCCTTGCGATATTTTTTAATGCGCCTGGTAAATCTTTTTATGTTGCTTTTCCTGACCAATCGATGCCCGGGGAATATTTTATAGCCGAGAAAATCCGTTCCTTGCTCAACTTTGAATATCGCGCATTTATCGGGATGCATATTAAGTCTTAATCCAAGAAGATATTCTTCTATCTTCTTTTTAACCCCATGCAGTTTTTCCTTATTATCATCTAATACCACAAAATCATCAGTGTAGCGGATATAGTATCTGCATTTTAACTTTTCCTTAATAAAATGGTCCATCCCATCGAGATATATATTCGCAAAAAACTGGCTGGCCAGGTTCCCTATAGGTATTCCTTTTCCTTCCGCCCTATTCAAAGAGCTGATTATTATTCTTATCAGCCATAGAACCTTCCTGTCCTTTATTTTTCGCGATATTAAATCAAAAAGGACTTTGTGGTCGATGGAATCAAAATATGATGAAATATCGCATTTTAAAACGTACCTTGCCTTTCTGCAAAATGCGGAAAATCGTTCAACCGCGGCATGCGTCCCTTTGCCTTTTCTGCAGGAATATGTGTCATAGATAAAAGCATTGTCAAATATCGGCTCGATAATATTGCATAAGGCGTGCTGTATGATCCGATCCCGATAAGGCGCCGCGCTGATCAATCTCTTCTTGGGTTCAAATATCAAGAAACGCTTATATGTTCCCGGCTTATAAAGACCCTGCCGGAGTTCATGCTGGATAAGCAATAATTCTTTTTCAAGCTCAAGATTAAAATTTCCCGTTGAATCCTTAAATCTTTTCCCTTTTTGCGCTTTTTTTGAAGCAAGGAGCAGATTCTCAAAAGAAATAAGTTTCTCAAAAAGATTGCCGTATCGTTTCATTTTTTGTCGAGGGATTTGAGCCATCCGCCAATCATCCTGCCGGCTTCGTCAAGATTAATGGAGAGATATTCATATTTGCGTACGTTGAAAAATGACAGCTTATAGCAGATTCGGACAAGATGCCTTACAATTTCCAGCTTAATATTTGCCTTTATCAATTTATCGCTTTTCTCTTTTGAATAGGCGGCCTGGATTAATAATTCCAAAATGTCAAAAAAGCATTTTTCTAGCCGGTCGCCGAGTGTATATCTCTGGCTTCTGGGGAATTTAGCAATTTGCGGCAAGATCCATTCAATAATATCCTGTATTTTTGTGACCGCGCTTACTTCCGAGGGCATTCTTTTATCATATCATTTTCATCCCACATAATCTCCCAAAAAGTGTAAAAGGGATAAAGTAAAAAGGGTCATAAAGTCCTGGCGGCACGGATGCCGATATTGACGTACCGATAGCCTGGAGCGTCGAGGTTCCGGCAAGCGGAACGCAGGAAGACTGCCGTACTGCTCCAGGCACCGCCGCGTAGAATTCTAAAGCTTCCTCTTGCTGGTCCTTTTGGATCTCTTGTTCTTTCCCTTAATGTTCCATAGTAATCCTTATCATACCAATCCGCTCCCCACTGCCAAACGTTTCCTGCCATGTGGCGCAGGCCATATCTATTGGGAGCAAATCCGGGAGCATCA
>JACRKQ010000019.1 GCA_016219705.1 Candidatus Saganbacteria bacterium | reverse complement strand
TCCAAACACCGGTTAATTGTTAAAAGACCAAAGAAAGGAGGAAAAAAGAGAAGAAAAAACAAAAAAGGCTGAAAAAATCAGCCTCCTAAATTCTCTTCAAGCCCCAATATTTTTTAAGTTGCAAATTTTTCGGGACTCTCCCAATTCCCAATTATTTCTCGAATGTTAAAGTAAAAAAATTCATATTACGTTTCACTTTGCCAGCTTTCATAATTTTCTTCGCCAAGCTCACCGCCCCCACCGCGTCCAAACTGTAGCTCGCTCCGATCCTGTCCGCGTACCCCTTGGTGACAACGGCTCCGCCAACTAAGAGAGGAATATTCAAGCCAGACTTTGCTAATTCAGTTTTAACAATGCCCATTTCCACCATAGTTGTCGTCAATAAAGCCGATAAGGCAATGACATTGGGCCGCTCTCTCTTGGCTACCGCGATAATCTTTTCCGGCGGGACATCTTTGCCGAGATCAATTATCGCAAAGCCATGATTTTCCAACAACATCTTAACAATATTTTTCCCGATATCGTGGATATCCCCTTTAACGGTGGCTAAAAGTACTTTCCCTTTTGATTTTGTTTTGCCTTTAGGCAGCCGGGCTTTACACAGTTCAAAGCCCTGCCGCATCGCCTCCGCCGACTCGATCACCTGCGGCAAATAATATTCTTTGCTGTTAAATTTCTTACCGACAATTTCCATGCCGGGGATTAAGCCTTGGTCGATAATTTTTTGCGGATTATATTTTTTGGCCAGCGCCTGACATACCAATTCCTTAACTGATTCACTATCCCCATCAATTACCGCCGCTTTTACATCCTGATAACCGGTAAATTTTAATTCTTTAATGTTCGCTTCTCGTCTCTTCTCCGCCGGCTTTCCTGACCACCTGGCTTTTTCGACTTCAGCCTTAAATTCTGCTAGTAAAGTTTCAATCCCTTGATGCCTTGATCCCTTGATGCCTTGATCCCTTAGTCCCTTTATCACCTTCTGCATTTCTTCGTCTGTAACATCCACAATCCCCGCATCAAGGCCATAAGCCACAGCTAATTGAAAATAGAGGGCATTTATTTTGGCTCGATTAGGGAGACCGTGAGAAACATTGCTGATCCCTAAAATTGTTTTGACGCCTAATTCCTGTTTAATAAGCGAGATGGCCTGTAAAGTTTCCAGACACCCGGCAATGCCCACCCCCGCTGTCATAACCAGGTTATCAACATAAATATCTTCCTTAACAATCCCAATTGCTTTGGCCGATTCGACAATTTTGCGGGCGATATTTAATCGCTCTTGCGCTGTATCGGGAATTCCTTTTTCGTCCAGGACCAAGGCGATAACCGCTGCCCCATACTTTTTCGCTAGCGGCAAAATCCTCTCCAACGAATCTTTTTTCCCATTGACTGAATTAAGTAACGCCCGTCCGCAGCAAGCTTTTAAGCCGGCCTCTAACGCCGCCGCTTGCGGACTGTCAATTGATAGCGGCAGGTCAGAAGCGGATTGAACAATTTTAACTGCCGTATGCATCAGCTCTTTTTCATTTACTTCCGGCACGGAAATATTTGTATCCAGCATATCCGCACCCGCTTTGGTCTGTTGTTCCGCTTCCTGGCGCAAAGTTCGCATTTGCCCTTTTTTTAATTCAACTTGAAACAGCGGCCGCCCCGTCGGATTAATCCTCTCTGCCACCAATAACGGCCGACCCGAGACCTCAACTACTCTTGTCCTTGAAGCAAATTTTGGATTTTGTATTTTGGATTTAGAATTTGTTTCGGATTTCTGATTTCGCCCGCCTGCCGGACGGGCAGGGATTTCGGATTTTATAGCTTTAATGTGTTCCGGCCTCGTCCCGCAACATCCACCCACAATTCTTACTCCTAGCTTAATGAATTGTTGCGCAAACCTTCCAAATTGCTGCGGCGTCATTTTGTATACTGCTTTGTCGTCAATCAAATCAGGCATCCCGGCGTTGGGCATCACCATCACCGGCTTACTGCTGACGGCTAACAGCTTTCTGCTGACTTTTAGCATCCCTTCCGGACCCGTCGAACAATTAGCCGAGATAATATCAATGCCTAAAGGTTCAAGGACAGCCACCGCCACTTCCGGCGTTGTCCCATAAATAGTTTTTTCTCCGTCATCATAAGTCAAACTGGCGATAATGGATAGATTTGTCTCTTGTTTCACCGCAATCACCGCGGCTCGCATCTCCTGTAAATCAGAAATAGTCTCGATCGAAACAACGTCAACACCGCCGGCTTCCAAGGCTTTGGCTTGCTCCGCAAACACTTCATAAGCCTGGTCAAAAGTTACATCGCCCAGGGGATCAATTAATTTACCAAGAGGACCAATAGAACCGCAAACAAAATTATTTTCTCCGGCCGCTTCTCTGGCCAACTTAGCCGCCGCCTGATTAATTGCATCGACTTTATTTTCCAAATTATAATCTAATAACTTTAAACGATTAGCTCCAAAGGTATTTGTCTCAATAATGTCGGCGCCGGCAGCGATGTAAGACTGATGGACGGCTTTAACAATCTCCGGTTTTTTGATATTAACAGCATCAAAGCATTCTTCCGGCCGGATGCCCCGCTCCATCAACTGCGTCCCCATAGCGCCGTCCATGACGAGGATACGCTTATTAAGTTCTGCTAAAAATTTACTCACCGGGCAGCCGCCTCATAACGTAAGCGTCTTCGCCGTCAGCATAGTAACTTTGACGCATGTTTATGGCTCTAAAACCATACTTTTCGTAAATGTTTTTGGCTTTTTCATTAGAAACCCTGACTTCCAGGAAAAATACGTCTTCATCATTTAACACATGCTGCATCAGACGCTTGCCAATATCCTGTCCGCGATAATCGGGATGGACCGCCATATTGATGATATGCGTCTCGTCCAGGACTTTCTCAACGCCAATGTAACCGACGATTTTATCCCCGTCTCTGGCGACGAGATATTTATGCTCATCTTCGCGGAATATCGCCTCCGGTTTGGGAAAATTAAAAGATAACCGCTCAATCTCCGCAACCACCGGGATATCCTTATCTTTCATTGGAGTGATCGTGATCATAATTATGTTTTTGGAGAAAATCTCCATTTGCGCAGTTCAACTGCCAAAATGGCGGTTGCTGCGCCCAGCAAAACCAGGATCCACTCTGCCAATGAGAGAGTGGTGGTGTGGAATATTGCCTGTAAAAATGGGACGCTGACCACCAGCCATTGGAGGAAAAAAGTTGAAGTAATCGCCCAGATCAGATAACGGTTAGAGAATAAACCGACTTTGAAAAGCGATTGCTGGTCTGACTTGCAATTTAAAACGTGCGTCATTTGCAGTAACGCCAGAGAGGTAAAAGCCAATGTCCTGGCTTTTGCCAGTGATTCATTTAAGCCAAAGAGAAAGAGTGATAACGTTACTACTGTCATAAGGAGACCAATCCCCAGCATACTTAAAAATAAACCGCGATCAGTTATGGCGGCGTCCGGGCGGCGCGGCGGGCGCTTCATGATATCATCTTCCAACGGCTCCATAGTTAAGGCCAGCGCCGGCAGGCCGTCGGTCACCAGGTTGACCCAGAGGATCTGAATCGGCAAAAGAGGTAAAGGGAAGCCTAAAAGAACAGAAGAGAACATCACCAAAACTTCACCGGCATTAGTGGTGAGGACATAGCGGACAAATTTCATCAAGTTATCATAAATGCCCCGCCCCGCCTCAATCGCTCCAACAATAGTCGCAAAATTGTCGTCGGTCAGGATCATATCAGCCGCCTCTTTAGAAACATCGGTGCCGGAAATCCCCATGGCGACGCCGATGTCCGAAGCTTTTAAAGCCGGAGCGTCATTGACGCCGTCGCCGGTCATCGCCACGACTTCTCCGTGTTGTTTAAAAGCTGTCACAATCTTTAATTTATGCTCGGGTGAAACGCGGGCAAAGACCCGGTATGACAAAAGATCCGCGGAAGAGAGATTGCGCTGATCAATTTCCTGCCCTTCAAGCACCAACTCCGGGGCAGCAGCAATACCCGCTTCTTTGGCAATAGCCAGAGCGGTCAATCGATGGTCGCCGGTAATCATAATTGGTGTGATCCCTGCTTCATAACAATGCTGGACAGCCGCTTTGACTTCGGGACGGAGGGGATCAGCCATACCGAAGAAACCAAGATAATTGAGCGCGTTCTCCTCCGGCGCTGTTGGTTGTAAATCGTATTCTTTTGAGGCTACGCCGATCAATCTCTTCCCTGACCGGGCCAATTGGGCGGCTCTGGAGAGAATTTTCTCTTTATCCGCATCCGACAGATTTACACAAAGAGAGAGGATGACTTCGATCGCCCCTTTTGTATAAGAAACATAATGGCCGGAAGATATCTTGTGTAAGGTTGTCATCCGTTTGGTTTTGGAATCGAAAGGAATTTCCAGCGCTCGAGGATGATCTGCGTCCAGCGCTGTTTTTTGCAGCTTTTCTTTAGCGGCGGCGGCAACAAGGGCAATTTCAGTCGGATCTCCCTGGGTGAGAGTGGCATCACTGCAAAGGACAGCCCCGATTAAGAGCGCCTGCCGATCGGCGAACGGTTCAATAACTTCAACCGTCATTTTATTTTCCGTCAGAGTGCCGGTCTTATCGGAACAGATAATCGTAACACTGCCCAAGGTTTCAACGGCCGGTAATTTCCTGATGATCGCCCGGCGCTTGACCAGACGATAAGCCCCCAGCGCCAGAGAGATTGTCACGACAGCCGGTAAGCTCTCGGGGACGGCGGCGACCGCCAGTGAAACGGCCGTCAAGAACATGGTTGTCAGGCTGGCTTTATGGAAGAGAAGCCCGACCAGAAAGATCACGGCGCAAATGCCGATAGCGGTATAACCGAGCCAGCGGCCGAATTGGTCAAATTTCTTTTCCAACGGCGTCTTCCCCTTCTCTTCAGCGGCGATCAAATTGGCAATTTTTCCTAACTCTGTCCGCATACCGGTGGTAACTACCAGCCCTTTTCCCCGGCCGTAAGTCGTCATGGTGCCGGAGAAGGCAAGATTTTTCTGGTCGCCGAGCGGCAGATTATCGCCTTTAATAATTTCGCTCTGCTTGTCAACTGTTTCTGATTCTCCAGTCAACGCCGATTCATCGATTTTCAAGTTTACAGATTCGATCAGGCGCAGGTCGGCCGGAACAAAGGCGCCAGCCTCCAAGATCACAATATCTCCCGGAACAATTGACTCTGAACCAATCTTGCTCAAATTACCGTCGCGCAATAGCGTAATCTGGGGAGTTGAAAGTTTTTTCAACGCGGCAACCGCTTTTTCCGCCCGGATCTCCTGCGACGCGCCCAAGAGAGCATTAAGAAGCATGATGGTAAGGATGGCAATGGCATCGCTCCATTCTTGAAGCAGGCCGGAAATGATGGCCGCGGCCATTAATATAATGATAAGAAAACCGCTGAACTGTCCCAGAAAAATAAAAAGATAAGATTTCCCTCTCTTTTCTTCCAGACGGTTGTAACCGGACGTCTGTAGCCGAAGCGTCGCCTGGGCGGTTGATAAGCCGCGGTCCAGATCGGATTCCAGCTTGGCGGTAATGTCACTAACTTCTTGTTCGTAATAATTATTCATAATCTTAATTCTACAATAAAAAATTCATCTCCGCTACCAGGTCATACACCCAGGCCTTTGTTATGATCATTTGCTTTCCCCTCTTATTTTACGATATAATAAATTAAGTTTTATTATTTTTTTTTAAGAAAGGGAGAAAATTATGTCACAGAAATTATATGAAGCGCTTGGTCTAGTTAATACGAGGGAAATGTTTAAGAAAGCGATGGCGAGAAAGTATGCTGTCCCGGCCTATAATTTTAATAATATGGAGCAGCTGCAGGCCATTATTGGCGGCTGCGCCGAAAGTAAGTCCCCAGTAATTATCCAGGTCTCTAGCGGCGCCCGCAAATACGCCAACCAGACATTATTATATTGGATGGCCAAAGGCGCGGTGGAAATGTGCCGCCAGGATTTGAAGAGCCATATCCCCATAGCCCTCCACCTTGACCACGGCGACACTTTTGAACTGTGTAGATCCTGCGTCGACCACGGTTTCTCTTCTGTCATGATCGATGCCTCCCATTTCCCTTATGATGAAAATGTCGCACTTACCAAAAAAGTTGTTGACTATGCGCACCAGTTTGATGTCACAGTTGAAGGTGAGCTGGGAGTTCTGGCCGGGATTGAAGACGAAGTCCATGCTGAAAAACACACTTACACTGATCCGGCGCAGGTGCAGGATTTTGTCGGCAAGACCGGCGTTGATTCGCTGGCAATTTCGATTGGCACTTCGCACGGGGCTTATAAATTTAAATTAAAACCAGGAGAATCTGTTCCTCCTCTCCGTTTTGATATTCTGGAAGAATGCGAAAAACGCCTGCCAGGTTTCCCGATTGTTCTTCACGGAGCATCTTCAGTTGTCCAGGCATATGTCGCCATGATCAATAAATTCGGCGGCAAAATGGACAACGCGGTTGGCGTTCCGGAAGAACAATTACGCCGCGCGGCCAAAGCGGCAGTTTGTAAAATTAATATTGACAGCGACGGACGATTAGTCATGACCGCTATTATTCGCAAAATCTTCGCAGAACAACCGAGTGAGTTTGATCCGAGAAAATATCTGGGACCTGCCCGCGAGGAGCTGAAGAAATTAATTGTGTCCAAGAACACCAACGTTTTGGGATCGGCGGGTCAGGGATAGACAGAATAAGACTGTAAGTATTTTACAACGCCAGATACGAATGTTATACTTTTTATATGATAAACAATCAGCCGTTGTCCCTAGAAGAAATAACTAAGATTGGTGAAAAATTTTATACTGAAGAGCTTAAGGAAGGGCTTGAAAGAAGCAATCTCGGCCAGTATGTCGTCATTGATGTGGAAACAAAAAAATACGATTTAGATGCTGACCGGTTAGTTGCAGTTGAAAGAGCTAGAAAATCATTCGGCGATAAATTGTTCTATATAATACAAATCGGCAGCGTGCAAAATTCCAATATAAATTTTACCGCAAAAAAGAAGTATGCTTGGGACTTTTAATAACGACCAGCCAAAAATCGAGATCGAGGTTAGCGGCGTAAACGGCACTCCCAAAAAGATAAACGCGATAGTTGATTCGGGCTTCAATGGTTATTTGCAAATTCCCTATGTAGTTGCCTTTCCACTGGGATTGGTTTTGACAGGCATTCAATCAAACACTCTCGCTGATGGCTCTTCATCTGCGCATTTAGTTTGTATAGGAAGCGTAACGGTGGACGGAAAAACCGTCAGAACAACCATTGACATTACACCGGCAAACATTGTCCTTTTAGGCACAAAACTATTAAAAGATCTTGGTAAAACTTTTATCCTAGATTGTGGCCGTGGAAAGGTCGAAGTAATTTCTACCGATAACCCAGGTAACACCAGATAAATTTTTACAACAGAAAGGGAAACAGTATATGAAAATCAAATTTTCCGCCAATGGCGGCTCCGCCTCAGGCGGAAACGGCCAAGAAATCAATATTAAAAGGATCGGTATTTTAACCGGCGGGGGCGACTGCGCCGGGCATAACGCGGTCATCATTGGTCTCTTGCGCCGTATCGGTCAGGCCAATAATACTTTGCCAGCTGATGAAAAAATGGAATTGATTGGCTTACTGGAAGGCTGGAAATCACTAACTCGTGACCCGGAACAAGAACTGGATAAAATTATCTTTCCCTTGCATTTAACAGAGATCGAAGACTGCTTCACCAGCGCCGGCACAATCCTCAAATCTTCCCGCACCAACCTATTTTCTAAGGCTAATATCGAAGCGAAATTACCGGAAAAAGCCATGGCTAATGTTAAAAAGTTAAATCTCGATTGCCTGGTCGTACTTGGCGGCGATGATACGCTGGGCGCCGCGGGAAAATTAGGCCAACAATTCACCTTCCCCATGTTTGGCGCCCCCAAAACCATGGATAATGACGTCTATGGCACCGAAATGACCTATGGATTTGAATCTTCCGTTGAAGAATCGGTCCATTTTATCCAAAACTGCCGTACCACCGCAGAATCCCACAACCGCTGCTTCGTGATCGAAGTTATGGGACGACATGCCGGCTGGGTGGCCCTATGGGCGGGGATCGCCGGCGGAGCTGAAGTAACTTTGCTGCCGGAAGAAATTGTTGATATGGACAAAGTCATCAAACAGGTTGAAAAATCAATTAAGCTAAAACAGCATTGTATTGTCGTCGTTTCCGAAGGCGCTCGTCTCTTTGACACACGTTATCCTGAAGCGATCAATAAACACCACCAGGAAATGCTCAATACCGTAATTGCTGATCCTAAATATGCCATCGTCAAAGCCTACTACGAGATGCCCAAGAAAAAAGATTCTTTCGGCAACGAACAACTCGGCGGCATTGGCGAATATGTTAAAGCAATACTAGAAAAACATACTAAAATTGAATATCGCTATCAGAATTGCGGTCACGCCATCCGCGGCGGTGAAGCTCATGTTATGGATAGAATTCTAGGCTTGCGTTACGGCGATGCGATTTTTGGCTTTATGAAAGCGGGAACTTTTGGGGTTTATCCAGGACTTGAAGCCGATAAAATCGTCGCCCGCAATCTGCTTGAGGTCAAAGGCGGCCGTTTTGTGCCGCAAGATCATCAACTTTTCGCCATGCGTAACGCGATAGAATATTTCTAGAGCGCCCATGCGCCTACAACTTGCCTATTCCCCCTGCCCCAATGATACCTTCACGTATTACGGGATCATGTCCGGAAAAATATCGTTGGCCGATTATCCGCTGGAAGTTCATCACCATGATATTGAAACGCTTAATAGACTAGCTTTGGCCGGCACTTATGAAATAACTAAAATGTCCTTCCCTGCCTGGTTGAAATTAAAAAATAAATATCGTCTGCTAACAGTTGGGAATGCCTTAGGTTTTGGCTGCGGACCAATCTTGATCGCAAAAGATAAAAAGATAAAATCGGAAGATTTGCCAAAACTTAGAATTGCTTTACCTGGAGAGCAGACAACCGCTAACTTGCTCTTTAGCCTATATTGTCCCGAAGCAAAAAATAAAATCTTTACAACTTACGATCAAGTTTTTTCTGCACTCCATGAAGGGCAAGCCGATTGTGGAGTAGTTATTCATGAAAGCCGGTTTCTTTTTCCCCAAGCCGGCTTTTATAAGCTTTGCGATCTCGGAGAATGGTGGGAGGCAACAACGGGCTCTCCGATTCCTCTCGGCGCCGTAGGCATAAGAAGTGATGTCCCGCTTGAACTTGATTCTCAAGTAGAAAATATTTTTAGAAAGAGCTTAAACCTGGCAGCGGCTGACCCACAATTAGCCATGCCATATATCAAAAAAATGGCAGTAGAAATGAACGACGAGGTTATTCAAAAACATATCAAAATGTTTGTCAATGATCTTACTTATGATTTGGGTGAAACAGGAAGAAAGGCGATAAATAAACTTGAAGCCATGGCGAAAGCGGCTGGGATTATTGCTTGATCGGCTTTCAGCAACAATGATATTATGATACGATAGCAATAAAACTTGAGGAAGAATTTCATGATAAAAAAATATTTTCTCGGTTTCTTTTTGATTATCTTATCAATTGCTTGCATGCAGAACGTGGTTAGCGCCTTTGCGACTTTCAACAAATTTGGAGGCGCGATCCATCAAAATATTTCCACCTCTGCTTTGCTGCAGGTCGGCATATCCGAAGCCAGCTTTCAGGTTATCGACGATGGAAATACTTCCCAGGATCATATCGGCACTAAAAAATTCGAAACCGCTTCCCATCATTTTGATAATAATCATTTAGCCAATGGAGTAAAATACACAAAAAAACAATTGGCTCTCGCAATTATTTCAGCGGTCGAGGCCGATAAAGATAAAAGCGCGTGGCAAGAAACCTTATATACTTTTGGCGAACTGCTTCATCCGGTACAAGATTTTTACTCGCATACTAATTACGTAGAACTAAAATTAAGCGCCAACCCAGCGCTTAAACCGGAAGATATCCCTCTGCCTAACTGGGATGATCTCACCGGCTTGGCGCCTTCACGCAGCGGTTTAAAATCCGGATATTTTTTCTATAAAAATGCTGGGAATAACGAACTGACCAATGTGAGGCGGATTTCCGCTAAGATGATAAAATTGGAATTTCCAGGGACAAATTTCTTGTCGGACAAAAAGTATGCGGAAGCAATCAAAGATTATGACCACTACCTAAAATATGCAGCGGCAGCGCCAATTGATGTTTTACACCGTGATCTCAATAAAGATGAGAGCGGATCATCTGCCGGTAAAATGATTAACCCCAATACGGGTAAGTCTCTTTTTGATTATGCTTTTAATTTAGCCGTTAGGGAGAGTATTCGCCAATGGCAGCGCCTCGAAGACGGGATTAAAGAAAAATATCCCGATCGAGCCAAGCGAATTATTTTATCCTTAAAAAAAGGGATCGGCCAAGTCAAAATTGTAAAAGGCCCATTATTGGAAGCAATTAGTGTGCCAGCCGATAAGCCGGAGCCAGTGAATACTAACAGTATCTTAAACAAAGACGAATATTATGTTATTGATGTTTCGGGCACTTATTCCTGCTGGGATGACAAAACTGACGGAGTAGACGCATATTATCTTTATTCACATTCTTGGAGAGAAGTGCCAAAACCCGAGGCTTGGAAGCATCTTCTTTTAGATGACCTTTCTATGTTTGATACTGCAGAACAAAATGGAGACATAACGGACTACCATGCCGATCATTTTTATTCAACTTATATAACAGGCAAGGGGAACTCACTTAAACTCCAAATTGCTGATGCCATCAATTCTTCCGGCGATAACCATGGCGGGCTAGAGGTAAAAATTTATCGTGGTCTTGTTCAATAGTTTTCCAAGGGAATTATCGTATGATTGGCATTGTTTTTGCGACTATTAGAGAAGCCCGCCCATTTCTACTGAAATTAGGGACAAGTGTTGACGAAGCCTCTAATTCCTCTCTATTTTTTAATCTGTCATTGCCTAATATTATTGTCTGTATCTGCGGGATGGGCCCGGCCAGCGCGGAGAGAGAAGTGTCACAGCTGATAAAAAATCAAAAAATCGAAGCAATCATTAATGCCGGCATTGCCGGAGCTTTGAACAAAAATCTCCAGATTGGGGAGATTGTCAACGTCAGCAAAGTTGTCAACTGGCCGGCAAGTGGTTATTATGTAGCTGATGGGGCTGACTTATGGGGGGGCTTACCGCTGGCGGTTCTATTAACATCCTCTGATCCGGTTTTTGATAGTGCCATGCGCAGCCAGTTGGCTAAGCTAGCCGATATTGTGGATATGGAAGGGGCAGCCATTGCTCGTGTCTGCCAAAAAGCAAAAATAAAATTTAGTGCGATCAAGGCGATTTCTGATCTGGCAGAGGAAAATGATCGGAAGCGACTGTTTGAGAATATAGATGTGTTATCAGTAAAGCTTGCTGAAATATTATATGTCGTCAAAAATATTTAATTTTATAAAAATAGAACATACGATCTTTAGCCTCCCGCTGATTTTCGCCGGGGCGTATCTTGGTGCTGGGCGGCAAGTTCCTTCTTTATATATATTATTATTAATAATGCTAGCGGGAATCGGCGCGCGAACTTTTGGCATGGCGATGAATCGGATCCTGGATCGGCAAATCGATGCCCTTAATCCTAGGACTAAGGCTCGTGAACTTCCTTCCGGAAAACTTTCTGTCGAGGATGCAGCCGGGGTGGCCATCTTTGGCTTTATTATTTATATCGTTGCCTGTTTTTTACTTGGCCTCTTTATTTTAATGCTGTCGATTATTCCGTTAATTGCTTTGAGTGGATATTCTTTGCTCAAACGATTTACCTGGCTCTGTCATTACGGGGTGGGGCTAGCACTGGGGCTGTCGCCGCTTGGTGCCTTTGTGGCAGTTCGCAGCGATCTGAATTTTACTCCGGAAATACTTTTGCTATCCGCTTTTACTTTTTGCTGGATGAGCGGCTACGATATCATTTATGCCCTGCAAGATATTGAATTCGATAAAAATAATGGCATTTATAGTATTCCGGCGAGATTTAATGAGACGATCGCCAATCTAGTGGCCGGAATTACCCATTTGGTTGGGTTTATCTTTTTATTTTTGCTTGTTCTAGTTTTATCTCCTAATATTCTCATGTGGCTGGCATTGGCCGTTTGCGGAATTATTTTTGTTCTTTCTTATTTACCATCTGTTCCGTTACAAATTAGATTTTTCCCTTTATCGGCTATAATTGGGATTTTGGCGGCCATGATCGTGTTTTTATAAGGTTGAAAACAATGTTAAAAATTAAAAAATTCCGCCATGCGGCCATTGTTGTTAATGATCTGGAGACGATGCTTGAGTTTTATGTTGAAACATTGGGATTTGTGTTAAAAAGGAAGTTTGAAATTGAGTCCGATGATTTTAGAAAAGGCGTGGGTATGCCTGACGCCAAGGCCAAAGTGGCCCATCTCTCCTTGCCTGATTCTGACATTGAGATAGAAATATTTGAGTATAAAGATAAGTTGCAAGCATCAGAGAAAATTAATCGGCCCAATTATCCGGGTTACAGGCATATTGCTTTTATTGTAAAAGATTTAGATGAAAGCTACAGGGAACTAAAAGAAAAAGGGCTGCGATTTTATTCCGAACCAATAACGATCAAAGAACCAGAAATGATAGCTGGTTTTAGGTTTGTATATTTTAATGATCCGGAAGGAAATATCATTGAACTTAATCAATTGCCTGATGGCAAGGGATAAAAGGAGTTATTTAGATGTCTACTCAAACCAACATAATATTAGCCGTAACCGGCGCCACCGGAGCTGCCGCCGCCAAAATCTTTATCGAAAAATCTCCTGCACCAGTTTCCTT
>JACRKQ010000018.1 GCA_016219705.1 Candidatus Saganbacteria bacterium | reverse complement strand
TATTACGATCGAGAAGAAGCGCTTTGTGACGCCCTATTTAAAACCTTTGGAAACATTCAGAAGAACCCGGAATTGATTAAGGGATTGCTTGTTCCTTTTTTGTAAACATAATGTCTATTTAATTATGCGCACCTATATAGACCTAGCCCTGGAAAGAATTTGTGCTAGTTGTGCCCAATGGCCTTGTCTAACAACTAAGGAGCTTCTTTCCGTATTGGTCTCGCCTAAGCCTGTGTTTCTTATTATTTGAACCATTACAAATAGAACATAAGCTCGGAACCTGCGAATGAATTCCTGCCTGCCTGCAGGCACGGCGCGGTTCCTCGCGCTTAAGTATCCTCTAGATGATTATCGATCAAATACCCTGAGAAATTTCACTGAAAATTCAGGCGACGCGATCCTCCTAGAGCGGATGACTTTCGACAACCATTCATCTTAAATTATAGTGGTAGAAATGGTAAAATCCCACTAGAGGGATTTAATTTGATCTATAAAAACTTAAGAGATTATATAGCTGATTTGGAGAAACGGAGCGAATTGCTGCGTGTTCAAGAAGAAGTTGATCCCAACCAGGAAATCACTGTTATCCAGCATCGCGTTTTGGCGCAAAATGGGCCAGCGTTATTATTTGAAAACTTAAAAGGTCATCCTGGCAAAAGATTGGTTTCTAACCTTTATGGCACACCTGAACGCGTAAACCTTGTCTTTGGCAAACATCCTGCCGAGATTGGTGAGCTTTTGGTCAGTGCGGCCACCGATCTGGTTCCGCCAACTCTTGGACGAATTTGGGACAATCGCAATAAGATTTTAAAACTATTAAATTCCCGCATGCGCTCGGTCGGTTCCGGTCCTGTGATGGAAAATATTCAGGAACCGGCCAAGCTTAATGATCTACCTGTATTAACCTGTTGGCCGCTGGACGGAGGACCATTTTTTACTCTTCCTCTAGTTCATACTTGCCATCCGGACACCGGGGTTGGCAATCTGGGAATTTACCGACTGCAAAAATATGACGACGGCAGCACAGGCATGCATTGGCAGATCGAAAAAGGCGGGGGCTTTCATTTTAAAGTTGCCACGGCTTTAAAGCAAAAATTACCGGTCAGTGTGATTTTAGGTGGTCCGCCAGCTTTAACGTTTGCCGCTATTGCTCCACTGCCCGAAGGAATTGATGAACGACTCCTGGCGGCTTTGATTATGGGTGCGCCGCTCGAGATGATTAAACGCCATCAGACCGGTCATCGTATTCCCGCGCAGGCTGAATATGTTTTGGAAGGAAATGTTTCTCCTGGCGATGTCCGGCGTGAAGGCCCGTTTGGTGATCATCTTGGTCATTATTCCCATTCCGGAGATTTTCCGGTCTTTCGAGTTGATCGGGTCTTGAGTCGCCAAGATGCGATCTATCCGGCGACCGTTGTCGGTTTGCCGCCTCAAGAAGATTATTATATCGGTTGTGCCCTGCAGGAGATGACTTTGCCGCTTTTAAAATTTATGCATCCGGGACTACAGGATTTATGGGCTTATCCGGAAACAGGGTTCCATCCGCTGGCGGTCGCCTCCGTGCGTGAACGCTATAAATATGAGGGGTTAAAACAAGCGTTTGCCATACTGGGCCAGGGGCAACTCTCTCTAACAAAAATATTAATAATTGTTGGGGAGGAGACGGGTGATATTAAAGATTTTCGCAATGTCAGTCGCAGTCTCTGGCGCAATCTCGATGCCGCTTCTGGCATTCATTTAATTGCCCCCACGGCGCAAGACACTCTCGATTTTACCGGTCCGGCGATGAACGAGGGGAGTCGCTTGATTCTTCAAGCCGTGAATCGTGGTCAAGCGGTTCGCACAACCCCGCCCCCACTGCCGCCATCACCAGGCGAGATTAATCCGAGTATTAAAAAAATTGTGGCCCTGGGCGAAGCGTTTTTGATTGTGCAGGTCAGTAAAGATTTTAACCGAGAAAATATCATCGAGGCTTTAAAGCGAAATGCATCCGCGGCCCAATATTTATTTCACGTTTTAGTTTCCGAAGATGTCGATCTGAACAGCACCATGATGATCCTCTGGGGCTGGTTTACCCGTTTTGATCCCTTAAAAGATCTTTATCCGGCTGGGACCAAAGTTGATAGCAATAAATTGATTTTTCAATTTCCGATCTGTATCGATGCTTCCTGGAAACCAGGCTATCGTAAACCAGTCGCTTTTGCTCCCGAAGTGGTGAAAAGAGTCGATCAGAAATGGGACAAGATAATGCCGAATGCCAAATGAAGAATGCCTAACTAATGAATTTACTATTAGAAAATATATTAAATAAAGGCGCTCTTGGCCAGCGTTTAGACCGTGTAGAAGCGCTGCAATTGGCCCAATTAAAAACCGTCGATGAGGTTCATGCCTTGGGTTCCGCTGCTTTGCAAAATCGCCTGAAACGGTTTGGCCGTCAGGCGACTTACGTCCTCAATCTTACCGTTAATCCTTCTAATATTTGTGATAGTAAGTGTAAGTTTTGCCACTATCATGCCGCCGAAGATGATCCCACTGCCTATGTTATGACTCTAGAAGAAATATTAAAGCAAATTAAAGAACTTAAGCCAAAAGAAATCCATGTTACCGGCGGCTTAAATAAACATTGGCCGTATAAAAAATCTCGGGAACTTATTGCGCAAATTAGAAAAATATATTCCGCTCTCTATATTAAAGCGTTTACGGCGGTTGAGATCGACCGCTTTGCCAAAGACGAAGCTCGTACTGCTGAAGAAATTTTGCTTGAATTAAAAAATTCCGGCTTAAATTCTCTCGCCGGCGGAGGCGCAGAACTGTTCTCTCTCCGCATGCGAAAAAAATATTGCCCTGATAAAATTGGCCCCAAACGTTGGCTGGAAATTCATCATTTATCCCATCAACTAGGAATTAGTTCAAATGCAACGATGCTTTATGGATTAAAAGAGTCTGCTGAAGAAATTGTTGATCATCTTCTGGCGTTGAGAGCTGCGCAGAATAAAACTGGTGGGTTTTCGTGTTTTATCCCCCTAGCCTATCAACGGGAAAAAGGAACGGATGAAAATGGCCCCTCTCCGTTGAAAAATCTCCGAATCATCGCCTTGGCCAGATTAATTTTAGATAACTTTAAACATATCAAGGCTTATTGGCCGATGATCGGCGTTGATACCGCGGCTGTAGCTTTATCCTGGGGAGCGGATGATCTGGACGGGACGCTGGGGAAAGAACGGATTGCCCATTCCGGTTCGGCCGTCAGTCCGGAATCGTTAAGTCGGAGTATGATGATTAGGACTATTGAAGCTGGAGGCTTTACTGCGGTGGAGCGGAATGGCTATTTCTAAGAAATGACTAATTAAGGAATAATTATTTAAATTATCATTTGACAAAGCTACCTTTCCTATAAGCTAATATTGAACAATAATATGACAAATAACAATAATTCCGGTGAGATAATTATTTATGAAGGCGCGGATGGGGCGCCTAGTATTGATGTGCGTGTTGAAAATGAAACTGTATGGCTCACGCAGGCCCAACTTGCAGAGCTATTCAATACATCTCGCCCCAATATCACGATGCACATTAAAAACATCTTTGATGAAGGTGAATTGAGTGAGGTTTCAGTATGTAAGGATTTCTTACACACTGCTACTGATGGTAAGAAATATAACACCAAATCCTATAACCTTGATCTTATAATTTCTCTTGGATATAGGATAAAATCTGATATTGCCACCAAATTTCGCCAGTGGGCAACTGAACGCCTTCGTGAGTACCTCATCAAAGGCTTTACGATGAATGATGATTTTCTAAAAGAGAATGGCGGGGGCAAATATTGGTATGAATTGCTTGATCGTATTCGCGATATTCGCAGCAGTGAAAAGGTTCTTTATCGTCAGGTGCTTGATCTGTACGCCACGAGTCTTGATTACAATCCCAAAGCCTTGGAATCTATTAGGTTTTTCAAAATCGTACAAAATAAACTGCACTACGCTACCCATGGGAATACTGCTGCTGAAGTTATAGTTAAGAGAGCCAATGCCGGCAAGCCATTTATGGGCTTGCTGAATTTTTCAAATGGCGGAGTAAGTAAAAAAGATATTGTTATTGCAAAAAATTACCTTGATGAAAAAGAGTTAAAAGTGTTGAATAATATCGTCTCCGCATTTTTTGATTTGGCGGAAGTGAGGGTAATGGAACATAAGCCAATGTATATGAAAGATTGGATTGCCCAACTTGATAAGTTGATAAGTGTTTTTGATAAAAAAGTTCTGACAGAGGCTGGATCCGTGAGTCATGCCGAGGCGCTGAAAAAAGCTGAAGTGGAGTATAAAAAATTTCAAGCTAAAACGCTCTCTCCCGTCGAAAAAGCCTATCTGGAAAACATTAAATTGCTGGAGAAAAAGGTGGAGAAAAAAATAAAAGATAAAAATTAGTAATTAATTTTGATTTTAAAAACAATATGAAAACAACTTTAAAATCTGATATAACTGTCAAAGATATTTGCGAAGGGTTCGTCTATAACGAACTGGAGGGTAAAGGGTTATTCGGCTTGTCTGGCAAGCTGACTATTCAACCAGAATACCAACGCAATTATATTTATGCGTCTGACGGCGGCAAAAAAGAAATGGCTGTTATTGAATCAATCCTTAAAGGCTATCCAATAGGCTTGATTTATTTTAATAAAGTTTCGGAAAATAATTTGGAAGTTTTGGACGGGCAACAGCGCATCACCAGTGTTGGACGTTTTGTAACCGATAAATTTGCCATCAAAGACGATAACGGTATGGAGCAATATTTTGGCGGTATGGCAAAAGACAAGAAAGCCAAAATATTGGAAACTAAACTGCTCATTTATGAATGCGAAGGAACAGAAAGCCAGATAAAAGAGTGGTTTAAGACGATTAATATAGCTGGCGTTCCACTCGTCCCCCAAGAATTATTAAATGCGATCTATTCCGGGCCTTTTGTTACGCTTGGTAAAGAGGAGTTCAGTAACAGCCAAAATGCCAACATTCAAAAATGGAGCGCGTACATAAAGGGCAGTGCAAACCGACAGGCCTTTCTTGAGAGGGCGTTAGACTGGACAAGTAAGGGAAATATTGATGATTACATGAGCAGTCATCGCAACGACAAAAACATCAATGAGTTAAAAGAATATTTCAACAGTGTAATCGATTGGATATCTACTGTGTTTACCGATGTAGAAAGCGAGATGTGCGGGCTTGAGTGGGGACGACTGTATGAACAGTATCACAAGAAAGCCTATGACCCCAAGAAAATGTCAGTCGAAGTGCGCAAGCTCTATGGTGATCCGTATATCAAAAATCGCAAAGCTATTTTTGAGTATGTTCTCGGTGGCTCTATTGACACAAAATTGCTTGAAGTCCGAGTTTTTGATGAGGCAACCAAGAAAGCGATTTATGCAACACAAACAGCCAAGGCTGAAAGGCAAGAGAAATCAAACTGCCCGCATTGTGCCATTGGGCATGATGCTAATAAAAATAAGATTTGGAGTTTTGGCGAAATGGACGCCGACCATGTCGCAGCGTGGAGCAAGGGTGGAAAGACTTCTGTTAAAAATTGCCAGATGTTATGTAAAACACATAACAGGGCAAAAGGAAATCGGTAATAAGCAGGCATTTGCGTACCCAAAAATGATGTTTCTTTGCCAAGTACATAATTCCATAATTATTTAATGGCTACTAAAATATATAATATCTCGATTTATCATTATGCTAATTTGGCGCCTATTAGAGTATTGGGTTGTCCTGCTGATTTTACTTTTATTTTTCAAAACCCCAAAGAAGCCGCGTGGGCTTTTGATCACAATATTTCCGTAGCCGCTCCAGTTCCTACCGGAGCGATTTCTAATCTCAAGACTGACTATGAATACCTGGGGGCTTACGGGGTGGCCGCGAGTGAAAAAGTTGGTTCAGTCCTATTATATTCGAAAAGTAAATTTTCAGAATTAAATCATAGTAATAAAATATTTTTGACTAATCAATCAGCAACTTCGGTGCTTTTGCTCTATATTCTTTTTTCTGAAAGAAAAGATATCCCTGTGATCACAGAAAATGCTTATGAAGCTGATGCTGTGCTCGTCATTGGAGACGAAGCTTTAACTTTTAAAGATAAAAATAAGTATGACCACTGTTATGATCTTGTCACTCTCTGGCATGAGGCTTTTAATCTCCCTTTTGTCTTTGCCCGCTGGCTGGTGCGTAAGGATGCCGACGTTTCCGTGAAAGAAACTTTATTAGCCTGGCTAAAAGGGTTGGATTCAAGAGATGAGGAATTAATTTTAAAGTCGGCAGAGCTTGAGGCGCGGCGTCTTAATATCCCTAAGAACAAGATGGTCCAATATCTTCAGGGGATGAGAAGAAAATTAACCGGGAGTGATCTGGCGGGGCAGGATTTTTTTCTGAAAAAAGCAAAAGAACTAGCGGGACAATTTCAATCGTGGCGGGCGAAAACTTCTGGTCATAAACCTCGTCTGTCTCGAGAAGATGACCTGCGACTGCTGAAAGATATTCCCCTCGGAGAGGTCATGAGACTGGGACATGAAGAGAGGATGAAACGTCATCCTGGTGGCCTGGTTACTTATGTGATGGATACCAATCCCAATTACACCAATGTCTGCACGGTTGAATGCAGTTTTTGCGCTTTTCATAAACGAAGAGGAGACGAAGGAGCTTATACTCTATCAGCAAGCGAACTGGCCAAGCGGGTCAAACAAGCGGAATTGAGAGGCGCTTCGACGGTCTTACTGCAAGGCGGCTTAAATCCTTCCATCAAATTGGAACAGATATTAAATTACATTCGGACGATAAAAAAACATTCCCCTAAAATTCATATTCATCCTCTAAGTCCGTCGGAAATTGATTATTTGGGAAAACTCGAGGGCAAATCTGCAGAATATATTTTGAAAACTTTGTGGAACGAAGGCATTCATACTATGCCGGGTGGCGGTGCGGAGATCTTAGTTGATCAGGTTAGAAAAGTTATCAGCCCCAGGAAATGCAGCGCCACTCGTTGGCTCGAGATCATGGAGATCGCCCATCAAATCGGCTATAAAACGACGGCTACTATGATGTATGGTCACGTGGAAACGCCGGAAGATATCGTTGACCATCTTTTAGCATTAAGAGAATCGCAAGACAAAACCGGCGGTTATTCCTCCTTCATTGCCTGGTCCTTCAAACCGGGAAATTCCCTACTGGGCCAAAAAGTTTCTTTTCCCGCTCATCCGGCTTTTTATATCCGCTTGGTTGCGGTTGCCCGTTTGATCCTCGATAATTTTGATCACATCCAGTCTTCCTGGTTTTCGGAGAGCGCCAATGCCGGCTGTCTTGGTTTGATGGCGGGAGCGGATGACTTTGGCGGAGTTTTAGTTGAAGAAAGTGTTTTAAAAACGACGGGGCATGGGAGAAAAACTACCGTCAACCAGGTGAAAACATTAATCCGTCAAAGCGGATTTACTCCAGCACGAAGAGATTCTAATTATCAAATAATGGAATTTTCTAAGGAATGAATCACAATAAAGCTTTAATACGACCGGATGAAAACAAGGTGATGTTTGATAATATTTCTGCGCGCTATGATTTTCTAAATAAAATCCTCTCTTTTGGCAGCGATCGCTCCTGGAGAATCCAAGCGGTTGATCGTCTCAATGTAAAAGACGGCGGATTATATATTGATGCGGGATGTGGTACGGCAGATCTAGCGATTGAAGTGGCGCACAGATTAAAAAATAATTCCGGCCAAGTCCTGGGCATTGATCATTCCAATAATATGTTGAGCGTTGGCAGAAAGAAAGTTACCGCGGCCAAGCTGGACAAAATAATTTCTTTGTTCGCCGGTGACGCATTAAAGTTGCCTCAAGCTGACGCGACTGTTGATGGTCTAGTTAGCGGTTTTGTCATTCGCAACATTGATAATCGGCTAGGAGCTCTCAAAGAATGGATGCGCGTATTAAAGCCGGGCGGACATTGTGTAATCCTTGAGCTTTCTCAACCGGATAATTTATTTTTTCTTGCGGGCTATAAGTTTTTCACCAATCTTATTGTGCCTTTTCTAAGTCTTTTTCTTTCAAAATATAAGCCCTATAAATATCTGATCGATTCGATTAAATCTTTTCCTCCCGCTCCAGTTTTTATGGAAATGATGCGCAAAGCTGGTTTTCAACAAGTTGAGATGAAGTCCATGACGTTTGGAGTTGTAAAAATCTACATAAGTCGCGGTCGGCAGAAATGACAAGCGCCGGCGCAAAATTAAAAGAGATTATTTTCCCTCCCTTTTTTGCCAGTTCACTTAACCAGACCATGTCCGCAGCCAGGGAGGAAACATCAAATTGCGTTTTGTGAAGGACCAATTTTTTTTCTTCAAGGCGATAAACGCTCAAAATGTCCATGATCCGGTTGAACATTTTTTTCGCGCTGTATTTCGCGCCAACCAGGAAGTCTTTTTGTTGCCCGGATATGGGCGATAGCGTTCGGGAATGAGCGCCAAATCCGGCTTGCCCATAATTTCTGCCTGGGAATAACCGAACAATTACAATTTGCTGGCGCTTTCACTCAACCACCGTCGGCTTATAGCCGACGGTGGTTGAGAGGATAAGATAAATAATCGCCATTTGTCATTATTTCGTTCTGATCACGATGCCAATTATCGCCAGGTTTACAATTGGGATGTTTCTAAAATTGAACCGCAAGTTGCCTTTCCTCATCTGCCCAGCAACACAAAACCAGTAAGTCAGTGTTCTGGAGTTAAAATAAATCAGTCAGTGATTGGTTCCTGCACCAATGGACGGATTGAGGATATGAGAGTAGCCGCTAAGATTCTTAAGGGCAAAAAGATCCATCGCGATCTCCGTTGCATTATTCTGCCAGGGACGCAAGAAATCAGCATTCAGATGATCAAAGAAGGTTTAACGGAAATATTTATCAGATCAGGCGCAGTCGTTTCTACTCCAACTTGTGGGCCCTGTCTAGGTGGACATATGGGAATTTTAGCTGAAGGAGAAAGATCGATCGCAACAACAAACAGAAATTTTGTCGGTCGGATGGGACATCCAAAATCAGAGGTTTATCTGTCAAATGTCGGTGTCGCAGCCGCGTCAGCGATTGCCGGACGGATAATCAGCCCGGAGGATTTGTAATGAATGGTAAAGTTTGGAAATTCGGCGATAACATTGATACAGACCTGATTATCCCCGCTCGGTATTTGAATACTTCTGACCCGAAAGAATTAGCGGAACACGCAATGGAAGACGCAGATCCCACTTGGGTCGACAAGAAAAAGG
>JACRKQ010000006.1 GCA_016219705.1 Candidatus Saganbacteria bacterium | reverse complement strand
TGGGAAGGGACAAATTGGCCATTGGGCTGATACCATTGCCAATGCTTACTTAATTCCCGGGAAATGCGTTTACGACCCAAAACATAATGTTTAGCGATAATCTCTTTTATTTTTCCAAGATCTTTTTCGGTTATCTCGCGCCCGCGTAATTTTAGAATCACTTTGCCCATGGATATATTTGTAGCACATTTTTTGCGTGGACGTCAGCACTTTTTTTGAAAGGAGGTTTGAATGTCTTTTTACCGAGCTAAACTATTACTATTTAGACGGCAATTTATGGACTATGTAGATTTAATTATGCGCACCTATATACTTTAGGCTTTTATTGGTTTATATAACTTTAGTTTTCATCAAATTTGTTAATCGACTGCAAAAATGTTACAATTAAAAAGATCAACACGAGGAGGAATTTGTTATGGCAAAAGTTTATTACGAAAAAGACGCTGATTTGGAGCTATTAAGAGGCAAAACCATCGCCATTATCGGTTTTGGCAATCAGGGCGCGGCCCAAGCGCAAAATTTGAAAGACAGCGGCTTAAACGTCATTATCGGCGCTGTTGAAGGCAGCCGAAGTTGGAAAGCCGCTCAAGAAGTGGGGATAGAAGCGCTGCCTGTTGCTGACGCCGCCAAAAAAGGCGAGATCATCCAAATTTTAATTCCTGACGAAGTCCAGGGGAAAGTTTACAAAGAATCGATCAGAAAACATTTAAAAAAAGGTAAAACCTTGATGTTCTCCCACGGTTTTAACATTCACTTCAGGGCCATTAAGCCGCCCAAAGATGTCGATGTCATTATGGTCGCCCCTAAAGGCCCCGGCCATATGGTCCGCCAAACCTATATTGATGGCGCCGGCGTCCCGTGCCTTATTGCCATACACCAAGATGCCACCGGAAACGCCAAAGCCACGGCGCTCGCTTATGCCAAAGGCATTGGCGGCTCTAGAGCTGGAGTTTTTGAAACAACGTTCAAGGAAGAGACAGAAACGGATCTTTTTGGCGAACAGACCGTTCTCTGCGGCGGCTGTTCCTCCCTAATCAAAGCCGGATTTGAAACCCTGGTTGAAGCTGGTTATCAACCAGAAATGGCTTATTTTGAATGTTGCCATGAATTAAAACTGATCGTTGATTTGATCTATAAACAGGGGATCCTCGGCATGAGAAAAGCTATCAGTAATACCGCTGAATATGGTGACTTAACGGTTGGGCCAAAAATTATCGACGCTAAAGTTAAGAACAAGATGAAGCTCGCTTTAAAGCGGATCCAAAAAGGCGCTTTTGCCCGGGAGTGGCTGAAAGAGAATAAAGACGGCTGTAAAAATTTTAATGCTCTTCGCGATAAAGACCGCGAACATCAGATCGAAAAAGTCGGCGGCGAACTCCGCGGGATGATGCACTGGCTCAAGGGATAATGACTAATTCCTAATGACGAATGACTAATGAAGGAATTTATTTTATTATAATCAATTCATTAGTTAGGCATTAGGCATTTTGCATTAGGAATTTAATTGATTACACATATTATTGATCTCCTGGTCCAACTGGTAACAAATACTGTTTCGGCTGTCGGTTACTTTGGCGTCTTAATACTCATGACGCTTGAATCAGCCTGTATCCCTATTCCTTCCGAAATTATCATGCCTTTTTCCGGTTTTTTGGTTTCCGCTGGCAAATTAAATCTCTGGCTGGTGGTTTTAGCTGGAGCTTTGGGCAATCTGATTGGTGCGGTGATTACTTACGCCATTGGTTATTACGGTGGTCGCCCTTTTATTCTAAAATACGGTAAATATTTTTTTGTAAAAGAGAAAGAGGTCCATCACGCGGAGAAGTTTTTTGCCAAATGGGGCTATTTTGCCGTCTTCATTGCCCGCAATCTCCCGGTTATCAGGACTTTTATCTCACTGCCAGCTGGCGTAGCGAAAATGAATTTTCCCAAATTTGCCCTCTTCTCTTTTGTCGGATCAATTCCCTGGTGTTTTGCGTTAACATATTTAGGGGTTCTGCTGGGAAAGAATTGGTTACTAATCAAAGAATACGGTCATTATCTTGATATTGTTGCAGGGATCGCTATTCTAATTTTTATTGGCAAGATTATCCGGGATTATTATCGGGATTAATTTCAGATAAGTGACGTTCCCGGATCTTACATTCTTGGTCGAGGAACTACCCGAGAGTTGGGTCGAACAACAATTGAGGAATCATCAACCGTTTGGTTAGCCAACCGGATGTGAACAGTCGGCTGTTTCCCTTCTAATAACAGACCATATAAATTAAAATTCGTATCAACTGAATAATTCAGCCACTCCCTCCTCGCAACTATTCTTAAAGGGGTATTGGTATTTACAAAGACGGTTGCCGGAACAATTGAACAACCATGAAACCCTGGTGGAACATCTGCGAGCCAGTGGGTTTAAGGTTTTACTCTTCAATCCTTACGCCACTTTCAAGACTCGCGTCCTGAATATCGATTATGTTAAGACTGACGAAATTGATCTAAAGGCCATCAGTGAGGCCATGCTCCTAGGCAAAGGGAGAGAAGTTATTCCTGACACTGATGTTTACAAGGAACTGAAACTGTTAACCAGATTCCGCCGGGCTAAAAACCAGGAACGTGCGGTTTTGAAAAATCAGATGCTTCGTGATTTAGATCGTGTCTGGCCTGGTTTGCTAAAAGAGAGCCGCAGCAAGCTGGGGTTGTTTACCAATTTATGGGGAAGCAAGGTTGCCCGAGCCTTGCTTAATCTCAACATTTCTCCACAGCAAGTGACTGTGCTGCCAGCCAAAAAATTATTGGAGCAGTTAAAAACCCAATCGGTTAAAGGAATCGGTTTGCACTGGGCCAACAAAATTATCGGACACGCAACTAACGTTTTGCCTTGTAACGGCGGTGAAGTTGTTGTCCATAGCTTCTTTGGATACTTTGATCGAAGAACTGGAGCGCCAAATTGCCATTCTTCTCCAGGAAACGCCGGGCATTTATCTCCTCTCAATCCAGGGCATCAGCACAATTCGGGTTGCCGAGTTCATTGCTGAAATCGGCAATCCTTACAAGTATCATTCCTCCAAAGAGTGGGTAAAACTAGCGGGACTCAATCCTTCCCGGTACCAATCGGGTACTATGGACAGAAAAACCAATCCCATCACTAAGGTTGGCAATAGTTACTTGAGACACACGCTTTTTTCCGTTGCCAGAGATATCTGCCGTTGGGAACCATTGTTTGTCGAATACAAAGACCAGCTCTGCGCCAGAGGCAAAAACATTCAGGTGGCTTACGGCGCGGCAGCCAACAAATTCTTGAGAGTAGCTTTTTCGATGATGCTCAGAAAAACCAATTTCATTTCTGATTATGAAGGGGTAGAAAAAAAGAAAGAGAAGGGATGCCTTACCTAAAAATATATACGGGATTCCACTGATCCCAATGCCTTAATTAAAAAGGCTAAAACAGGTTTTGGCTTTCCTTCCTCCAAAACGTGTCTCTATTGTACTCGCTCTCACCTGGTGAGTGCAACTGAAAAATGATTTAAGCGGGGTGGGCCTCGGAAAATTTCATGAGGAGCCGATGTTCATCAGCTACCTCGATTGCCTGCATGAGGCCACCCAGCCCAAACAAGTTAGAAACACGGAAAGTTTGTAGGGCCTGTGAGCTCGATATCAATGTGAAAGTGTCGTTTGGCGCTGGGTGAAGGCTTGAATTAAAAAAGGGGAAGGAGGAAAAACCAAAATAAAAAACAGGATTTTAAAAATCAAAAAAATCCTGGGGGAGAAATTTTGTCTCTTCAAAAATTTATCGTTTGACAAAGTTTGCAGATTGTTTTTTTATCGTTTTTTTATCGTCAAGCTTATCTGGGATAATTATCACGATTAAGATTCTTTATCATCATTGAAATCTCGGTTTTAGCGCTTGAATTTTCAAGGATATTCTGCTAGTATGAAGCCATGATAAAGATCAAAAGAGTTCGCGACCTAAAAGACATAAAGGCCTTAATGGCCTCTTTTCCGGTCACCGCGATTCTTGGCCCCAGGCAGTGTGGAAAAACTACTTTGGCCAAGGAACTGGCCGCCGACTATCAATTTGATCTGGAAAATCCCCGAGACCTCGCCAGCTTTGATAACCCCCAATTATTACTGGGAGATTTAAAAGGCCTTATTATAATCGACGAAATACAAAGAAAGCCGGAGCTTTTTCCACTAATAAGATACCTTGTCGACAATAACCCAAAACAGAAATATATCATCCTAGGCAGCGCGGCTCCCGAGTTATTACGGCAAAGCTCGGAAAGCCTGGCCGGCAGGATCGGCTATCATGAATTGGCCGGTTTTAACCTCGCGGATGTCGGAGCGGGAAAGTACAAGGAACTCTGGCTCAAAGGCGGCTTCCCATTGGCTTATTTACCGCGCAATGTTAAAAGTTTGCTCTGGCGAGAAAATTATATTACCAGTTTTCTAGAAAAAGATATTCCTCAATTGGGAATAAATATTCCGGCCAATACTTTGCGCAAATTTTGGCTAATGCTTTCTGATTATCATGGTCAGGTAATTAATTATTCGGAGCTGGGTCGAGCTTTTGGAATATCCGATACTACTGTTAAAAAATATATTGATATTTTAAGTGGGACGTTCATGGTGCGAATCCTGCTTCCCTGGCACAATGATATAAATAAGAGATTGGTTAAAAATCCTAAAATATACCTGCGCGACAGTGGAATCTATCATGCTTTGCTGACGCTTGGTAATTGGGACGAGCTCTCGATTTCGACTAAGCTGGGCGCTTCCTGGGAAGGGTTTGCGCTTGAACAAATAATCGAAGCGCTGAAAAAACGAAACGCGGAAGTTTTTTTCTGGAAAACGCACAGCGGCGCGGAGTTGGATTTATTCTGGCAGGACAAAGGTAAAAATTGGGGTGTTGAATTTAAATATAGTGATGCTCCAACCGCAACCAAATCTATGCATGTGGCTTTAGCAGACCTTAACCTCGAGCATCTCTGGGTAATTTATCCAGGGAAAGAAGAATACAGGCTCACACCAAAAATCACCGTGACCAACCTAGCCGGTTTTGCTAAAGTGAAAAAAATTATTTAAATGAATTGGCAAACGAGCTTTATTTATAACTTATTTAATACGGTTAACAATTTTTTAATAATTTCCAGCGGCGTCGGTGGACAGCCGGGGATATGAAATGCAACAGGCAACACTTTACTAATCCCGCCCTCAACATAATAAGAGTTTAGAAAAACCCCGCCGTCAAAAGCACAATCACCGCAGGAAATCACAAACTTTGGCTCTGGCATCGCCTCATAAGTTTTCTTGAGCGCCAAAACCATATTCTTGGAAACCGGCCCCGTCACCAATAGAGCATCGGCGTGACGAGGCGAAGCAACAAAGTTTACTCCAAAGCGTGAAATATCGTAAAGCGGGTTATTCGCCGCGATTATTTCCGCCTCACAAGCTCCGCAAGAGCCGGTGTCTACTTCGCGGATGTTAAAAGAACGGGCAAAACGCCTATTGATCAAGCCTTTTAGCTCGGCGCCCAATAATTCATATTCCTTTGCCTCAATTGATCGGGTAACAATCCCTCTCCTTAAACAATTGGTTATTAATTTATCTAATGTGCTCATAGATCGTTCCCCGCGTAAGACAAATCAAAGCTCTTGTTGCAAACAGGAAAGTCGGGAATGATATTATCAAGGACCGCGTACGACAAGCCTTGCCAGGAACGGAAAGAGGGATCAACAATCTTACAACGCTCGATCTTGCCCGATTTATTTAGGCTGACCCAATATAAAACCGGCCCGCGCGCCCCTTCAACCACCCCTAAACCAAAACCCGCCCTATTTTCTATTTTAGCCGCCAAAATAGTTTCCGCTGATAAGCTGTTTAATAATTTCTTAATTATGCTAATCGAGGCTGCAAATTCTTCCAAGCGGAGATTTAGCCGCGCCAAAACATCGCCAGTCGTCGCCGTCGCTATCTTAAAATCGAGGTCATCATAAGGCGGCATAAAACCTTGCCGCAAATCAAAATTAATTCCTGACGCGCGGCCAGACAGCCCCAAGACGCCAAAATCTTCCGCCGATTTTTTCCTCAACCAGCCGGTCGTATCAACACGGTCGAGAAAAGAGACGCTGCCGCTTAACATCTCTTTTAACTCCGCAAAATCCTTGGCCAGAGAAGAGAACGTTCCCCATATTAATTTCTCTTCTTCCGAGCTAATTTTTTTAGCCGCACCGCCAATTACATTTGTCCCTTTTAAAAATCGGCTGCCGGTTAATTTTTCATTTAGCTGATGGAGCGCCTCTTTAATAATCGCAGCCAATGCGGCCGGTTGAGAAAAACCGACATCCAAAGCGATCCCGCCGATAGCGGCGAGATGATTATACATTCTTTCCAATTCAAGATAAATTGCCCGCGTATAATTTGCGGATCGCGGGACTTTTATTCCGCAAATTTTCTCTGCCGCCTGGCAAAATGCCCAGCTATGGGCGACAGAAGAAACGCCCGAGACAGCTTCGCTAAGCTTAACAGCTTCATTTACCGTTTTTCCCTCCAGCAGCTTTTCAATCCCACGATGAGTGAAGCCTAAGCGAATTTCCAGATTAATAATTGGTTCGCCGGCAACGCTAAAGCGAAAATGCCCCGGGCCAATTATTCCCGCGTGGACCGGACCGACCGGAACTTCAAAGATCCCTTCTCCATCGACTTTGGAAAATCTGTATTCGCCCAGCGCCTTATCCTTCTCCTTACCAAAATCTTTTCTCAAAGGGAAATTCCCCTCCGGCCAGACCTCGTCATGCAGACGCAAGCGGCGGCCATCGGGATTGCCCGTCGGTTCTAGGCCAAACATCTCTCTCATTTCCCGTTCAAAAAGGTTGGCCGCGTAGATTTGCCGGGCGATTGAAGGGAATTCCGGCTTATTCTTGTCCACTTTTAAGACGACAAAAATCCAGGCCGCCATTTTTTCCGCCGCAAACCCGCAATAAATAATGAAATGGTCTTTTTGCTCTTCGGCAAACATGGTCATGACCGTTGAAATAAAAGTTTTATGTAAAGCCAGGCAATAAGCATTAAATTGCGCGGCGGCAACTTCAACATAAAATTCGTTGTCGTGGTTTTTTAATTGCTTGATCGATTTTAATTTATAATTCGTTTCCAGATCAGTTAAAAACTTTTCCATTTACATCCCCCGCCAGACATCCGCGGCCGCCTCAATCAGGCCGCTAAGGAAAAACGGCGCCGACCAGCCGACAATAAGAATGAAAACCAAAAGAAAGCCGAAGGCCATTTTCCCGACAAACGGCTCATTGGCCGTCGCCATTCCTTTCGGCTTCTCCCCAAACAAAACCCGGCTGAAATGATAAATCAGCGCGCTGAAAACAATTACGATCAGCAGCAGCAGCGCTCCACCGAGAATAAAATGGTTTTGGGTGAATGCCGCCATAAGGATCATAAATTCACTAAAGAAAACGGAGAAAGGCGGAAAGCCCGCTAAAGCAAAAAGGCCAATAAGAACCATAAAGCCGGTAAAAGGCAAAGCTTTTAGCGCGCCGCGCATCTGCCGCATGTTGTGACTGGCAAACTCATTCACAATATTTCCCGCGCCAAAAAACAATAAGGATTTTGTCACCGCATGGTTAAAAATATGAAGCAGCGCGCCATAAATTCCCAACGGCCCGCCGACGCCAAAGCCAAAAATAATAATGCCAATATGCTCCAGGCTGGAATAGGCTAACAACCGCTTGATATCTTTCTGCACCAAAACAAAGCCGGCAGAGACAATTAAAGAAAGCATGCCAAATAAAATAAATAGATGCGAACTAAAAGCGCTCCCAACACAAAGATTCACAATCAAGCTATATCGCAGTATCGCGTAGATGGCCGTTTTTAACAACACGCCAGAGAGCAAAGCGCTAATCGGCGAGATCGCCTGACTATGCGCATCGGGGAGCCAGGTATGCATCGGCGCCAAGCCAGCCTTGGTCCCATAACCAACCAGGATAAAAATGAAAGCAATTTTTACTAAATTGGGATCAAGTTTAGCCGCTTGAGCCATTAGCTCCGTCCAATTTAGACTCTTAAATCCAGTCGCAAACAGAAAAGCATAGGAAAAAAATATCGTCCCCAGCAAGGCCAAAATAATACCGACTGAACAGATAATAATGTATTTCCAGGCCGCTTCCACCGAATTTTTTGTATTGTGAAAACCGACCAGAAATGCCGATAACAGAGTTGTTAATTCGATCGCCACCCACATCAGCCCGAGATTATTGACGACTGTGACCAACAGCATGGAAAAGACGAAGAGATTAAACAGAATATAATAATATTTCGCTTGTTTTAATGTTAGCAAGCGTTTTTCCAGCTCCTGTTCAATGTAGCCTTGCGAATAAAGGGCGGCGGCCGCGGCGACAACCGAGATCGTAAAGACAAAAAAGAGGCTTAAAGCATCAACATAAATCAGGTTAAATAATGTTATCGGGCTGTAAACAAAAAGATATTGATACCCTAAGCTGATACTGCAAATCAGTCCCAACAGAGAGCCTAAGGACGTAATAATGGCCCGCAACTTATTATTTCTGATCAGCAGACTTAAGAGCGCCATAATTATCGGCAGCAGCAAAATCACTAATATTTTCATTTTATCCTCTTAACCGGTTTAGCTTATCAATATCAATGCCGACAAAAAGCTTATTAATCCGATAAACAAAGACCCCCAAGATAATTACACCAACAAACACATCAAAGAAGATCGCCATCTCTACCAGAAAAGGCATCCCGCCGGACACCGCCGAAGCTAAAAGAAAAATTCCATTTTCCATCGCCAGCAAGCCGACAATTTGCGCCAGCGCCTTGATACGAAAAACCATAATGAACAATCCGAGCGAAATTATAGTAAACGACACCGCGCCATAAACCTTGACCAGTGTTTCCTGGTGGGCAAAAACCAGACTGGAAAAAGCCCAGGATAAATAAATAAGCCCCAGCGCCACGAGCAGCGATAATTGGGGATTAATAAAAAATCCTAGATTTTCGTTGGCTTTAATTTCTTTTATCATATTAAGTAGAATTCTGGGAATAATTAATACTTTCAAGGCCAAAACCAGCCCCGCGATTATGTAAAGATCAAGATGGGCCCCTCTGACTGCTTCCCTTAAAGACAACAGAACCAGAAAAAAAGATTGGAGGGAGAAACTCCCCACCAGCGCGCTTAAACGTTTGGCAAAGACCAGCGCGAAAGCCGTCGCCAGCAACCCTAAAATAATAAATAGTTCCATTTAAACTCCTAAAATCAAGGTCATGATCGCCATAATCGCCAAAATCCCGGCAAAAGAGAGCCAATCAACAGCGCGAAACAGGCGCATCTTAGCCAGGGAGATCTCCACTACCGCCACAATCACACCAAGGGCTAACCACTTCAACAGAAAAGAAGCCAGATCATTCCACCCCGGGAAAACAATCAGGGAAATCAGCGAGAAAAATAAGATCTGCTTCATATAAGCGGCCAATTCCAACAAACCCAAAGACCGGCCGGAATATTCCAGGATCAGCGCTTCATGGATCATCGTCAATTCCAAATGCGTCTCCTGGTTGTCTATGGGGATGCGCGAGGTTTCGGCCAGAGTTACCAAAAGCAGCGCTCCGGCCGCTAAAACAGTGGCCGGATGCATTGCCTTAAAAGCGGCGATGATCGCGAGATTGGTCGTTTCCGCTGTCAGTGAGACGGCAAAAATCGCCAGGATAACGACCGGCTCCACAAAACTGGCAATAAACATCTCCCGGGAAGATCCCATGCCGCCAAAGGTTGCCGCCGGATCAAGCCCGGCGAGGGCCAAGAAAAACCGCCCCAGAGACAACAGGAAAATTATTGTTAAGAAATCTCCGGTAAAAATCGGGAGCGGCCAAGCCGTTAGCGCGGGGACCAGCATGAGCGCGGTCAAGGTTGCGGCAAAAACAATATACGGGGCCGACCTAAAAATCCAGGAAGCCTGCTCGGACACAACTTCATCTTTGCGAAAAAGTTTAAATAAATTAAAATATGGCTGCCAAATACCAGGGCCTTTCCTAAAGCGGAGATTGTTTTTTATCCTGGTGATTATACCGCTAAGCAGCGGGGCCAAGCCAATAAAAATAATGACTTTTAAAATTAAAAATAAATATTCCATTTCAAAACTTTCCCACAAAGATTATCAGCAGCAATAGCGTCAAACAAATATAGCCCAGATAAATATGGATGCTCCCCAGCTGCAGCCCGCGCATGTTCCTGGAGACGCCAAAGGCTCCTCCCAGAATAGTTTTGTATAAATATTCCCTAAAAACTTTGGTGGTCTTGGTTTCATAAGAAAACGATTTGACGTGATAACGCGATTCTTTAATTTTTGTGACCTTGCGGAAAGGCAGGAGAAAAAAGCTGAAAGCCAGTCGAAACGGTTTGGAAAAACCAGTGGCCGTATATTCATTCCTGGACGTTAATTTATAATAACCGCAATCCCAGGTCTGGCCAATGACAACGCGAGCTTTGCCATAAAGCAGATAAAATAAAATGAAAGCCCCGCTCCCCGCCAACAATAAAATTAACGCCAGGATTGGAGTTGAGAGGTTGATAGTCCCGCCAATTTGCGGGCTAAGAATAAACCTGTTTAAAGAAAAATTAATTTGGCTGGTATTGACTGCGAGAACGAAACCAGAAACCCCAACTAAAAATCGGACCGTATAAACCGCGCCCAAACTTAAAAGAATCGTTAACAAAGCCAATAGCCCCGCTCCCAGGTTCATCGACCAGGGAACTTCCTTGGCATTTTCCGCTTTTGCGCTGCGCGCCCGGCCCAAAAAAGGCAAGCCGAAGGCTTTGACAAAACAAGCCGCCGTCAAGCCGCTAGTCAGCGCCAGAGCCCCCGCAGCCAGACAGAAAAAAAGCTTAAGTCCGCCCGTGATCGCCAAAGCGCCCAGAAAAAAGACGATCAAAATCAGCCATTCGCTGACAAAACCATTAAGCGGCGGCAGAGCAGAAATTGCCATCGAACCGATTAAAAAATATATTGAAGTCCAGGGAAGTTTTTGAATTAAGCCGCCCATTCTCTCAATATTACGCGTCCCCGTGGCGCGATAAACGCTCCCCGCGCCAAGAAAGAGCAGACCTTTAAAAATCGCGTGATTTATCAAATGATATAAGCCAGCGCACATGGCTAAAACCGCCAGGACGGTAAAACCAAGTTTAATAAAGATCATGGCAGAGCCGATGCCTAAAAGAATTATTCCCATGTTCTCCACACTGGAATAAGCCAGTAAAGTCTTAATATCGTTTTCCATCAAGGCGTAAATCACGCCGACCAGGCAAGAGACACAAGCCAAGACGACAATTAATTCACCCCACCAGAGAGAATTGACGCCAAGAATAATAATGCCGAAGCGGATCAGGCCATAGACCGCCGTTTTGATCATGACGCCGGACATCAGGGAAGAAACGTGACTGGACGCCTGCGGATGCGCGATTGGCAGCCAGATATGCAGGGGAACAATTCCCGCCTTGGTCCCAAACCCGGCCAACAATAAAAGAAAGATTATATTTTTTTGTTTGGCCGACATAGTGATTAGAGCGGCATGAATGGCGTTAAAATCAAAAGAGCCGGCCGCCCTATACATTAATAAGAAGGCCATCAGTAAAAACGCCGTTCCGACCTGCGTCATAACCATATAAATTGTCCCCGCTTCAATTGATTTTTTATTTTCCGTGTCAAAAATAACCAGGAAATAAGAAACCAGGGACATTATTTCCCAAACAATGAGAAAGAGAAAAATATTGCCGGCCGTCACGACAGCGATCATGGAAAAAACAAAAAGAACAAAGAGAATTTGGCCGAGAATAATTTTAGCGGTTGAATAATGCCCCTGTAAATATCCCCAGGAATAAATAAAAGATGAAATGGATATAGCTATGATGATGATCAGGAAAAAAATCGACAGGGGATCAAAAACAAACGAAAAAGGGATCTTTAACAAACCAAGCTCATCTGCCTTTCCATTCCCAATTTAATTGATCCCCCTCTTGCCTAACGATTCGGCCGTAGCGAGGATGCGGCGGGGCTTGTTTTCTCCTTCCGGCGCCGCAACAACGCCGGCCGTCTCCATCTCATCCATCAGCCGCGCGGCGCGGTTATAGCCAATGCGAAATTTTCTTTGAACATAAGAAGTGGAGGCCTGCCCGGTGCTGACAATTAATTTCGCCACTTCGGCAAACAAAGCGTCGCGACCGTCCTCTCCATCCCATTCTCCTAATCCTGCCCCTTCCTCTTTGCGCTCCATGTCCAACCCTTTAATCGTCTGGATCTCTTCAATATATTCCGGCTCGCATTGTTTTTTGATAAAGCTGATAATCCTCTCCGTCTCTGCGTCGGTCACAAAAGCCCCCTGCAGCCGCGTCGGTTTCATCGCGCCGATCGGATTGTAAAGCATGTCGCCGCGTCCCAGCAGTTTTTCCGCCCCGGACGCATCGATGATCACGCGCGAGTCGATCTGGGTCGCAACAGCAAAAGCGATCCGCGAGGGGATATTCGCCTTAATTAATCCGGTAATGATGTCAACCGACGGCCGCTGGGTCGCCAGCACCAGGTGGATCCCGGTTGCCCGCGCCATTTGGGCAATACGGCAAATAGCCCCCTCCACCTCATGCGCCGCCGCCATCATCAGGTCGGCCAGTTCGTCGACGACAACAACGATCTGCGGTAAGCCGGCTTCTTTATCATGGATTTTTTTATTGTAAGCAAAAATATCGCGGGCCCCTGTATCATGGAATAATTGGTAACGGCGGTTCATCTCCTGCAGAACCCAGACTTTGAGGGTAATGGCCGCTTTTTTGACGTTGGTCACAACGGGAGCTAAAAGGTGCGCGATCCCATTGTAAACGGATAATTCCACCATCTTTGGATCGATCATGATAAATTTGACTTCGTGGGGCGCTGCGCGCAGCAGGATGCTGGTAATTAAAGAATTGACGCAGACGCTTTTACCAGAACCGGTCGTCCCGGCAATCAGCAGATGGGGCATTTTGGTCAAGTCGCCGACTACCGGATGGCCGCCTAAATCCTTACCGATACAAAAGGCCAGTTTCGAATTGTTATTTTGGAACGTCGGGCTTTCAGCAATCTCTTTTATCCTGACCGGCGTCACCAGCGGATTGGGAACTTCAATCCCGACGACAGATTTGCCTGGCACCGGCGCTTCGATGCGTACTCCCTGGGCGGCCATCGCCAAAGAAATGTCGTTAGACAGGCTGTTGATGCGGCTGACTTTTATCCCCGGTTCGGGCTGGAGTTCATAACGGGTCACTGCCGGTCCCTGGTAAATCGCGACGACATGCGCCCCGATGCCAAAATTCCGCAAGGCTGTCTCCAACTGTTCTTTCCCGCTGTTTATCTGGTCGCGCATCTCTTCAGCCTGACGTCTCTCCTGGGCAGTCTGGTCCTCGAGAAAATCGAGCGGCGGCAGCTTATAATCACCGGCGACATTGATTTTTTCATGGACAACTTTCGGATCTTTGTGGAATGTCAGATCCGACCCTTGGCGATCGATGTAATCTTTTTCCTCTCTGGTGATTGTCGAGGAGATGATCACCGGAGGAGGCGGGGGCTTTAAAGGCGAGGGACTGCTTTTCTCAATTGTCGCTGGTAAAGGAGGCTTGCCGACCGGCAAAGGAAGTTGAAATTCCTTCTTTTTTTCCAGGGCAGTTTTGGTCTCCGGAAGTTTCAGCGGAAGGGAGGCTGGCGGCCAGAAGAAATTACGGATAAAGGCCAGCAAGGATAAAACCGTCACATTAAAGAGCATTAAACTGCCGATCAAAACTATCGCTGATAATATGATGTAAGCTCCCCACATCCCTACCGTCCTACCTAAGGCGTAACGGGCTCCATAGCCCAGCATCCCGCCCGCCCCGCGAAAATAGGAGCTCGCTAAATCGGTAAAATAATTTGTTTCATAAAATTGGGCGATGGTGACATAAGCCAGAAAAAGAAACAGGAGGCCAAACAAACGGACGGTTAATTCTTTGATTTCGCGGCGCATTAATAAGATAGCGCCGTACGTGCCGATGAAAAAAGGCAGGACTAGAACGCCCACGCCCATAACGGACCTTAAAAAAGTTTTGACGACGAAAAAACCGACGACCCCGGTGGCCGAAGAAAGGTTGGCGGTAAAGACAAAAATAGCCAGGGCGATGAGAAAAATTCCCGCCATATCCTGCTTGAACTTAGCGGGAATGCGGCTTTCGGGTTCGGGTTTTTGCTTATTTTGCGGCGCGGGGCGCTTCTTCGCCTTATTCGGCATGAAAAGAGTATAGCAAAAATGATTGCGGGCTGCAAGTTTACCGTCGATCAGCTAAAATATTATTGGCCGCCGCCAAAACAACCTGATCTCTTGCTACCTTATCAATCCCTTCAAACCAGTTAAACTTATGGCCAAAAGCAATCCGGCGGGCGAGCTGCGTCGCCACCATCTCCCGGACAATATCCTCGCCTAGACGACTTAAAAGTTCATCCTCGTCAATAATGATTTGCCTGATACTTAGGGAGATTGATCGCAGGAAATAATCATAATATCCCGAGGTTGCCTGATCAAGCGCCACCCTGATAATGCTCTTTATCTCGGTCATCGCTCGGGCAACTTGCAGAGCAATCCGCGCAAAAGGCAATTGGTTTTCACCGTCTTGTTTGGTCGCCTCTTCCCAAAGATAAGCTGCGATTTCTGCGGCATTTCTTCTTACCTCGGCATCATTTTCTTTCGCTAATTCAGCAAAATTTGCCGTAAAAGCCTCTTGTCCTAAGGCTTGGATAGCAATAATTTCATTATTAGAGGTAAATACTCCGCCGCCGTTAGCCACGAAATCCACAACCCTTTTTCCTCCCTGTTGATCAAAACGCTGTGCCGCATCAGGCGTAAAGGCAATATTTGCTCCTTCAACCACTAAAGTTCCATTCGCTAATATTTGATCGACATTTTTCATGGTTATTTGATTGGCCACGGCCGCCGCCATGACGGTAATAACCAATGTCCAAACAAAAAACAAAAGGCCCGTAAGACTAAAGAACTTTTCTGCTATTTGGAACATAAAAGCGCCTCCTTAATCTTAAAATCCGAAATCCCTGCCCGTCCGGCAGGCGGGCGAATGTCCGAAATCCGAACTCGGATTTTGCTTCAGCTGCGTTAATTATAGACAGGGGAGAAAGGGAAGGTCAAGGGGCGGAGGCTATTTTCTCGCAGCTTGACTCTTGGGGGGGGTACAATTAACACCTAATGAAAGGATCGATTCTTGAAGCTAAAAACATACAAAAAACATATCTTTTGGGAAAAACTGAACTTCACGCCCTCAATAATATTTCACTTTCTCTTGAACAAAGCGAATTAATCTCTTTGGTTGGTCCGTCAGGCAGCGGAAAAACAACGCTCCTTAATATTTTAGGCTGCTTAGATTCTCCTTCTTCAGGACAATTGTTTTTCCAAGGACAAAATATGAGTCAGAAGAAAGAAAGGGAACTGGCGGAATTCCGCAGAACTCATTTCGGTTATATTTTTCAATTTTTTAATCTTATCCCTGTCTTAACTGCGTTGGAAAATGTCGCTTTCCCGCTTTGGCAGACCCGCCTTTCCAGAAAAGAAATAAATAAAAAAGCCAGTCAAATTTTGGAAATAATAGGCCTGGGGAAATTCGCTCACCATAAGCCCGATGAATTATCAGGAGGCCAGCAGCAGCGGGTGGCGGCAGCCCGGGCTTTAATAAGTGATCCCCAAATTATCTTTGCTGATGAGCCAACTGGAAATCTGGATTCTCAAACTGGACAACAAATGATGGAGTTGCTCAAAACAATTAATAAAGAAAAAGGCACCACCGTTGTTATTGCCACTCATGATAGCCGCGTCATCAGCCAAACTCGGCGGATTATTGAAATAAAAGACGGGGAGATTAGGTCCGATGAAAAAAATTAATTGGCTCCTGACGATTTTGCTTACCGCGACTAGCTTTGGCTGGGCGGCAAATTTTCCGCTTTACTCCCAAAAACAGCACAACGCTTTTTACAAGCAATTAGAGCAAAAAGCTCCTTATCCGGAACAATATTCAACTGCGGAGTTAAATAAGCTGATCGCTCAAATTGAGGGAGACCTAAAAGCTGCGCTGCCTGAAAAGAATAAAGAATTAGGTATTTATTATCATGCGAAAGCTGTCCGTAAGGAGGGACGGCTGCAAGACGCGGAACAAGCAGTAAAATATCTCCAAATAGCGCTTGATCAACTCAAAGAAAGTAGCCGAGAGACAACGGAGCTAGCCAATAATCTGCGAGGCTGGCTGGGCGGCGTCTACGCGCTCAAACCTAAATTTGGCCTGTCTATTTTTGAGATATTGAAGACGACTAACCAAGGCACCAGCATGTTAGATCGCGCAATTTATAATAACCCTGTAGACTTGGAATTACGCTTTCTGCGGGCAAATACGTACATATATTTTCCGAAATTTCTAGGCAAAGCCCAAACAGTTATTTCGGACTTAGATTATTTGTCAGCATATTTTAGAACTTATTATCAAGAAAATAGCGATGTTATTTTAAAAATATACGCGATGCTGTGTTGCGCGCATAAAGAAAATGGAGCCAGTTCGCAAGCGCGATTTTATTTGCAGAAGCTGCAAAAAATAGCGCCTGATTCCGTATATTACAAAAAGGCAAAAGAACTATGTGGAATTTAGTTCGCCTCGCGGCCAAAAATGTGTTTAGAAATAAACGACGCACCGTGCTTATGCTCTTGATTCTGGGTTTTTCGGTTACCATCCTGATTCTTTATTCAGGGTTTACGAATTATGTTTATTGGGGCTATCGCGAGAGCTTAATTCATGGCTATTACGGGCATTTTCAACTTTACCAATCGGGCTTTCGTGCGGAAAATGATGAGTATTCGCTAGGGCGCTTATTAAGCGCCGGAGAATATCAGAAAATTAAGACAGTGTTACGGGCGAACCGTGCTGTGGTTGGTTTTGTGCCCAGAACTGTTACGGTCGGACTAATTAGTAATGGTGACAAAACGGTTAATTTTTTCGCCCGGGGAATTGATCCGGAAATGGAATTGCAATTTAATTCATCTTTTCCGTTAATTGCTGGGGTTAATTTAGAACAGGGAGATGTCAATAAAGTTTTGCTTGGCAAAAACCTGGCCGCAAAATTAGGTCTCACAGTAGGAAAACGGGCAACTTTGATTTCTTCCACTATTTATGGCTCTATTAATGCTTTGGATGTTGAGGTCTTGGGCATCTTTGAATCCGGCAATAAAAACATTGATGTCAGCGGTTTGGTTATTCCTCTGCCCAGCCTCAATAATCTTTTACAAACAGATGGCATTCAGCAAATTGCGGTTCTTTTGGCTAAAACCGAAGAGACCAATAAGGTTTTTGCTGATATGCAACAAAAACTACGGGCAAAGGGACTACGAACTGAAGGCGTGACCTGGGATATTTTGGCGGATGACTATTTCAAAGTAGTAGCGATGTATGATGCGCTCTTTAAGTTTATGATTTCTATTTTAGGCGTTATCTGTGTGTTGAGCATAACCAATACTTTCATTATGTCCGTCTTTGAGCGAGTACGCGAAATTGGAACAATGATGGCTTTGGGCAACCAGCGCAATCGCATTGTTGCCCTCTTTGTCTTTGAAGGGCTTATCTTAGGAATATTAGGCGGGGGGTTGGGTCTATTATGCGGAGTAGTGCTGGCAAAATTGATATCTTTACAAGGTATATATATGCCACCGCCGCCCGGTTACTCCAAAGGCTACATAATATTAATCAGTTTGGTGCCCAGTGCCATGGGCTATTCGTTTTTGCTTGCGGTTGTTAGCGCTTTTATTGCTTCGGTCTTTGCCGCCATTAAGGCTTGCCGGCTTAAGGTAGTGGAAGCTTTGCGTTATGTTTAGAACGGCTTTGGTTGTATTCTTCATAGTCTCCTATTGGGGAAAGTTGGCTTTTGCTTCAGGCTGGGACTTCGCCCCCATTAATGATCAGCAAAAAGAAGCCAATACAATTGTTAAGTATGCTGACTTTTACCGTGGACAGACAGAATCGTTCATTGCTTCCCTGCAAATAACTAATTGGAAGGGAGACAAACAAGATCAAGCTAATTTTAAGCTGTTCAGTTTGGGTATGGACCAATCGCTGACAGAATTTATTTTGCCCAAAAGGGATCGAGGCAAAAAAATGCTCTCAGTGGCAGATACCTTATATTTATATTTTCCCAGCAGCCGGACTGCAGTTAGGGTGCCTTATGAACAGCGCTTAATTGGGCAGGTTTCCAATGCTGATTTAACCCGCATCTATTTTTCCAGGGATTATACTGCCTCATTGTTGTCTCGTGAGGCAATCGCTGGACAAGTTTATCTGGTGTTGGAATTGATAGCAAAAACCCCAGCGGCGCCTTATCATAAAATTATATATTGGATCGCAGACATATCTTACCAGCCGTTTATGGCGAAGTATTACACTGTTTCCGGTAAGCATTTTAAAACAGCCCGCTTTGTCGTAACACAGATGGCTTATGACAAAAAACCTCATGTCAGCAAAGTGGTTATCGAAGACGAAATACTAAAACGGGAAAAGACAATTATTGAATTGACGGCTGTTGAGCCAGCCGAAATCTCTCCAAAAATCTTTCTCAAGCAAAACTTGTACAGGGACCTTGAATGATAAACCGCTTTTTATTAGCGCTATTATTATTTTTGTCTTTTTGTCTGCAGGCTGAAGCGCTGGATTAAAACATCCGCTTTTTTACGGGAATAAACTCCGAAGCGCACAATCTTTCCGTGGCAATGAGGACAATCATCTACCAATGACAAAAAATCAATTTTGCCAAAATTGCTCCGGTAGGACTTGACGTCCTTGATTTGATGGAATAATCTTAATTGGCTCTTGTCCGATTGGTTTTTGTTTACACTTAATCATCGGCAAGGGCCGTTGTTTATTTTAGGTAATTTTATTTGCCAGAAAATGTCCACCATCAACCCCATCAAAAAACAAGAGGTATTTTATTGTGAGATAAAAACAGGGATTAGAGGGGTATTTAATATGGGAAGGGACACTGATACGGTTGCTCCACCGATTCTTGATAATTTGGGAATTTCCGGCCAAGAGAGAGAGCAGATTGTGACCATAATCAGATTTCACATGCGGCCGGTGGATTTATTAGGTCAATTAGCCGGCGGAACGCTTAAAGATAAAACCATCAGTGATTTCATTAAAGATGTTTTGGTTCCGCTGGAGAGGACTGGGCTTGACTTGCAGATGTTATTAGCTTTCGCCCGAGCCGACCTGACTGCTTCGCGAGGGGAAGAGTGTTGTAAGAGATTTGGGGTAGCGGCTGGAGATGAAGGCGCCTTTATGTCTAGAATGGATCAATTGGTCGGTGAATTAACTGTAGAATAAATGGGGTTCGTTTAGCCGAGGCGGCAAAACAAGCGGCGCCAGCGCCATTGGTTTCTGGTAGGGATCAAAAAGAGGTTTTTAAACCCGGCAACCATTTTGGGGATATTTTGAAGGCAGCTTATGAGATTCAATCAGCGCAACCAGCTCTTGATAAAGCGGGAATTATGGCGATTATTATAGCGCGCTTTTCGCAATATTTGGTCTAATAAAATTATAGGAGGAAAAGAAAATGGTAGAAAATGTTTGGTTTGGTTTAAGTCGACAGGTTCGTGCGGTTGTTCAAAAGAGGATTGCGGCAGAGACCAGATATTTGGCAGGGACATTGACTCCTGCAAATCAAGTGGTAGAGAGAATTAAAACTTTATTGGCTGAAGGTCGGCGGGTGGCGACTGTCGATTTTGCCCTCGGACGATTTGTCAAAGATCTGCGTGCTGCTGGAATTTCCGAAAAAGCAATTGCTCAATTACAGCAAGATAATTTTGATCATCATGACGGTAATAATCCAGGGAAAACGGCGACCGAGGTAGTCTTTGAAAATATTAGTGAGCGAGCTAGTCTGACTCGCGCCACTAGAAGGATAGCGGTAATTGCCGACCAGGTCATTGATCCTGACAATGTTTTGGCGACTTTTGCGGCGCAAAATCCCGAGATGGCCTTGCATCATAGAGAGGTTGTGACAGCTCTGACGAATAGTATTTCTTCGCACCCGTAAACCCCTTCCCACTTGCCGACGCATCTTTTTATCAACCAGGGACCCATTTTCCTCTTGTTCCAAGGGGTTTTCTTCGCAAAGGCAAGTTTTGCTTGATATCATAAC
>JACRKQ010000017.1 GCA_016219705.1 Candidatus Saganbacteria bacterium | reverse complement strand
TTCTGCCGGATAACCGCCTGGACAGAAGAGATGGCCGTTTTCCCAGGAGAATTCATCGAGTAGGAAACCTCCGGTTTTGTTTTTGGTTGGTACCAGAGGGATGTAGAGGTTAAGAGGTTGGTCAGGAATACTTAAAGCCCTAACTTTTTGTATGATTGATAATGGACAAATTTGTCTAGTGTTTACTTGACAAATATGTCATACGTGTTATGCTTTTACCAAGATGCTTGAGGAATATTTCTCTCATAATTTATTTTGGGAAGACATGGATCGATTTACCAGAGACGATCCGCACCTTTCCTTGCTGAATGAGCTGCTATTTGTTCATCCTTTAGATTGGTGGCGACAAATAGACTGGCAAGAACCGGGGATATTCATTCTTACAGGGGGAAGACAAATCGGCAAATCAACTTCGTTAAAACTCCTTGTCAAACAGGTCGTAAATGATGAGCGAATTAAAAGAGAGTCAATTTTTTATCTTCCCTGTGATCAGATCATTGATCAAAAACACCTGCTGCGAGTGCTGCGTTTTTTTCTGGAGAACCGGCAACGGCCCCAGGAGCCTTTTCTGCTATTAATTGACGAAGTGACATTTGTCGCTTCTTGGGACCGCGCGATAAAAGCGTTAGCTGATGAAAGTTGGTTCCGCCATGGTTTTTGTGTGCTGACAGGATCAGACAGCGTGATACTTAAAGAAGCAACAACTATGTTTCCCGGTAGAAGGGGGAAGGCGGATAAGGTTGATTTTCATCTTTCCCCCCTTTCCTTTAAAGAATATATAGGATTGGTTCAGCCAGAAATTATTAAAAAGGAAAGGGAAAACAGTGAAGCGCTTTTTGCGGCCTTTTTCAAGTATTTAAAATGCGGCGGCTATCTGCGCGCGATAAATGATTTGCATAAAGGAGGAGAAATAAAAGCTGCGACTTACGCCACCTTTGAGCAATGGATCCGCGGCGATTTTATTAAACGCGGCAAAACAGAAGATCGCCTCCTTTCCGTTTTGCAAGCCCTGGTAGAAACCGGTGTCTCCCAGAGTTCTTATTCGAATTTATCGCGGCGCACCACTTTGTTAAGTAAAGAATCATTTATTGATTATTGCCAGCTGTTGGAGCGCATGGACGTCCTTTTTAATCTTCAGGCATTTGACCAAAACAGAAAACTGGGGTTTCCTAAAAAAGCGCGAAAGTTTCATTTTTCAGACCCGTTTATTCATGATACAATCGAACGCTGGCTTATTCGGGAAAGGCTGCTATCTTTATCAACTCTGGAAGAATTTAAAGTGGAAGCTTGTGTTGCCGCGCAATACCGCCATTTTTTACCGGCCTATTATCTTAAAGCAGAAGGAGAGATTGACCTGATGCTTCCTTTGGGCCGGCTGTTTCTGCCTATTGAGGTGAAATGGTCTGGGCAGGTGCGGGCCAAAGATTTGGCACAGCTTAAAAAACAGAAAAAAGCGGTTATTCTTACAAAAATGCGGGAGCAGGGGCGGATAGAAGGGGTTTTCAATTATCCGCTCCCTTTATTTTTAATCAAGTATCATTCAAAAGAGTTATTGGAGGCATTTTTGCGAGATTGAGGACTTAATAATGGCCTATGCCTCCCATTACCCCCGCTGTCTGGCAATGATGCCGGCGAGCTTTTTTTGCTGGGGCGGGCGAACGCGGCGGAAATTTCAGGTTATGTTTCTTACGAGCCTTGTTAAATGACCAATCATATAAAGAGGAACGGAGAGAATACCGTCAAAATATGACAACTTTTCTTGAGATATACGGATACCCAGTCGCGAGCCCTTTTCGACCATGAATAATCTCAAAGATTTAAGTTTTCCTGCTTTACCCGCTTTTACTTCTACCGGCAGGATGTCCGAATCAATATGGATGACATAGTCTATCTCTGCCATACTGCTTTTTTTCTCCCTTATCCAGAAGAATAATTGGCTTGGTTTATGTTTGTCGTCATATGCGATTAATTCCTGCCCCACAAATTGTTCGGCGATCGATCCCGAATTTATTTGCATAATGTCCTGTTCAACAGCTATTTGAGCGGATAGGCCGCAGATGTTTTGCATCAATCCAACATCAAGAAAATTAAGCCTAAATATTTTTTCTGTTATTTCCGCGCCTAAAGGGAGGCCGGAGGCCTTGGTATGGTAGATGGGCTTTATTATTCCCGATAATGATAGCAGTTCTATGGCATTTTTTAATTCTCTGGACTTGCTTTCCGAGTCTATTTCTGAATACTTTATTTTTTTACCAACCAACCGAGGAGCTGTATCCATTACTTTTAATAGATGTTTATGCTGCGCGCGATTGGAATATTTGCCGAAGTCGGAGCGATAAGTTTGTATAAGGGAATTTTGAATATTTTGACATTCGCTTAAATCATTATTGTTCTGATATTCCCTCAACACCGCGGGCATTCCGCCAAGCAGCATGTAGCGGCGCACAAGTTCAAGCAATTTATTGTGAGCTCCTTCATCTGTAGCGTCTGTTATGTTAAGGCTTGTCAGATAGTTGCATAATTGACCATGTCCCGCCGCCTCTAAAAATTCCTCAAATGATAGGGGATCAAGATATAGGAAATGGATTCTTCCAACAGGCATTTTAAATTCTTTGCTGTTTAGAGTAAATTCAAGCAGTGAACCAGCTGATATAACTGCAAGTTTAGGTGTTTTTTCCCTGAAATACCGTAAAGCGGTTATTGCCTGCGGACATTCTTGTATCTCGTCAAGAAATAGCAGGGTATTTTCTTCATTAATTGAGAGGCTAAGCTGCATTTGCAACTTATTGATGATTTCTCTTGGCTCCAATGAATTAAAACACTGTTTTAAATTTGGTTGCAACTCAAAATTGATGGTAACCAATTGTTTAAAATTTTCTTTGCCAAACTGTTCAATGAGATAACTTTTTCCGACTTGCCTGGCGCCTCTGATAATTAAAGGATATCTTTCACCCTGATTTTTCCATTTAATAAGCTCTTTTTCAAGATTTCTTTTCATAAAGCACACTCCTTGATTATAATCAGGGGTAATTATATACATAAAATGGACAAAATACAAGCATAAATAGCGTAGGCCGAAGGTGGGGTATTTTAATCTAGGACTTTAGGGGTAGATTAATTCGGGACGTAACTTACTCGCCCTGAAGAATAGTGTTTTCAGCGTGGTCATGCGCCCTGCTGCATTGCGGAAGTCAAAATATCTCGATTATCCCGGCCTACGAATGGCTGCTGGCTAGATAGCTAATTCAGCCATTATCAATTTCCAAGCTGCAAAGGCTCCCAGTACGCTTCTATTTGCCAGGCTAGCAAGCTCTTCGCCATTACCGGCCTGATAAGCGACTTTAACTTCCTCTGCCCAATTCGTGGCTTCCGCCGGCAATTGTCGTGCCGCGGCCTCTTCCGCCGGAGCTGGCTGAGTCGGACGAGCTGAAGGAGGCAGTTCTGTTTCTACCAGTGTTTGGGGAGCGACAAAATTAAGTCTATCGCGTAAATTAATGAGTTCCCTGGCTC
>JACRKQ010000005.1 GCA_016219705.1 Candidatus Saganbacteria bacterium | reverse complement strand
GTTATGATATCAAGCAAAACTTGCCTTTGCGAAGAAAACCCCTTGGAACAAGAGGAAAATGGGTCCCTGGTTGATAAAAAGATGCGTCGGCAAGTGGGAAGGGGTTTACGGGTGCGAAGAAATACTATTCGTCAGAGCTGTTGCAGCGCATTAATTGGTAAGCCCTTCTTCTTCTGGCACAACAAATAGATACTTTGTCAACGCCTTATCCCCGATTTTTTTAAGGTTTTTTTGCTTAATTCCAAAATGCAAATCTCGACTCGCCGTGGCTGTAGAAAGGTTTTTGTGAAAAATTAAATAATCCTTTCTGGAAAAAGCCCTATTTTTAAAATTGTCACGGGCCTGCGTCAGACGAGTTTCCGCCGTTTGCCGTTGTGTCCTAAAATCAGCAAAAAATTCCCTGGCCGCCTGATAGATCACTTTTAACATAAACTCGACAAACTTAGTGGATTCCCCCATTTTATCTGCCTGAGAGAGAACATTATAATATTGTTTTTGTTTCTCTTTGACAATTGACTCAATGGGGATATATTCAAAAAACGGATGATAGGCAAATAAGATCGTCGTCTGCCAAAGCCGCCCTAGTCGGCCATTGCCATCAGAAAAAGGATGAATAAATTCAAACTCATAATGAAAAACACTCGACTTTATCAAGAGATTAAGTTTGTCTTTCTTTTTTAGAAAGGCGAAAAGATCCTCCATCAATTTGGGAACCATTTGATATTTCGGCGCCAGATGGGCAACCTCTCGCCCTTTAAAAATCCCGACATTTCTTGAGCGCAGAGAACCGGCATCATCAACCAAGCCATTCATCATTGTCTTGTGAGCCTTGAGCAGTGAAGCAAGTTGGTCGCTTTTATAGGAATGGATTAAATCATAGGCCTTAATGGCGTTCTTGACCTCAAGAATATCCTTTTGGGCGCCAATCACTCTTTTATTATTGATTATATCGGTGATTTGATCCTCGGTTAATTTATTCCCCTCAATCGCTAAGGACGAATAAATTGTCCTGACCCGACTGCTCCGTCTCAATTGCGGTTGGGGGACAGAAGCTTTTAAGCCCTCAAACTGTCCCAGCAACCGGGCAATCTCAGCGCAAAGGTCCAACATTTCAGCGGTAATTTTAAATGGTGGGCTCATATCATTATTGATAGTATCATATGATACTATCAAAGTCAAGCCTTAATGATAATCCTGCAGCGCCTTGACCGGTAACCCCTTCTTCTTCGCCGCTTCCAGCCCCGTTGCCGTCGCGCGAGCGCCCGAAAGGGTCGTGACCAGCGGTAAATTTTGCATAATAGCCAGAGAACGGATTTTTCCCTCATCAGCTTTGGTCTCTTTGCCGCCCGGAGTATTGATCAATAAACTGACTTCCCGATTTTTTATCAAATCAATAATATCGGGCCGCCCTTTATCCAGCTTGGCCACCTCTTCCACGGTTAAACCGCTCTTGCGCAAAACTTCCGCTGTCCCGGCAGTCGCCACAATTTCACACCCTAAATTGGCCAGCCGTTTGGCAATATCAATAATTTTCCGCTTATCCTGATCGTTAACTGAAATAAAAATCTTCCCTTCAGTCGTCAGCTTCTGCCCCGCCGCGATCTGCGATTTCATAAAGGCCATCCCGAAATCATCGTCCATCCCCATCACTTCCCCTGTTGATTTCATCTCTGGACCTAAAACAGGATCGACGCCGGGGAAACGATTGAAAGGGAAAACAGCTTCTTTGACCGAAAAATGTTTGGGTATAAATTCTTTTTCAATCCCCAAGTCCTTCAAGCTCCTGCCAATCATCACTTTCGTCGCAATCTTCGCCCAGAGAATCCCCGTCGCTTTGCTGACGTAGGGGACGGTGCGCGAAGCACGAGGGTTAACTTCCAGTATAAAAAGCTGGCCATTCTGGACAGCATATTGGACATTCATTAAACCAATGACTTTCAATTTTTTGGCCAGCGCCTGGGTCGCTTTTCTGATCTCTTCAAGAATAGTTTTTGATAAAGTAATCGTCGGAATCACACAAGCGGAATCGCCGGAATGAATCCCCGCTTCTTCAATGTGCTCCATAATTCCGCAAATAACAACTTTTTTGCCGTCAGAAACACAATCCACGTCAACCTCCACCGCGTCATTTAAGAATTTATCGATTAAGATCGGCCGCTCCGGAGAAGCCGAAACCGCTTTAGTCATATACTCTTCCAGCTCGACTTCATCATAAACAATCCGCATCGCCCGCCCGCCTAAAACATAAGAGGGACGAACAACAACAGGATAGCTAATCTTCTTGGCAACCAGTTTTGCCTGATCAAAACTGACTGCCGTCCCATTGGCCGGCTGCAGCAGTTTTAATTTCTTAAGCATCTTCTGGAAAAGTTTACGGTCCTCGGCCTTATCAATCGACTTGGGCGATGTGCCGATAATGGGAACACCGGCCGCTTCAAGGCCTAACGCAATATTGAGAGGAGTTTGTCCGCCAAATTGCACAATCACTCCATCGGGTTTTTCTTTATCAATAATATTCAAGACATCTTCAACCGTAACGGGCTCAAAATAGAGGCGGTCCGATGTATCGTAGTCAGTCGAAACTGTCTCGGGATTAGAATTGACCATGATCGCTTCGTATCCTTCTTCTTTTAGCGCAAACGAGGCGTGACAGCAGCAATAATCAAATTCTATTCCCTGGCCAATGCGATTGGGCCCACCACCTAAAATGACAACTTTTTTCTTGCCAGTATTGGTCCGGACTTCACACTCTTGTTCGTACGTCGAATAATAATAAGGCGTATAGGCTTCGAACTCCGCGGCACAAGTATCGACTAATTTATAGACCGCCGCCACTCCCAAATCTTTACGAATGGTCCGAATCTCCATCTCCGTCCTCCCAGTCATAACGGCTAACTGACGGTCGGAGAAGCCAAACTGTTTGGCTCGCAGCATTAAATCTTTTGATTTAAGCAATTCAGTTTTGTTTTTCTTTAATTCTCGCTCTTCTTCAATTATCTGGAGCATATTATCCAGGAACCAGCGATCAATTTTGGTTAATTCATAAACTTCTTCAATCGACATTCCAGATTCCAGCGCATAGCGTATATAAAATGCTCGTTTTGCGTTAGGGACGCTTAAGCGCGTTTGTAAAAGCGCTGGATCGTATTGATCTTTACCGTCACCGCCAAAACCGGCCCGACCGATCTCTAACGACCGTAAACCTTTTTGCAGCGCTTCTTTAAACGTTCGCCCGATCGCCATTGTCTCTCCCACCGACTTCATCGAAGTCCCAATCTTTTTTTCCGCGTCGGGGAATTTTTCAAAAGTAAATCTGGGAATTTTAATGACACAATAATCGATCGAAGGCTCAAAAGAAGCTGGAGTCTCCCTGGTAATATCGTTAGAAATTTCATCTAATGTATAGCCCACAGCCAGTTTAGCGGCAAATTTAGCAATCGGAAAACCGGTCGCCTTTGAGGCTAAAGCGGACGAGCGCGAGACTCGCGGGTTCATTTCAATGATAACCATCCGGCCGGTTGTCGGATGGACAGCGAATTGTACGTTACTGCCGCCTGTCTCCACTCCAATCGCCCGCATCACGGTAATTGACTGATCCCGCATCTTTTGATATTCACGATCGGTTAATGTCTGCGCCGGAGCCACGGTGATTGAATCTCCTGTATGAACGCCCATCGCGTCGATATTTTCAATCGAGCAGATGATGACGACGTTATCTTTCTTGTCGCGCATCACTTCGAGCTCAAACTCTTTCCAGCCGGTTAAATCTTCTTCAATCAGAACCTCGGTTGTCGGCGAGAGTTCCAGCCCCAGCTTAACTATCTTTTCGAATTCTTCTTTGTTGTAAGCCATCCCGGAACCGGTTCCCGCCAGAGTAAAGCTGGGACGGATAATGACTGGCAAGCCGATTCTCTCCAGGACGGTCCAGGCAGCTTCTATCGTGCGCGCATAGTCAGAGCGCGGCAAATCAAGTCCCGCTTCAGCCATCGCCGTTTTAAAAAGATCGCGCTCTTCGGCTTTTTTAATCGAAGCAATGTTGGCGCCAATAACTTCGATTTTAAATTTTTCCAGCACGCCCATTTCCGCCAAAGCAACTGCCGTATTGAGGGCTGTTTGCCCGCCCAAAGTCGGCAATAGCGCATCGGGTCGCTCTTTTTCAATAATTTTAGCGACGATCTCCGGAGTGATCGGCTCGATATAAGTGCGGTTAGCCATCTCCGGATCGGTCATGATTGTTGCGGGATTGGAATTAACTAAAACAACTTCGTAGCCCTCTTCGCGCAGCGCTTTGCAGGCCTGCGATCCCGAGTAATCAAACTCGCACGCCTGGCCAATCACGATGGGGCCAGCGCCGATGATCATGATCTTGCGAATATCTGTACGCTTTGGCATCGCTAAACCTGCCCTTTAATGTCAAATGTCAAATGACAAATGACAAATGGATGTATTGACTCGCTAATCTGTCGTGTTAATATCATTTTATTTGTCATTTGACTATTGATACGATATATGAATGTGGTAGGGCTATTGACATTCATACGGCCAGAGGATACAATATTATCAGTATCACGATGGCAGACTACGTTAAGGGTTTGTCCCTGACAGATGTCTGCTTTCATTTTTTTAACCTCTTCTCCCATAAGTTCACAAAAGCAAAATAATTAGCGAATTTCCGCAATAATGACGAATATCTTATCTTATTAGGAATAAGCAACTTAAAAAACTTCTTTTTGGAGATCAAATATTCAATAAGGCAATGAAAATCACCATCCCCAGAAACTATAATTGCCTTATTATAATTTTCGAATTCAATCATCGCTTGAAGCACAAGTTCTGCGTCGACATTTCCCTTGACCACGTTGCCATCCTTAGATATTAATATTGGCTTGAATATAAGAATAAATCCAATTTTCTGCAAATAAGTGTACGAGTTTTCGTTGCCCGCTTTATAACCAATAAAAAGGAATGCTTTATTAACCCTATATTTATTTTTTAAAAGTTGATAGAATTTGGCAAAGTCCAATTCCCAACCTTTATGCAAAAGATCCCCATTTTTACCATGAATATCATTTTTTATCGCTAAATTTAAGTTTTGGCTATCAATAAATGCATAAATAATGTCACCGCAAGTAACTCCTTCATTTGTCATTTGACATTGGACATTTGTCATTACCCGTTCGCCTCCATCAGCTCCGCAAATCGTTGAAATAAATAATGCGCATCATGCGGCCCCGGCCCCGCCTCCGGATGGTACTGGACAGAAAAAGCCGGGATTTTCAAACAGCGCATCCCCTCCACCGTCCTGTCATTGAGATTGATATGAGTTAATTCAACTAGGCCTTTAGGAATTGAATCAACATCAACCGCAAAACAGTGATTCTGCGCCGTGATATCAACTTTGCCCGTCTTTAAATCTTTGACCGGCTGATTGCCTCCGTGGTGGCCAAATTTAAGTTTATAAGTTTTGCCGCCCAAAGCCAACCCGAGCAACTGGTGCCCCAAGCAAATTCCAAAAATCGGTTTCTTCCCCAATAATTGTTTAATATTTTCGATGGCGTAAGTTACCGCCGCCGGGTCCGCTGGTCCGTTGGAGAGAAAAATCCCATCGGGATTCATTTTTAAAACTTCTTCCGCCGGGAAATCAGCCGGAACGACTGTTATATTGCCCCCAATCGCCTGCAGGTTCCACAATATGTTGAATTTGATCCCAAAATCGTAAGCCACGACGTTAAATTGAGATTTAGTATTTAGAATTTGTTTAGAATTTAGGATTTCGGATTTAGAATTTAAAGTATAAGTAGATTCATTCCAAGAGTATGGCTTCCTGCACGTCACAACTTTAACGAGATCAACCCCTTCGACCCCCAACGACTCTTTAGCTTTTTTGACTAAGCTGGTTTCATTATGATCGACTGTAGAAATTATCCCCTTGAGCGACCCGCTGATCCGCAATTTTCTTGTCAGCATCCGAGTATCAATTCCCTCAATGCCAACAATATTATTTTTATTTAAATATTCGTCAAGCTTTAAAGTTGAACGGAAGTTAGAAGCAATCCGGGAATTTTCTCTGACAATAAAACCTTCACATTGAGGCTGGCTCGACTCAACATCCTCGGCATTAACACCATAATTGCCGATCAGAGGATAAGTCATCGTTACAATTTGGCCTTTGTAGGAAGGGTCGGTTAAGATTTCCTGGTAACCAGTGAGGGAAGTGTTAAACACAACTTCGCCGCAACACTCGCCTTCTGCGCCAAAAGAGTGCCCGTGGAAAATTGTCCCGTCTTCAAGTGCGAGGATTGCTTTTGTCATAACTCATGACCTTGTTGATTATAGCGGAATTCATCTTGAGGCACAACCCAGCGAAAGAGGGCTATTCAAGGTCGCGGATTGCGGCTTTGAAAAATCGCCTGAAATTTTTTAACTTACCAGCCGATAACATTTTAGGATAAAAAATTAGAAGATAAAAAAGATAAAATATTATAAAAATATTTTGGAGAGAAAGGGGAAATAAAAATGGTTATTACTGGGGGAGTAAGACGGCTAAATGTCTTTAAAATTATGGTCTCACGACATAATGTTGGAATGGTTTTGAGAGAGTATACTCCAAAAGATTGGGGAAGAAAGGGAGTTGATCCAACCACAAACTTCGCTAATAGAATCGGATTCAGTGATTTAGACGTTAATACAATGAGAGTAGTAGCTTCACTTGACGTCGGCGGAGTGATTGGAACTGCTATTTTTCTGATTGACAAAGACCAGGGGAGGGAAGGGTATTTTCTCGCTAGAACAAGCGATTTTCCAGATAACTTAAGACGTCAAGTTTTATCCTCTGGTCTAGAAGTTCAGACTTATGTTTCCAATAGCGCTCTCGATTGGGGAAGAGCTTTTTTAAAGGAACGGCCGCAATTATTCGAGGCTAAAGATCGCTTTATAGATCAATCCCTTGGGAACAAATTTATAGTTCAACCTTTTTCCCACATCTCCCAGATTGACTGGGCGCATTTACCTTTTGCCTTAAATCCCAGCCGGGCTATGTTCTTCTCCAAAATTTCTAAAGGCGGCGATTGGCAACGGACCACCGTTTCATTGGCCGATGCAATATATCCGTTTCAGGAATTTCCGATCAACCCCGCTGCCGTTGCTCTCAATTACGGACAAGAAAGTTTTGAGGGGATGAAAGCTTTCCGCCAGGAAGATGGGAGCATTGTTCTTTTCCGACCGCGCGACAATTTATCAAGACTGGCCAGGACTGCCGCCAGATTAGCCATGACCCCAATTCCTGTTGACTTCGGCCTTGCCGCCGTAATAATGACCGTTTTGGCCAATGAAGATTTTGTCCCTCCTCCCGGACTGCAAGCGGCTCTTTACATACGTCCAATCCAATTTGGCATTGGGGCCGGACTGGGTGTCCAACCGGCGCCGGAAGAAGCGCTGATAATTTACGTCAGTCCAGTTGGGCCGTATTTCAAAGGCGGTTTTAAGCCGATCCGGCTGTGCGTCGAAACCGCATATCATCGGGCCGGTCCCGGCGGTGTGGGCAATGTCAAGGCGGGCGGAAATTATGCCGCCGGCATGGTGGCCGGCGCCGCTGCCAAAGCGGCCGGTTTTGGTGAGGTGCTGTGGCTCGATAGTTCAGGGATGTTGGTTGAAGAAGTTGGCGCCGCTAATGCTTTCTTTGTCAAAGGAGATACTCTTTATACTCCAAAATTTTCCGGGACAATTCTCCCCGGAATAACCAGAGACAGCGTCATCCAATTGGCCAGGGCGCGAGGACTGAAGGTGGTTGAATGCGAGCTTTCTCTCTCTTTTGCCCTCCGTGCCGAAGAAGTTTTTTGCACCGGCACAGCGGCCGTTATCTGTCCCGTTGGCGAAATAGAACACAAAGGTGATTTGCACATATTCAATAATAATGAAGTCGGCCCGCTGACCCAGGAATTATATGATGCGCTGACCGCCATTCAGGAGGGAAGAGAAGCCCCTGTTTTGGCGAACTTTGATGCCGCGGCCATCGCCAGATTCAGGCAGGAGTGGATTCATGTTGTTAAACCAGCTTGATTAATATCCTTGATCAGTTGGATCAGTCGATTATAACTCTTGCGGTCAAAATCAAAACCGATACGGGGAAGATCTAAAAATTCTTTGGTCCGAACTTCATTCGGCAGCGGCCCGCAAGGCTTGATCTCTCCTGTCATAATATCGCGGTATTGGCGGCTAAGATTCTTTAATCCTTTTTCCGACACCCGCTGGTTTAAACGGATCACTGTCATATCTTTTCCATAGACGATAGAATTGTAAATTCGATAAAAATTTGTAATCTCCTTAACCGCCGCCGGGACAGAATTTACGATGGAAAAAATGCCAAAATCATTTTTGGTTATATAATTATCTTTCAGCAGCGCTTTTTCCAGAAATTGCCGCCATTGTTTCCAGTAGGAACAGCCGGGCGGATCGATAAAAATCACCGGCCGCGGTAGACAACGTCCGGTCTGCAGCAGGGTTAACACCTCATAGCCCTCATCATGCGTGCCAAACCCGCCGGGGAATAAAACTGTCGCGTCCGATTCTTTTATAAATGTTAGCTTACGGGTAAAAAAGTAGCGGACATTGATCAGTTTTTCTCCGCGGATAACATATGGATTAGGCGCCATTTCCAGGGGCAATTTAATTTTAATGGCAAACCCCTGGTTCCCCGCCCCTTTATTCCCCGCCTCCATCACCCCGCCGCCGCCGCCAGTGATCACCATGTAGCCCAGCTTGACCATCTCTTCGGCAAAAGCCTGGGCCATTTTATATTCAGCCGCCTTAGCCGGCGTCCGGTGAGAGCCAAAAATGACAACTTTGCGCGTGCCGCGGTATTTAGTGAACGTCCGGAAAATGTGGCGCAGCTCTTTTAAGGTAACATTGGCCATGTACAAATTGTGTTCATCAGCTTCATCCAGATAAAGCTTGATAACGGTGGTAAAAAGTTCGCGCAGATAAAAGCGGGAATGAGGAGTGCTATAGCGGGCAGCTAATTTTTCAATCTCCCGGTCAATGACCGGATCGCCGGTGCAGTAGATTTCCTGTTTGTGGTCCATCGGATAAATATTAGACTAGAGAGACCGGAAGGTCAATCGTTTATCAGTGGCCACGCCAAAGAGATTAAGAGGATTGTAAAGATTGTGGCGGCGGCCTGATTAAATTCCAAGCTACAAATAACAAATAAACCTCAAATATCAATCAATAAGATTCAAACTTGATATCGCAAATTGCGATATCAAACGACTAAAAAGACTAAATGAACAAGTAAAAAGATGAACTAAGCTCCTTCATCCTTGCAGAGACTATCTTCAGTTTATCCTCTAACTCTTGCTGGGCCACTTTCTGCTTAGCCACCGCTTCAGGAGGCGCCTTAGCCAGAAAATCGGGACTAACAAGAAGTTGTTTCAATCGTTCCAGACTGCCGACAACATTATCTTGCTCCTTCTTCAGTCTGGCAGTTTCTTTTTCAACATCAATCAAACCTTTGAGAGGCACAAACCCTTGGGTCTCCCCAACAATTAGCGAAGACGATTGTTTTGGTGTTTCAATAGTATCCACTATTTCAATCTTAGCAACTTTGGCTAATTGTTTGATATATCCCTGCCCTGCCAGCAAATAAGCTTTTTCCTTAACACTCGGACATAGCACCAGATCAACCTCTTTGGTTTGTAAGGAATAATTCGCTTTGATATTCCGAATCGCAGTAATCAACGCCTTTAGATATTCAACAGCTGCCAGACTTTCTGATTCTTTTTGTTTTTCCACCGTCGGCCAAGCCTGTTTCATGAGAAACGGTTTCTGATCATTTATTGTTTCTATTCGTTTATTCCTGCCTGCCCATACGGGCCGTCTGGCCGGCAGGCACGGCATTTTATCATCCGTTGATAGAAGATTCGTTGACAGCAACGTCTGCCAAATCTCCTCGGTAATAAACGGCATAAAGGGGTGAAGCAATCTTAAAGTCTTTTCCAAAACATAAATTAAAACTTTTATGGCCTGCTCTTTGCGTTTTTTATCGTCGGAATAGAGATCGCTCTTCGACATTTCAATATACCAGTCGCAAAAATCCCCCCAGATAAAATCATAAAGCTGGTGCGCCGCCTGGCCAAACTCATAAGTCTCAATGTTTCTAGAAACATCAGCAATCGTCTGATTTAAGCGGGCCAGGATCCATTGGTCGGCCAGGGTTTCACCCCCACTTGTCTCACTTCGTTCGACATTCTCCCCCTTAATAAGGGGGAGAAAAGAAGAGGGGGTATTCATCAGCACAAAGCGGCTAGCGTTCCAAATCTTATTGGCAAAGTTGCGGGCTTCGGTAATTCTATCTTCCGACAATTTAACGTCCTGTCCCTGACCAGCAATTAAGGAGAGAAAAGCAAAGCGCAAAGCGTCCGCTCCCGCCTTATTTATCACTTCCAGCGGGTCGATTACGTTCCCCCACGACTTGCTCATCTTCTTTCCGTGGATATCTTTGACGAGACCATGAATATAAACAGTATGGAAAGGTTCCTGCTTCATAAAATGAAGTCCCGCCATAATCATGCGCGCCACCCAGAAAGAAATAATATCGTAGCTGGTCACCAAAACGTCCGTCGGATAAAAAGTTTTCAGATCTGGCGTCTCATCGGGCCAGCCTAGCGTTGAGAATGGCCAAAGAGCGGAAGAGAACCACGTGTCAAAAACGTCCGGGTCCTGAACGATCTCTGTCCCGCCGCATTTCGGACATTTTTCCGGTTTCGTTTCCGACACAATAATTTCCTCGCATAGTTTAGTATTTTGTATTTCTGATTTAGAATTTATTTCGGATTTAGGATTTCGGATTTCGGATTTACAGTAGTATGCCGGTATTTGATGGCCCCACCAGAGTTGACGGGAAATACACCAATCGCGCAGATTAGTCATCCATTGTAAATAAACCTTAGTCCAACGATCAGGAACAAACTTAATCTGCCCCTCCTCGACCGCCGCCACCCCTTTTTCCGCCAGGGGGCCAACTCTTACAAACCATTGATCTGAAAGATACGGTTCAATAATTGTTTTACAGCGATAACAGTGACCGATCGAAGTTTCATAATTTTCGATTTTGACCAGCAAACCTTGCTCTTCCAGCCTCTGCACAATTCGTTCACGAGCTTTAAATCGATCCAAGCCTTCCAGTTCTTTTAGTTTCTCTTTTCCCTCTGCCGAAAATTCCTGAAGTGTAATTTTCCCGTCGGGTGTTAAAACGTTGATCATCGGCAAATTATGCCGCTGCCCCATTTCATAATCATTGGGATCGTGCGCAGGAGTAACTTTAACCGCGCCCGTCCCAAAGGCTATATCCACAAAATCATCTTTTATAATGGGAATTTGTCGACCAACTAGAGGCAATTCAATGGTTTTTTCCCAGAGGTGTTTATAGCGTTCATCGTGAGGTTTGACCGCAACCGCTGTATCGCCGAGCATTGTTTCAGGACGAGTAGTGGCAACAATCAGAGGACCGTATTTTAAATGCCAAAGGTGGGATTTTTTATTTTCATGTTCAACTTCAATGTCGGACAGAGCCGTCTGACATCTTGGACACCAGTTAATAATCCGTTTGCCCCGATAAATTAGCCCTTCATTATATAGCTGCACAAAGTGACGTCTGACGGCTTTAGACAACCCCTCATCCATTGTAAAGCGCTCACGCGACCAGTCACAGGAAGCGCCGAGGCGCCGCAATTGCTGCGTAATACGGCCGCCGTATTCTTTTTTCCATTCCCAGACTTTGGCAATAAATTTTTCACGACCTAAATCATCCTTGGTCTTTCCCTCTTTTTTCAGTTCACGCTCAACGACATTTTGCGTCGCGATACCGGCATGATCGGTGCCAGGGATCCAGAGGGCATTAAAACCATTCATCCGCTTATATCGAATGAGCAGATCTTGAATAGAATTATTTAAAGCGTGGCCCATGTGGAGAGAGCCGGTTACATTCGGTGGCGGAATGACAATCGTAAAAGAAAGTTTAGCTGAATCTTCTTCTGGTTTAAAAAGACCGGACTCTTCCCAAATCTTGTACCATTTCTGCTCGACTTCGGTCGGGTCGTAAACTTTAGAAATATTGTCGACCATTTATAATGTTATCCCTTCTATATATTTTGCAAACAAGGCCGCTTTCTGACTATCTAATGCTGCCCCCAATATTTCTTCCGCTGTTGAGTGGCTTATTGGCAGTGAGTCAAATAAGGAAACACTGAAGCGTTGATTTGCCCTTCTCGTTCTTTTTTCTCCCTATTTTAATTTACCCACTCAATTTAAGAAAGAGCTGGATTTTCTTTAATCGATTATTTCTCCTTGTGATAATAGCTTGGCAAATTTAAGCGCTGGCGCCACATGAAGATGGCCATCTTTTAGCGTTTTCTCTCCTAGATATACAACCCACTGCTGATGGAGCTTAAGCCCTTCTTCCAACGAACGGATCCCCGCTCCAAATTTATGTGTATAATTTTTGGCTGCCTTTGCTTCTATCGCAATTATTCGATTGCCTTTTTGCCAGATAAAATCCACCTCACTGCCTGAGGGAGTGCGCCAATAGCTTAGTGTCCCGCCAACACCGGAATAGTGGAGATAAGCAGACAATTCATGAAATAACCATGTTTCCAGCGACCGGCCCTTCCAATCCGCAAAAAATCATCGCGCTCGGCATTAGTAGCCGCGTTTATACTGGCAGGTAAAGAGCCATAAGTAATTAAACGTTCAATCGGCTAGGATTTTTGAGATATTCTAAGTTTATCCGACTGGCTAAAAGGTCAATAGAATAGGCGTTAGGGAAGTTTTGGCGCAGCCAGGTTGATTTGCCTACGCTGCGAGGACCAAAAAGGAAGAAGGCTTTTGTTGGCTGTATTAATTTTCTTCTGTACAGCATGCCACCATTTTAACCGTAAAAATGGTGCTTGTCAAGACAGCCTCTACATTTATTCTAGCGCCGCCTGCTTGCCTGACGGTTTATCCGCCTTTGGATGGTAGACATGGCCGGAGATGATGTGAAATTTCTCTAATAATCTGACGATATATTATATATTAGTAGAAAGAATGGGTGGTGTTAGATGATCTCTTGGACGTCAATGACAAGAAGCTGTTTTACCTCTACCTGGACAAGCGCCCTGCACTGGCTGGGCTATGCCGAACGCGCAAAGTTGGCGGCGCAATTAAGGCGCGAAGCAACCCAGCCTGATCAGTCCCTCCTTTTAGAACAATTAGTCAAAGACGGTATTCTAAAAAGCCGTTTTGGCTCACTGCCCAGTCTCGGTGATATCAAAGAACATATGCTCCGCGGCGCTACTCCCCATAAATTAGAAGGAGTGGAGCCAGAGATTGAAATTGGTTTTAATTTTGATCGCACAGAACTCTTTGGCAGCCATTTAGAAAAAATTGTTCGGGCGGGTTACAGCTGGATTATTTATTCCGATTCATCAATGCCGCATGTCATTAGTTCCTCTCTAAAATCTGCCTTAGCCATCGCCGCCGTCGTCACCGGCGTCGCCTGGCTCGGCGTCACCGTCCCCCTTAGCTTCCCAACTGTTATGGCCGGCCTGACTGCTATTTGCGCCTTCTCCGCTAAAGTAAACACCGCCATTCCAGCAGAAGCTGAAAATTCGGCCGCTGGCTATTTCTGGCGGGGGGCAAAAATTTCTACAAATCTCCTGGCGCGAACTTTTTCTCCCATTGTCTATGCGATCGACGGTTACTTATTAACCAGACTTTTTGTCAACAACCATCTCAACATCGGCAATGTCTTCGATCAAATAGGCCCGGGAGGCAGAGTTGCTCTTCTTAGCGGCCTTGGTTCGGCGCTTCATTCGTATTTAAAAATAAATTTCAAACTATATACTCTGGCCCGCGGCGGACAATTGGACCCGGGAGAGAAAGACTCTGTCAAAATGACGCTGGCGCTTGCCTGCCTCTCTAACACCGCTGAAGTAAATTATTTCGGCACGCGCCTCCTGCTTTGGGGCGCCGCCGCCGCCTTTGTCTTCTTAAATCTTTCTGCCGCAGTGGGGAATTGGGCTTATCTCCCCATGGCAGTCCCCGCCGTGGCTTTTATGGCGACCATGGCGACGAGATATTATTACAAGCCGGCGACCTACTCCAGTACGGAATGGGTAAAATTCATCGATAGCTTCAAGGTCTGGGGCAATACCATCTCTCTCGCTGGCGGGCTGGCTACTGCCTGCGTCGTAGGCTATTTTACATCTTCTCTTATCGTCCCCGTTGCCGCCGCCACAATCCTGGGATCATTTATGACCCTATTCTTTAGTGAATTGCATGGCGTCTTCCACACTTTCAATACTTCATCCGGCAATACGCTCAACCAGATGGCTTCGGCACACGATCCTCTCGGTGAAATGGAGATAAAACGATTATTTAAAAACGTGAGAGTTCTCTTTGTCAACCCCCACACCGGCGTGGCTGAACACGTTTATGGGTTGCTATTTGGCGCACTCCTTAACCGTCTGCCTGATACCAGTTTCCTTTGCATGTACGACAGAATCCTCAACGCTGGTAATTCCGCACAAATTGCCAATGAACTTGATCTGGTTGCCAATGTCAAAAAATTGCAGCAAGAGATGTTTGACTCTCTTCATGATGGGGTGGCTGATTCCAGTACACTGGAAGAAAAATATCAAAAACTTATCGCTAACTTGAGAAAATTAGCGCGAAAATTAGAAGACACAAGTGAAGAAGGCATCAGGGGGAAGATCTTTACCCTAGAAAAAAAACCATATTTTGAGACCCGTAACGAAGTAGCTTTTGGTTTAGAAACACGCCGCGCTTGTTTGGAAGAGCTCTCAAAATTAGCGCTGGAATTACAGGGGAGAGCGGACAAGCTTGAAGCCCAACTTGATAATACTCCGGAAAAACCCGCACAAATTTCCGAAGATGACTTCTACTCTAACTGGCACGAGTTGCTCCACCGCTATGACCCGGAATTTGTCACGATTACGGTGGCAACCAGAAAAGCCATCGCCGGCGACGACATGGAAATTCGTAAAGTCGAAAACGTTTGCAGTCTTATCCGCTATCGAGGAACGACTTTTTATCGTCTGGAGGTCCCCGGCGCGGCGCGGGGCGGCGCGCCAAATGAAGACTGGATCATCGGTAATTGGACAGAGATAGACAACCCTAACTTCCGTTATGACGCCCTCCCTACTGATCCTGCGGAAAAGAGAGCTCGACGCATTTGGATAAGAAGGGGGAACGTCGCCTTTGGCATCCAGAATTCCAAACGGCCGGATGGAAAATCTCTCCTCTCTGATTCCACCTCACCGATTGTGGAATCAATCGACAACACACCTACTGAAGCAGAAAATTTCAAGATAGGAACCCAACCAGCCAGAGTGGAAATTAATGAGGAATCCGTAACCATCGCTCCAGGAGATTATTATGTCAATCCTGATGATAGCGCTGTCCCCTCCATAAGAAGTATTGTCCTACGAGAAGGAAAAGAAGCACAAGATCTAAATAACGGCCACAGACTGGCCATCAACGGGAAAGAAGAAGCAACTGTCTTTAAGACACCGGATTCAGCCAAACCGCGAGAAATTATCCCTACCGACAAACAACCAAAAGTCTCTCTCCTCTCCGTTCGCCACGTCAAAGATGCCACCATGCTTAATACCATAGACAAAAATGATGTCCCGGTTAATCCCATGCTCCTGGCGGCCCTTCTGAAACTTTGTGAAGAAGATACCCATCTGCAGCTTATGCTCCGTTTTCCGCTTGGCCTCATTGGCGATACTAAATATTGTTTTGCTAATTCGCGCGCGCATCAGGCTGGCGCCGGCAACGTGAAACAATGCGAGCCAGTGGTAGCCGGATTAGAATTATCTGTTACACAGGATGTTACTGATAAAGACGGAAATCAGGTGAAACAAGAATTTGTTATCCCCTATGTCTCCCAGCGCGATCAAGTCCATGTCGGTCTGAAGCCCGATGTCTCTGACATCTGGCCCGCTTTGCGCCAGGCTGTCATTAAAATCGTTGGCGGCGCTGTCGAAAAATTTACCCTGATATACCGCGGGATCGTTAAAGCCAAATTCCTGGCTAAGTTTGGCCAGGGAATTATTTCATTGGCACAGCTAGAAAAGACCTTCGAAAAGACAAATGGGCAAGCGATATGGGAGGAACTTAAAAAACAAAAATATCTTGAAGCAGACAACGAAACAGGGATCATTACCAATAGATTCATTCAGCGACCGGTCAGGTTTGACCTGGGGGGAGCTCTATCTGTATTCAATCACGAAGTTGAAAAATTATTACTGTGCGCGCCGCGCGGCATAGATGTTTGGGATGCTTTGACCGACGTCGGAATGCTGGAAGATGAAAAAGTCGAAGGCGAGCTTAAAGGTGAGACTTTGGCGATGATCTCTGAAAAATATGATCCGGACACACCCAGCGCTATTGCCGGTCTAGATGAATTCGATAGCCTTGTCGCTCCCGCCATTAGAATAATTGTGCAAGATCTCTTCAAAAATGGGGTGCGCACCCTGCCGGTTGACCCACCCCAATACTGGAGAGAACTTTATTTACCGGATGGAAAACACACGTTGCGGGTCAACAACCAGATGCGCAATCCCTACCGCTGGGGCGACGCTATTTTTGTAAAAATGACTTATGAAGACGGCCTGGTCGCTTTCGCCCGCTGCCGCGACGGCGAATATCCGCTGCTAAATAATAAGCCGCAGCAAGCGACCGCAACATCGACGCCAATTTATTATAAAGTAGAGACGAGAGGGGGGGAAGTCGTTGTCAGCGATGTCCGCCTCTCCCGCGGCATGATGGTTCATGTCCCGCCTGGCTGGGCGCAAAGCCACGAAGCGAAGATCGGTCAAAAGATCGTTGCGGTGAACGATAGCGGCGATGTCTACCTCGATCCCCACGGAAATTTATCGCCCGTTCCAGTCGAAGGCGGCGAGCAAAAAAATTACAAAGGCCGGATGTTAGGGATGGTCCATACTTATGATCGGGACCAAGACGGAAAACTAATTAGCCAGGATGGTAAACCTGTTTGCCAGCGGCAAATAGTTGTTTTTGATGATAATTTCCGGTTTGATCGCAAAGAAATTGCCGAATCGGTCATTGAGATAGTCCCCAGCGGCAGAGAAGACGGAATGTTGGATGTCATAAGAAGAAAACGCCCTACCGTCGGCCTCTTCCGCAACCAATCTCTTTACATTTACAACCTGACGGAAGAAGCCACCCAAAAGATCGAAGCCAAGATCGGCAACATCAGCTGGATAAGAAGAGTTGACGTGAGCAGGAAAGGGGTTGTTGTCCATTATTGCACTCCAGAAGCGCCAAAAGAATCAAAGAGATTGACGTTAGGCCCCTCTTGTTTTACAGACAATGATAATAGAATTCTGTTGGACAATCACCAGGCAGAGATGTCATCACAGAATGATTTCTATCAGAGCGCCTGTTATACCCCCGAGACCCGGCGTTACGCCCCGCGCATTGATCTGCAGGATGGCGTTTTAAGGTTATATATCCACCGCGTGGAACACCAGACTGTTGCCTGTCCAGAAAAATTAACAACCCACTTGACAGCCAACCCAGGCCAGCGGGTAACAATCGCGCCGGCTTGGGCTGACGCCGCCGCACAGGTAAGCGTGGCTAAAGACAAAACTGTCTGGGTGCCGATCACCCTGACAGAATCGGCCAGGCCGGAGGGGTTGGGGTGGCTGATTGGCAAAGTTTTTGGTAAGGACGCAAGAGTTGAGTCTCTCTCTCAACAATTTGATCCCACCCTCTCCAGTGTCCGCGCTCTTATCTCTTCTGTCATCGGCCCCCAAACTCGTTTTGGCGAAAATAACAATATTTCATCTGAAAATCCTCGTGACCCATATTTTTATGGGCTGGTGGTCAAAAGCTTGCCTCATGTTTTAATGCGCATGGGAGAAATTTTTGCAATCAACCGTCAAAAAGGCTTGCGCGGTCGGGCCGTCGAGAGCGGGAGGACTCATACAATGTCTTTCCGGGATGTCCTGAAAGAATCAGTTGTCGATGTTTTGGGAACAAACAACCCGAACTGGTTAAAAGTCTGTGATTTCTTGTGCGAATTTGGTCCGCCTGGAGTCTCTGAAGACACACAGAAAGAATTGAGTACCTGGCTTAAGGGACTCCGTATGTGGGCAATTAGGGAAACGGTCATGCTGGCCGCGGCTGAAAAAGAATTAGGACGTTACGACACTCAAGATTCGAAACGTTATAATTTAAGCACAGCCTTATTTTACCTCCCCTTCATTTTGGCGGCCACAGATTTATTGCGCGGCCGCTTCCTTGGCACGAGACCGATTACCATGGCTTGGGGTGAAATTTCGGAAGTCTCCGCCGGCCGAACCTGGTATTTTGATTTTATTGCCCAGATCGTCAAACATTTAGGGATTCCTGTTTATCTTGGTTCCGCAGGGCATATATTACCCTATCCTGTAGATTTAAGCATGTTTACAGCCGCCTGGTTATTCCGCACAATGGCCTCTTCCATGAACTATGGACGTCAACTCCTTTCCTTGGGATACGGCCTATTTAGCACTGGTCTATGGCGCAATCCAATAATAGGGTTAAGTTTGCTAGCCGGTTTTATGGATCGAGGGATGAACCAATTTTTACTGCGTCAGCAATATTGTTATTTTATCATGACCACCGGCGCGACCGGCGAAGTCGTCCCGAAAGTCAATCGCCGTCTTTTAACCGGGCTGGGTTTAAGCTGCGGCCTGTCCGTCGCCGGCGCTTCAATGCTTCTGATGATAACCGGCGCCGTCGGCTGTTTGGCTCTGCCTCTTGGAATCGCCGCTATTCCTGTCGCTATTTCTCTCCTGGGCAAAACCACTTTTATGAAGCAAGGCTGGCAAAAGACAGCCGCCCGAGTCGGCATAGGGCTTTTGGCTGCCAGCGGCATTGCTTTGGGCATTGTTGGCCTGCCTGCTCTCATTAGCGCTTTAAATATTGCCATTATGGCCAACGTCGGTTTTGGCCTCTATTCCGCGGCGCAACTCTGGGGCGCACGCCGCTATATTCGCCAGGCTGAAAAAGAATTAGAAATACACACCAAACGCAATACCAGCGAGCGTCATAATTATTACAGAGATTTAGATCGTGAACAAACGTTTCTTCTGCGGGCGGCCCGACAAACAGCCGCCAAGGAGACCCCATCTTACGAAGAACTGCAGTCCCAACGCGAGGAGCTTTGGAAACTACTTCAAAAAATTGACGGCATGGACGAACACGGCAATATCCATCAAGGCATTGCCCATCCTTATCGCTACGCTATCTATCAGATCCTGGACGTCTTGTCCGGCCTGGAAATGACTATAGCGGCCAAAGCCGAAAGAGACATGAATGTTAAAGCTAGCAAACAGACGGCGCAGGAATATGTGATCAACCTGCTGGCGACTTCTAAAGAATTTATCATTACCCAGCAGCTGCTGCAGATTTGCCGACGTCATGGTATCCGTGGTTTGCAATCTCCCAGCAAGTGGATTAAGAATGAAACTGCCAGGAGGGTGGAGAATAATTTACCACCTCTGCCTTTGGCGGCGTAGAGGATAAATGTATGGGCATATACGAAAGCGCGTTAGAAGTTAAAAGATCTGTCACCAGGCCGCTTAGACGGTTTTGGCGGCAAACTGTCTCCCCTTTTTCCCGCAGCAGCGGTGGATTAGGAATGCACTGGCATAACATAGTTTCCCCCTGGGCATCACAACTGTGCAAAGACTATCTCGGCTACGATCGGGCCAAATTAGCAGTAGAGCTTTCTGCTCTACTTAAAGCTCAAATAGAAAGACCAGACAATTGGTTCGATCCAAAACATGAAAAAGCTTGGAACTGGCTAGCAGCTGAAAAACGGCGAATGATTTTTCAGACAGCGGCAGAATACGGACTGGTGGATTGGAGCGCCGCCCATCGTCCGGGGAATTCTGCTGAATTTCACCAATACCAGCTCCCGCTTTTAGTTGAGAAAAAAGATGTTGATGATTTTACCGAAAAAGTTAAAGGCATAAATGACGATTTATTAAAAAAAACCCGTGCTGCCGACGACAAAGACTTTTTGGCTGAAAGAGATCCCAATTCCCACATGTTTGGCACACTGCCGGATTTCCCCGCCGTCAATACAGAGCCTCTCTTAGCCGCCTTTACCGCCGGAAACGGTCGTGTCGGAGAATTAAAGACTATATCCAATGAGATTACGTCTCTTCTCCTAGTATTCGGCGCGGGGGCTCTAGCCTCTGCTTCTATGCAATTTTTGCCGCCGCTCTTTGTCGTTGCCTGCGCCACGGCAGCTCTCTCTTTAGCCGCTAAACTAGGTTCCCGGAAATACTGGCCGGGATCATTCATAGAAACTTATGATCGCTTGCCTCCTGCTTCAATCCCGGGGATGATAGCGAAAGAGTTAAGAAAAAATCAAGTCTTTGCCCCCTTATTCGCTTTAGGTTTGGCTGGAACCGCCATTTATACCGGCGCCTACGTTAAACAACGTTTTTATCCGCCGGTTATCGATGAAAATTATTACAGCGGCATTACGATTATGCCTCGCGCTGGAAAAATTTTTGTTACCGCCTGCCATCCGCCCCAGCCGTGCAGCGATACGCTAATAGCCAACTGGGGACCAACCAGAGCCGCCCAGGCAGAAGCTTCTGCCTCAAGGCTGGGAGGCGCTATTGACGCCAGAGACTTCCATGATCGAGGAGTTGTGTCTCTCGGCGACAGAGTTTTTATCGTCAGTTCCTGGGCCGCCTATATACCGGAAGCTATCCGTCCTGACTGGGAGGTATTCTTAGACCCGCTGGCAGATGGACTTTCTAGCGAAGAAGCTTCCAGCCTCGTCTCAAACATCATGGCCAGCGGCACAGGACTGTGGCCTAATTATGTTGATCGGGCTCGAGGAATAGAGCGCCGGATCGCCGCCCAAAGAACTCTCTGGGGACATCGGGTAACAGAATTTAGGGATCTGGGCTATCAAACCTCTTTGGGCTTGGCCAATACACTGACTGCGCTCGGCCATTATGATGAAGCGGTGGGAGAATTACATAGAATCGAGGAATCTCCGCTCTCTGTTACCAGCCGGCGGCCACAGTTCGCCACTGAAGCTTATAATGACGAAGCCAATATCTATGCGCAGCGTGCGCTGCTCCGTAATGAGCCAATATGGCTGCAAAGGGCAATGACGGCTTCAAGAATAAGCCAGGACCGCTTGATGAGCGGCGAAGTCGGTTACCGCGTCACCATTGCCACAACTGAATTAGGGATTTGCTCTTATGCCGCCATGGTTTTCCCATCGTGTATACGGCCACCGGTTTCGGGATGGAGAAATACCGTCCCCTGTCCGCCAGAACTGATTAATCTTTGTTCTCCCAGAGACGTACACAGTTATCTGAACCAGGCCCTTTATCCCTATTTCCCACTATACGTCGATAATTTCTTGGCGCTGCGCTCTCTCTTAAGCGCTGCTGATTATTATTTTTCGCTGCCGGACTTTGACAACGCTGACAGAATGCTCCACCACGTAGAAAATATCATCGGTATCATTAACAATCGTTATCCCGCCTGGGGGGGGCTCGAAACACGCCAGCCATTTGCCGCCCAACCTTTTGCTCCAGGGATTGATCAGTGGATATCCCTTCATTTTGGTGATGATGCGGCTAGTCTCTCTTTCCGCGTCCGAGATCAATTTTTACGTCAAACTCGCTGGGATTTTGGAATATTTATCCTCAATTCCCAAATCGACCCTCGGATGTTTACCTATTTTAACGCCCGCCGCCATTTAAGCTCGGCCTATGGCCACCAGCTCCGGGCGGCAACTGCGCCTCCGAATGGGCAAATAATCGAGATGGAGACCGCTCTTCGGGAGATTAACGCGGCCATAGCTGACCTTGATGAAATCAGGCAGAGAGACGAAAGCGCTTTCTGGTCGAGTCGCGACGAAGAACGGAATTATTATTTGGAAACTCTGGTACGCAAAGGTGAGATCGAACTGGCTCTTTACCTCTCCGGGAACTTTACTAACATTGATTTTGCCAACACCATCAGGCGGACAGAAGAAGCCGCCCTGCATCTGGTCATCCCGCCCCACACTCCCAATTTAACCATGTTGCGCGCCTGGCTGATGCTGGCCAAATCACATATTGCTCTTCATGATAATGCCGCCGCCCGTAACTATTTAGAGAGGACATTATCAGCCACTAGAGGAAGGATATCTCCTCTGCTACAAACTATGCATACGGAAGCTCAAGGCTGGCTGGACTATATTGCGGACAGGCCGGACGGGACACTGCCACCACCTCAACCTTTACCACAGGCCCCCCGTCCCCCTATCGTTTTATCTGAAATTCCGGCGGGATTGTGGGGAATCAATTGACTTCATTATTTCACTTTATAATATAATATATGGAATATGATATTCCATATATGGACTAATAATGGAAAGAATAAGTAGATTATTTGAGGCGCCATCACAAAGCTTCTTTCTCTTTGGCCCTCGCGGGACCGGCAAGTCAACGCTTATCAAAGCGCTTTTTGCAGAAGCCTCATATATCGATCTATTGTTGCCGGACGTTTTCAGAAATTATAAAGCCCGACCAGAACGTTTTATTGACTATGTCCACGGAAACGAAACAAAAAAAATATTTATTTTAGACGAAGTCCAAAAGGTACCTGAACTGCTCGACGTGGTCCATAGCTTAATAGAAGAAAAAAAAGGCTGGCTCTTTGTTTTAACTGGTTCCAGCGCCAGAAAATTAAAAAAAGTAGGCGTGGATCTGCTGGCCGGCCGGGCGTTAATTAAACATCTTCATCCTTTTTTGGCCGCCGAGCTTAAGGAGCTGTTTACCCTGGATTCAGCCCTAAAAAACGGGTTGCTTCCGGTCGTTCTGAACAGCCCTGACCCCGCGGCATCTCTCCAAGCCTATATTGATCTTTACATAAGAGAGAAAGTACAAATGGAAGGACTGACCAGGAACATCGGCGATTTTTCCCGATTTCTGGAAGCGATCAGTTTTTCTCACGGGTCAGTTCTTAATACCAGTAACGTCGCCAGGGAATGTCAGGTTGATCGGAAGGTGGTTAATAGCTACATCGGGATTCTGGAGGACCTTTTACTGGCCTTCCGCATACCGGTTTTTGCCCACAGAGCCAAACGGGTTTTGGCCAACCATCCAAAATTTTATTTTTTTGATGCCGGGGTATTTCAAGCGTTGCGGCCATTCGAGCCTCTTGATCGCCAGGAAGAAAGGCACGGACCAGCATTAGAAGAGCTGGTCGTCCAACATTTACGCGCCTGGATCGATTACAGCAATCTGAAGGCCAAGCTTTTTTTTCTGGCGGACAATTTCCGGGAATGAAGTCGACTTTGTTATTTACGGCGATAATATGTTTAGGGCCATAGAAGTAAAAAACGCGATAAATATTTCTCCGCAAGATCTTTCGAGCTCTTCGGATTAGTGTCTATCAGAGATTATTTGTGCCATTAGAGATATTGCCAGGTATTTTATCCTGTCCCAATAGCAAAAGTCAGGTGAAATTTCGGTCGGAATCTGACGATATATAAGAGAGATAGGAGGCAAGCTAAATGGGGCCAGTAATAAGCAGCGTTCCCGGCGCCAGTTTACAGATACCGGCTTTTGTTAATTATTATATCGCCTACAGCCGAGCTCACAACGGCGCCGGAGACGAGAACACGTTAGAAGACGTGCGCCCTTGTGGTAATCTAGATAATATCCCTAGTAACGATCCTGATATAGATCACGATGGCAACCTAACAGAATGCACCACTGTTTCGGAAACTATCGCTTATCTCGGCTGGCTTCTAATTACTCAAAATCGCAGGGAAGATTTCCTTGCCCTGGAAAATTGGACGAGAAATAATTTGGTCCGTAATTCACCAAACGTTCGCGTATTTGGTCTACATCCTGCCACATTTTGGCAGGAAGCTGCTTCGCTTACCATTTCACAACGACACTGGACTAAAATTACTCTTCCGGATCGCTTCCGTGATAATAATATGTTTTGGCGTTTTGTACCAAGCATACCCAATTTCAATTTCGATGGCGTTAATTATACTCCAGCTCCTTCAAGAGGTGGAATTTTGAGCTATCAGCTAAGATGGTCAAATGAAACTGATCGCGGCGGTATTTATGGCGCTCCAGACGCCGATCTGTTTCGAGCCGCTAACCTTATTTTTGCCTATCTGCAAGGTTGGGATCGCAGTCCCGAAGCAGGCAATCCAGCAGACCAAGCTTGTTTAACAGACCCTAATTCGCCGCATAATTTATTCTATTGTGATGCCCATGCTATTTTACGTGATGCCGATCGCGCTTATGTCCGCTGGTTTGAAGAAAGAGATGCCTCTGTTCGCCCTTATCTCTTCGCTGGCGATCAACATGTAACTACCGGCCGGATGAACCATAGCTACTATTTCCCGGCTTTCTTCCGTTTTATTTTTCCTGTTGTTGATCCCAGCGGCCCATGGGCAGACCTAGCTGATGCTTATTATCTATCTATGCATGAAGCCAGCGCCGCCCGGCTCAATATACCCAACAATGCCGCTTTGCCTCTACTACCATCAAATTTTGTCGATTTTTTCCCTCATATTCAAAATGGCATGGTGGATCCAAATATTTCTCGTTACTATGAAGCGGGGGTTTTTGGCTCCGGCGGCAATCATAATGAATCTGACTTTTCCTGGGATGCCGCCCGTATTCCACTGCGCGTAGCAGAAGATTTATATTACTCTCACGTTATTTGCGATGGTAATTTCCCTCTTTTAACAACAAGATATCTAACTGATCCCGGCTTTAGCCCAATTACCTTTTTGAGCCAGCATCTCAGTAATATGCAAGGCGGCTATAGTCATAGCGGAGGAACCCCAGCTGATTCATCAGCTAGCGAAATGCGCCTGGCAACCACTGCCACAGTTGCGTCATTTTTGCTTTATTCACCTGACCCGGCTATCAGGAGAAACGCCCAGCAACAACTAACCAACTTGAATCCTCGTGCAGGATTTTGGAGAAACACTAGCAAATATTATGTCCAACAAGTGATCGCCCAGGCTCTTGCCCAAGCTGACCCGGAAGGGAGCGGCGTTCATCGTCTTGTTGCTCTAGTACGTGATCGATTGCTTACCCCCGGACAACGCGCCGAAATTTGTCAGGGTCTTCGACCAGCAATTCATCCTCCCGCTGCACCTGTAAGCCCAGCTCCTTCACTGCCAGTCTACCGGAATAATGGTCGACCAGATATTATCAGCCGACAGCTAAACACAGTAATCGGCTGGATAAATTCGTATTTTTTAGAGCCGATTTCCCAATTTCTTGGTTACAATCCTCCGGCAACCACGACTCAAACTAAACCATTGGCTTGCGTCGCTCCCCGGGAGACAGTCCATGGCCGCACCCTTGGCCTAACAACTATTAATCGCGATACTCTCGTCCAGCGGGTAAACTTCCATCACCTGCAACACGTGGTCAGAGCTGCTTTCACTGCCCTGCGCGGCAATGAGACCACAGCTACCACAGCCAGCCGAGATGCTGCACTAGTCAGAGCCGGCCGAGACGCCGCATTAGCCAGTCTTTCCCAGGCTTTAGTCCAAATTCGCCATGATGAAGAAAATTTCGGACCGGATGATAGCCATCGCTGGCCAACCAATCCTCACTACATCTGGTCATATTTGCGTGGAGCGCCGCAAACTTTACTGGACCAATTGACGATCCTGCTTTCAGCCTATAGTGAACGACTCATGACAGAAAATCGCCCTTATCCCGAGATGCGAGACGCTATCGATTTTTGCGAATATTTAAGAATATTATTTTCTAATGACCTCTCGGATTTCACCAATGCCAATCCTTATAATCAAGCCGCCCTCAATCTTGCAGAAGCGGGACTGCGTCTGCAAATCCCCGCTGAAGGGAGCGATTATTCCGCCAGCAGACAAGTTAGTTTAGACCAAGGAAGAGCTCAAGCGTTTTACCGCCGGGGAATTGAATTAGCCCTGCAAAGCATTAATGGATTTAGTAATGTTGGGCAAGTCCTTACCGGTGGTTATGAAACCAGCCGACCTGACTATGCTACGATCTATCGCGCACTTTTAACTGTGGCAGATTTAATCACCCGCTATCAAGCTGCCCTGCCGCCCAACGATCAGGGGAGGATCGATAACCATTTCTTGAATTTATCAAATGAGCTATATAGGGCATTGCAAAATTTTAATGAGGGTCATCCTATCGACATAAATTTTAGAGATTTTGGCTCTAGCCATTCTAATATCTTTACGGCCACCGGCATCACCGCTCCAGCCATTGACAATGTTCAATTTAGCTGGCAAGACCTGGAAGGAGCCATCAGCCTTAACCAGAGGAGAGCCTCTCTCTCCCCCTCCCAGGCCAGGGAAATGATCCTGTCGATGCGGCGGATGCCAGCAGAAATCCTGGTGCGCCAGGTTGGTCTTATTCCCCAGCGCCAGGGGGCGCAAGGCCTGGATGAAATTTTTGCCGGATTAGCCCAGCTCGATCAGGCAGAAGTGATCTTGAGAAACTTGGAGCCGGCCGCCCGGAATTATAATTTGAGCCAGTTTGCCAGTTATGATCGCAGCCGAGCAGTACTGCAAGGGGGAGGCGTAACCCTTGACCAGCCAGAGGCAAGCATCCCAACTCTCCAGAAAACTTATACTTATAGCGCTCTCGCGGCTACCCGGGGTCAGCTATTACTTATGTTGGCAGACATAATTACCTATCTACTTCGCCCGCAAGGCAGCGGAGAGACAAACGACGCCTATGAACAGAGAAAAAGAGAAGCTTTTGCCGATATCGCTGAAGGTAGACAAATAATTCGAGAGAGCCACATCTTCAGCTCACAATCCAATCTACTGGAAGCACTCGATTCCCTCGGCCAATCGATAGCGTCGCCACCTCCGCAACCTGGGGTTCGCCCCTCTCTTCTTCCCAGTGAAAGTGCCCAACGCCGGAGTCGCTTATCTTGCCTTAGCTCTATTATTATCGAAGAAGCTGCCAGGCAATATCGAGCAGTTTCTTCTTCGTTCAGCTATTTGTATGCTGATACTCAAATCGCTTTGGCAGAAATCGGTCTCCGCACCGGTCGTTCTATTACCAATGAATTTGCCTCTTTTTCTTCGCTCCTCCCGTTAGCTGGCGCCCAATATCCTCTCTGTGACAATCCATCATCTTCAGTAATTTGCGCCATGTCTCCTCGTGCTTTTCGCCGTGTCCAAGTAGCTTATATCCTTGCCCAGACGGAGGTCTCATTTGCCAATAATCACCACCGCCGTTTCCGGCATATTCATTTAGATCGCGCCCAGCGTTATCTTAATGAAGTCAGCCGCCTAGCTCCCAGTTTAGACAATCCTTTTCCCGCCTATTTCCGGCTTCAGGTTGATCTCCTGCAAGCCGACATATATTTTAGCCGCGCCCGTATCTCCGCAGCGGAGGAAAACAGATGGCGCCAGCGAGCCATTACTTTGGCCAACGGCATCGCCTGCCAATTTGATCCTGACCTTCGATGTTTAACAACTCCAACAAATCCTTATTCTTTTGCAGTAAACACTGATGAAGCACAGAGAGAACGCGATATTCTTGGTTTCCAACCCGCCTCGCTTTTGGCTCAAGTCTACCAATCTTGGGCAATCAGCTCATTAAGTTGGGACTATACAACTCGAGCTCTTTATTGGTGCCAGGAAGCTTCGGATTATTATTCCCGAGGGCAACGGCCTTCTTACCTAGCACGCATTTTAAACAACGGTCAACTTAAGGAAAGCGTTGATGAGTACATTAGGCGCAACTATTATTTATTGGCAGCTGAGGAGGTTTGTCGTGTCCATTAGCCCTATTTTATTTTTTATAAATGCGAGCCTGCCGCTTCAAGTTACCGGCTCAACTTGTCCTAGGCAGCAACAACCGGAAACAATAATCGGTTCATCAGATGATGACGATATGCCTATCGCTATAGATGATTTTTTTCTTAATCTTCAAGTTGAAATTGCAATTACGTGCGAACGTAGCGATACTTTACCTATTTTTCGCCCGCCGGGTGATCGAAGATTCACGGATCCTCCGCCTGGTTCACAATCGATCGCCAGCGCTACAGGAGAAAGAGAAGAGTATAACTTAATTTTATCTCTGCTCAATGAAAACATGGGCTATCTGATATCGCCGCCAGAATTTGTTAGGCAATTAGGCGGTACTAGGCCAGGTTATAACGGCACAGCCAGATATCATCGCTGGCAACCTCAAATTGCCACTATCCTGGCTAATAATTCTGATATCCTTGAATATCGTCAAGCATTACAGGCAAGAAGTATGTTGGGCCCCTCATACGAAGAACATCCCGGGGTAGAAGATAATTGGCGAACAGTTGTCAATAATCATTCACTCCGTCGATTATATGCCCTGCAGGAGATTTATCAGCGTTATCTGGTATTGAATGGCCAGCCCAACCCGCGCTTCTCTGCTCTAATCGGCGAGAACTTATACAGCCAGGCGCTTATTTATAAAGAACTGGGAGGGGAAGCAAATTCCCACCGCTTCAGAGAATTGCTTGGTCAGGCCGAATTTTATTTTCGTCGTCTAGCTATCGCCATTCCAGCCGATGATCGTCTTGTTTCAAGAACTGCCGCAAATGGGCGTTCAGTAATGGCAAGAGAACATGACATTTATTATTTGTCGGTAAATCAGCTGTTGCATGATTTTAATCCCTCTGGATCAGAACCGACTGACCGCCGTCAGTACCTCGATCCCATACAATATCAATCTCCCACCAATCTAGCTTCCCTGCCTCCAGGAGAACGGTCTCGAGTAATCCCGCGGATGATAAGGAATTTAAAAGGTAACTTTGCTTTTGTCAATTATTTTATGGCTTCAATATTGACTACGAGGGCGGAGAGTTTATCAATTCTTAGCAATGCCAATGGCCAATCTTTCACCAGTGAGGAAGCAGAACTTGCCGAAGCCCAACGCTTGTGGCAAGAGGCGGAGACTTACTTGCGCAATACCCGGCCGTCGGCTGATCAAAGCCTCGCTTTTTCAGCCGGACGGCAGGCGGCAGCAGGCAATTCTATTCAGTTCGCTTTCCTAGGAGAGTTTCTTGTCCATTATGAACAACCGTATGATGACAATTTCACTCGAGGTCTGCACCGCTTGAGAAATGTCCTACACTGGGGGCAAGAAAATAGGAATAGAATCACATCGGGCAATCTCCCCGTTACCAGATGCCATCCTCGATCACCCTTGGCCACAAACTTAGTCCATCGCTGGCTGCAGACAACTATCGCCCAAGGAGAGCTGACACTCGCCAACACAATTAATGCTCTCTCCGGCAGAATCAGAGAAGGTTTTATCCCTCCTTATTTTGACGAATATATTCTTCGCCCTTATACCAATATCGCCGCTCCGAATTTAAACGGACCAGAGGCACGCCGGTCATTTGATGAATATCTTGTTACCGTTTTTCAGGATCAGTTATTAGCTTTTTCCTTCAACAAGCTTATTGATATTGGCAATCGTCTCTACGACCAAACAGGTCTTTCTTCACGGCCGCGACTGTTATCCCTTGTCCAACGCTACAGTGTTTATCTAGCTATGGCCGAAACCCTTATCCGCCAGGCCTTTATCGCCCGCGGCCTGGGAGAAGCAGAAGAAGATAGCCCTGAAGTGCGCGGCAGGATGGCCGCCGCTTATCGGATGCTCAATAAAATTGTCGAAGCTGGCGGCGGGAGCAGAGTAACCATGCCTGCTCTTGAACCTCACGCTGCTGCCGCTCACCCCGAATATGATGCGATAATCAGCGATCAGGCCGCTGACCTGCCGGGTCCAGACAGTCTCACTCTGGCCACTGCTAAACTCTGGCTGGCTTCCCTTCTCATGTCTGAACAATTGGATGAATCTTCGACCGAGGCTAATACTGTTGTGGCCGCCGCTCAAGAACAGGTAAATAGCGCTATTAATTTGCAGATCTTGCGAGGTGGCACGCGACAGCGGGCGCAGATGATGCTCGAAGAATCCGCTCTTTGGCATGGTGAATTTATCGTCAGACAAGGAGAGGTCTATCCAGAGATTTCTTCGACAGATAATGCCGAAATTGATAATGTCAGAAAATTGGAAGAACGTATTTTCAATATTTTTAATCGCCCTTCTGATCCCTATGATTCTTCATTGATTGTCCGCGGGCTCAATGATTTAATCGAACTTTACGGCACGCGTCCGGAAACACACCCTTTAATCTGGTGGCTGGTCGGAAAATTACTGGGGACCGAAATTCCTTTCCCCACAACTCCCAGAGAGCTTGCCGCTCATCTAGGACTTGAGGGAGCAATAAATAATTTGCGCTGCCGCTTGTCTTCTAATCGCCTGATCCTCCCCTCCAGCACAAAAGCCTATCTTCGACTCCAAGCCGCTGATGCCCTCTCCTGGGGCTGGGTTGATCAACAGGCGCAAGCACAACAAACCCTGAATAATATTAGAAGCTCTTTCCCTTGGATCGACCAAAGAGGCAATCCTCGTCCCACCCGCGCCATTTCACGCGCCCGGGCTCTCTATAAAATTTTAGATTGTGAATTATCTCTGCGCCGCGGAGAGAATCCAGAAACACTCCCCTTTGAAAATACTTCCCTTGTCCAACTAGTGAAACATGATGCCCGTGATCCCGATCTTTACGGCCGGCTTGTCTCCCTGCAAGTGGAAACCCATTCGCGCCAACGCCACTTCGCTCAAGCCGCCTCTTTTCTGGCTGAAAGACTTAATGAAACCATCAGTGGTCAACAAGCTCTTGATCCCGCCAATTTAACGCCGGAAAATATCCGCGCGGCGCTGACTCGCGTCACATTTAAGCTCGACGAGGCCCCGCAGGAAATACAGCTGCTTTTCAAACACCGCCCGATTTCTTTTGCCCGCTACCAGTTGCGGCTCCTGCTCAACCTGGCGGACAACCTGGCTTTTGACGCCTCCCGGACCCGCGAAACAACCTATCCTGCCGCGCTGGCCGTACTGAATCATCTTTCTGGTCTAATCGCTCCTAACGATGAACACTCTCTGCGCCGGCTTATTGGCGAACCTTTTGCGCTTCAGCTGGAAGCGCAAACTGCATTACGCTTGGGCGATATCCGCCGCTTTGCCGGACCAGAACAACGTTGGGCCGAATCAATAAGACATTACAACCGCGCTCTGAACATCTTTCGCGCGGTTCATCCCACTGCCAGCTTACAAGCCCATCCGACCCAGGGCTGGGAAACACTGCTGGCAAAAGCCCATCTTGGTTTGGGAGATATTTATAATTATTCGCATGCCCACCGCCATCTTGACGACAGCGACAGCGACGCCAGTCCGGAGGCAGAATATCGCTTGGCTATTGAACATGCCCAACGTTTAAGCGCCGGCTCTTCTGACCGCTATCTGATTATGACCAATGTCCGTTTGGGCCAAGCTCAACGAGTCTTGCAGCAGCAGCGCGGCTGGGACGAAATCTGGCGGCCGCTGCGCCTGGCTGTCGACCAGATTCATAACCTGAATACTCTCAACATTCCTCTTCCACCGACAGTTGAACACAGCGTCAGAGATCTGGCGGCACAGCCGACGATCAGGGAGAGGATGTCAATATTATTGCGAGGCGAATTTGTCAGTTTCCGTGATTCTAACGGCGCCAGCGAGAGCAGTGTCAGAGCAACTTTAAGTATCCCGTTCGAAGCGATTACTAATTGTCTCCGCAGACTGGCAATCGAGCTGCAATTTCGCCACGATGTCGGCAATGGCGGTGGGATCTCATCGCTCTCTCTCGGCGCCATTTATCGAGGGGATAATTTCTGGCTGGCAGCATCTGGCAGCCGCGGATTGAATGAAAGCCGGGCCAGCAGTCAATTTTTCATTAATCATAATTGGAGTGTTGCTGGCGGCGGCTCACAAAGGTTAACAGGCTCCTTGTCCGCTCGCGAAACAATTTTTGCCGCTTTTAATACGGCAAACCCATATCTGCACGCATATTCCGGCAGATTCAGTCTGTTTTATTCTCCCCGCCCTCTTCGTATTTCTGGCTATGAGACGCCGTTCCAAATCGGAGGATACGTCAATGCGGCTAGTTATCCTTTTGTTTACCAGGGACATAGACTGCGTGTCTCTTCGGCCGCCGCTGGAGCGGCCCTTGAATATCGCGACCGCGTGGACAGAAATTTACCGCCGCTGGCGCTTTCCGCTTCCGCCGGGGTGCGTGTTTTTAATGACCAGGGCGGCAGAACAAATGAGCGCAGTGAGACATCATTGACTATTGTTGACGATCTTCCTCTGCTTGGCTGGCAGTTTGGTTACGAGTTGGCCGTTAGGGCCGCCGTACAATGGCCATGGGGTGAAGTTGGCGCCAATTGGGCAATACAAGGCGGCGGCAGTTGGGGTTATATTCTCCAGCAATTCGGAGCTCTGGCTACTTTCTATCTAGATGGGAACGGCTTACAGCATAATTCCCGCTCCACCACATCCGAGGAAGAGAGAGAAAGATTCCTTTATGACGCCGGCGTTTGGACGACCTCTCATTAAAAATCCCAAAAATAACCTGAAATTTTTGCCAGTAACTGTCGATAAATATCTGACGGAATGGCTGTATCCCTTGATTGACAAGAAATTAGGAGGAGAAAAAAAATGTTTTTTAGATTATTCGGAACAACTGCAAAGCTGACAAGTCCGACAAGTTCAAGGAGAAACGCTCGGCCTAATTTACCGCCTGTACCGGCTCGTCTTACTTTGCCGACTACGCCAGCCCCTCTTTCCGCAACGCCAATTCGCCCTGGTGATATCCCGGTAGTTGATCCAAATACAGCCGCTGTCCAGGTCGCGGCCGTAGCCCCTGCTGGTGCAACGCCCCCAATTGCGCCGGTAAAAGCAAAAATAAATAACCGCGATTTATGGAGAGATTCTTCTGGCGCCATGGATCAAAAGCAGCTAATAATCATAGGCGCCCCCTTCATTCTAGGCTTCTTAGCTAGCTTTTCTTCATCCATCAAAAATCTTTTTATTCCTGTTGTCAGATTATTTTCACTGCCGCTCGCTCCTGTCGCCACACTGGCATTGTCCGGCATCGGACTCGGCCTAGGATACGGTTTAAATTATCTTCTGCCACGGGCAGCCTCCTTAGGCGTTAGAGGTTGGAACGCGGTAAGCACTTCTTTTTTCACCGCTTTCGGGGGAACAGTTTTTTATTTTCTTGCCCAAGGGAACAAGCTCCTTGGCGCGATCATAGGCACGGCGGCTGGTTTAACCGTCGGCATCTACAGAAGCCAGAAACAAATATTAAAACATGATCATAAAGTAGCCAGTGAGAAATTAAGAGAAGAGATTAATTCCCCCCCGATGAAGCATATTCCTCCAAGAGGGATGGATGACAGACTGTCAGCCGTTTCGGTGGGAGAAAGTTTCGCTAATACTATAGGAACTCCGCCGGCAGGCTTTTTAGCCGTCTTTGGCGGCATAACCCATCATCTTAACTCTCATGATGGTGATCCAATCAAATTCGGCGATAATGCCGGCGCTTTCTGCGGGCATCGGGGAAATCTACCGCCGCAGCAGGCGCTCTTTTTGACTGCCAATACCGTTGTCATGGCCAGCGGCTCAACAGACTCCTTACTTCAAGAAGAAGGTGTTGCTAGATCAGATATTCCAAGAGAACTTTACATCGACGATGTCCGGGCATTATTTAAGGAGCCAAATGATAGAAAGCTTGCTTTCAAACCTAACATTACTCATGTTGCTATAGAAATGGCGCTGCCAAGTGATTCAGCAAAACCTAAAATTGCTGAATTAAAAAAATTGCTGCGGGAAAAACTTGCCGGAAAATACGAGTATCCATGCGGGGCTGAAATCGCCGGCCATGCAGTTGTCTTCGCCGCTAATCGGATTCTTAGCGCTTCTTCTACAGATCCTGTTACTGTTGACAGGGTGCTCGAAGCCGCCAGGTATGGCATGGACATTTTCCAGGTAGTCAATGAGAAGCGGCTCCATCAAAATAGCGGCGCAAACTTGGCGGCCGTCTCGCTGGAAGGGAGAAATTTGACAATTAAATTGGCTGGCGACAACACCGCCTTTTCGATTCTTTTTATCAAGAAAGACGATAAAATCTTTACCCCGCTGGTCACAACAACTCCCGTTCACAACTTGTCGGGTGAAGGGTGGATAGTTGTCATAACGAAATCGACGTTATTAGACGATACTGCAATGACAACATTGGTTAATAATTTGATTGATAACGATTTACAACCAAAAATTTTTGCCCAGAAACTCGGTCTGGCGCTCGGCGATAAAAATATCGCCATGAATGATATCAGCCTGGCTGTATTAAAAGTCTCATGAGTAAAGCGTCCTTGTGGCGTTTTTTAAAATTGACTGAAATTTTTTCCAGGAACTGCGGATAATCATTTGTTGGGAGGAGAAAGATGAATTTGTTTTCGCTTGACTTTACCTTTAAAACTGCAGCTAGAAATGGCCGGATGGTGCGGCCGCTTCAGCCCATAACAGCCAGGAGATCTTCGGTCGCTGCGACTGCCCAAACTATTTATCCCCCGGTAGTGAGCGTTCCTCTGCGAGCAGACCAAATTGAATATATCGCTCCCGGTACTGTCGCCACCGCAACATCAATTTCAAACATTGCTCTTCCCAAATCTGCCCAACCACCCATAAGGCGGACAGCCAGGAGATACCCTGGACAAACAGGCGCAACTAATACCGAAATACTGACTATTATTATTTCGGCCCTTGTTGGCGCCTCCATCGCCACAGCTTTTGTCTCCACCGTACCGGCAATTGGTATTGGCGCAGGAATAGCGACCCTTGGGCTCCTCGTTACACAACTTATATCAAAATATCGCGTAGGGATGGAAGCGGAAACTATTATTACTGCGGAAACTACTACTAAGGGTGGTGGTGGTGACGTCAATAAGTCCTTAACGTCCTCTTCTTCCTCCACGATTAATTTAAACACTAAGATTCAATCTATTAATGAACTTAGCGATTTGGTTCAAACATCACGCCAGCTGATTTTTAAAACCACACGCCCTTTTAAGATTGCTTATGGCCTTTCTTTGGGCGCAGGATATATTACCACTCACTTTTTTACAATTAATATTGGCGTACTTCTTCCTCACCCAGGGAATTTTGAACTTAATTATCTCAATTACATTGCTGGGGCTGTGTTATCCGTTATTATTGGCGGCTTTCACCTCTGGCATAACAACAAAGCCAAAGTTTTAGCGGCCGAAGAAGTTTTGCGCGCACAAATAAGGGGTGAATGTGATAGCGCGATAGCCGCCTTAAAGCAAATGGAATCGTCTGATAGGCTTATTCGGAAAATTAACCAATCACCTTCGGATCTAAAGACCGCGCAAGATACTCTTAGAATATATCAAGAATTAATAGAGGGGAAAGATAAGGAACTGGGACAAAATTATTATATTGCCGCTGCTACAAAAGCCGTAACCGAAATGCAGGAGATTATTAATAGAAATAAGGCGGCTAAAGTCCGGCCCAGTAGAGCCGTTCTCTCTGGTTTTGAAAATGTCACTAGTACCGCCAGGCAGGTGGTTGATGATTTTGTTCAACAGTATCAAAAGCGAGCGGCGGATGTTAAAGCGGCTTTAGAGGTAGCGGTAGGAAGGTTGACACCAAAAGGGCGCTTTCCCGCTCTTCCCGCAATTGGCGCCACTTTCGCTGTTGGCAAACCACCGGTTACCTATACGCTGAAGGAACAAATTGCCGTCGGCGGCATGGGCGTTGTTTTTCGAGCTGAAGATTCAGCCGGCAATTTAAAAGCCTTTAAATTTGTTGACTTAGTGAGATATCATGATGGCCTAAAGGATAAAGACCCTAATAGAAAGTGTGCCGATTTAATTTACAGGACAAATAACGAGTTTAAAACCCTACAGAGAGTTTCTCCTCCGCGCACGCCTCATAGGAACATTAATCCAGCAGAAGATACCAATATTGATTCTGGAATCGTCAATATCGATGCAATTGAAAGGCTTTTTAATTTAAAACATCCTCCTACCACAGAGGAAGAGAGAAACATTCTAGCCTTTGAGGTTAAAGAGCCGATCTTTGTTATCTCGCCGTTTTTACCTAAGAAAACGGGCTCTTCGGAGTCTGCTCCTAATCTTTTTGCGTATTTCACGGAAAAGAAAGATTCTAAAGAAGTGAGAGCTCCTCTTAACCAACAGCAAATAGCAGATATATTTTTGCCGATTCTTAACGGTGTGATATTTTTACACGATAATGGAGTTTATCATCGTGATTTAAAACCCAAAAATATTCTTGTTACCGAAGATGGGAGAGGCATTGCCAGGCCAGTAATCATCGATTTAGGCATCGCCAGATACGAACACATAGACGGGCCGACACGCACCACCGATGCAGCTATTTCTATAGGTTACTGCGCGCCATTAATTTATCAAAACAAAGCAACAGCTGATACTTCAGATTCTATAGCTAACGCCCGTTTGGATATTTTCTCCTGCGGCATACTGCTTTATGAATTAGCTATCGGCGGACGGATGGATATTGGACAATGGGAAACTTGGATGAAGAACTCAGGCTCCAATCTAATCACCGTCCCCGACTATCTGCAACCAATCCTAATCAAAGCTCTTGCCCCAATACCCAGCGCTAATTATCGTTCAATGAAAGAATTCAAAGAGGCGCTGGAACAAGCCCTCTCCGGAACAGTCAAAAGCAGTAGCAGAGAGGCAAAACCGTCTTT
>JACRKQ010000016.1 GCA_016219705.1 Candidatus Saganbacteria bacterium | reverse complement strand
CAGCAAATACCAATACAACTTTGTCTGCTAGCGACAGAACATTATTAGCAGATTTTGTCCGCGTTCTTACAGCGGCAAACAACGCGATTGCCCCAGATAATCAACAGGTAAACTTCAGAGGTTATTCCAGAACACAATATCGTGGCGGCTTATTAGCCGCTTTAGGAAGAAGCTCCTCTCTCAATGCTATATTTCAAAGAAATTCCACATCTCGTATTGATCAGCAATGCGGCTGTCAGGATTTACCCAGACCAACCATTACCAACGTCACTGCAACGTCAACTACTTCAGGCCAGTTAACTACCTTAACCGTAACTGGCACTCTTCCTTCTGAAGCAAATCGAGAAGTTAGATTAACTTATTCATCCGGTAATACCATCGTCGAAATTCCTGTTGATAGGAGCTCTTTGAACGCAAATATTCCAGCCGCTATTCCTGTTGGAACTCAATTAAGTCTCCAAATCAGAGATACAAGAGGCGATTGGCATAATGCGGCAAGAAATTTAACTGCGGAAAACATCCGCCCGACATCACCCTGGACAAATCATCCATTGATGGCGGAACATTCTGCTTTTACAGTTACCGCCGCCAGCAACACCACCGACCTTACCATTTCGCGCGTAACACTGGCTGAAGGCTCACAACCAATCCCGGGAAGGGAGATCGTCTTCACCGTCACCGGGACAAACTTCCCCGAGCATCCCTGGATCGGCCTTTCTTTCCGCAACAGGGAGACAGGTCAGCAAGAGAACATCAGGCTTAGAGAAGCGGCCAGAGGAACAACTGACAGCGCCGCCAGCCTGACCCGCCGCTATGCTATCCCTGAAACCGCTTTGGTCGACACAGAGTATCAAGTCTTGGTCGGACAGGATGACACAACAAATACTCCAGCCGCGCCAAGCGTAACACATCGTGCTTTTACCCTAACATCTTCGGTCCCCAATCGCCTGCTGCAATATTCAACTTTCACGCTTACAACCTCTACCGATATAGGCAGCAGTTCACCGTCGGCTTGGTTACCAGCTGACGTTGCTGCAACTTATCGCCAACAGACTCCGCCTGTCGGATTATCCGCCTCTTTTGGCGATCCTAATTTTAATCGCCTTGTTACATTGTCTGGTCAGGATATCCGCCGGCCATTGCCAAATCAGTTTGCTCTGCAAGTCGCGGCCAACTTAAACGCCTCTCCTTTTAATTTTGACGGCCTAACCCTGCTTGGCCTTTCGGGTTTGGTGCAGACAAGATTTTTCTTCAATGAGCGAGCAAGAACCGGCTACCTTGATCTCTTTGCCGGCGCCTCATTATCAGGTTCTACCATCTTTCAACCGGAGGGCCCAAATGCTAATGCCTATGTCGGCGCCGCTTTTGGTCATAGATGGAGCCGCAATACTTTCGGCCGCGCCTACGTCAGCGGTTCACCACTAAATAGGACAGAAGACACCGCTCTCAATCGCACAACCAACAGACGAATGTGGCGGTTCGGTCTTCAATTAGAAATAGCAAGAGGAGCTTCAGCCAGCAGTCTTGTCCGTCCTCGAGACAGCGAATTGCTAGCACACATTTACGCGGGTGTCGGCGATCAGTCTTCTCCACCATTCGGCTCATCTCGCCCTTATGAATTTTTGTTTGGTCTGCGGGGAACAGCAGGCATATTCTTTGGCGGCGGCGATCTCCGCTTCAGACAGCTTGAGGGATCATTTGGCAATAGGACAAATTGGACGGTGGCTGGCGCGGCCGGGATATCTTTACGCGGCTGGATAATTACGGCTGGCGCCAGTTATACTGACAATCCGGCTCTAAGCGGCAATGGCGGCAATGACTTAACCTGTCTTCATGCTGGTTTCTCTCCAAATACTTTGAACAATGCTATCCTCATACGAAGTTTAACTTGCGCCGCCAATAGGGAGAATTTGTCCGGCCGGTTGGCAGTAACTGTAAATTTTGATCTTGTTAATCTTCTGGTTGGTCCAGCATTGGCTATCCAGCCATATCCTTGGCTCGGGTTGCCAAGCGATTAATGTTTTAGAGGTCCAAATTAGCTAGACTAATGAAGGAGGTAGAAAAAAAATGGTTGTTACAGCACGATTAAAACCTTTAATTCTAGCCGCCCTAGGCTTAACTCCTCACTTTGGGCCTGCTGTCGCCATCAGCGGCTGTTCCAGCCCGAGCGAAACATCCGCTTGTTCTTCTAATGGTCACAAGCCAGACCTGGAACAGGCCATTTTAGCTCCTTTACGTCAGCCGCTCCCGGGCACAACAGTCCCACCCACCGATCAGGTGCATGCCGGCGATTCTTACATTTTTCAAGCTCATAGAGTCTTCTCTTGCGACAGAGCGGCAAATGCTCAACTACAAGTAACCCTGCGCATTGGAACAGCAACTTTCCCCATGCGTTCTATGGGCAACAACATTTATGAAAGTAGGATGACAATCGAAACATTGTGGACATCAAGCTCCGGCAACACTCCGCAAATTGTCGTCCGAGATCTCGTTCGTGGAACAATGAATGAAAAGTCCTTTAATATTCTTCCAGATTATGTTAATCCCACACTAAGAGGAGGAAATAATAATTGCGCCCCAACCAATATCAATTCTTCCGTTATTTCCATTACACCAACAAGTCCCGTTCTTCGTCGTTCAGTAACTATCACTGTCCCAGCTAATATTATTCCGGCTGGCTGCTCTACTGCAGAGCCAAATATTATGATAACCTTTCCATCTAATATGTCAACAATATCTATCATGTCCACAATCGGTTTAAATTATTCCCATACAGAGATTCCACGTGAAACTGGCACGCATCAAGTTAGGATCACTTTTGGCGGCAGTGCTCCAATCTCCTCAACTTTTAACGTCGGGGGCGGTGGGAATACCTGCTATTCTACTCCCAATGCCGATCGCGAGGATCCGTCGCCCAGAGTTGTCCTGGGAGCAACAACCAGAATCTCTTATTCTGTTACGCGCGCTAATTGTAACGGCCAGCCTTTTCAGGTTGATATGAATGATAGGGAGGCTTCACTGAATAGTTTGTCTGCCTTTTTTACCGATCCTGCTCTGGAGATAAGTTCCGACGGCCGGACTTTTACCATTTCTGGCCAACCGAATGGCCTTGTTTCCCTATTTACTCCCGTTATAATTGTGCATGATCCAGATCGTCCCCCAAATTCCAGCGCCATTTTGCGGATTCCTTTTCCATCAATCTATCCGATCGTGCCGCAAATCAGACTGCAGGATACCGACATAAATTTTGGCCAGGACGCCCGGGTTAACCTCACCGAAACAGTGGCCGGCGCCCAATATGAATGGCAAGTAAATGGACGACCCGTAGCTACAACTTCTCTCCCAATCTATACTGTTGCTAGTCTGCCGGTTGGCGATCATGCTATTTCCGTTACTGTCATTACCGCCAGTGGCGCCAGATATCCCATACCCGGAGCCGCGCCGCGGCTCCACGTTTATCCTGCCGGCACGCGGATCTGCACTATTCGTCCCGGCGCTTCGACAATTTCCCCGGCCGCGCATACTCGCGGCGCCAGAGAAGCTGTTCAATGGACTTTCATTCTCCCAGCTTCAACAGGTGGCTGTCCCAATCCATCACGAATTGACGAGAGCAGTTTAACTGATCTGCTGTGTCCTGTCCCCGGCACGCCTCTAACTCAAATCAGCGACAGCAGAGCGATTATTACCGGTTATGTCCGCGCCGCTCGCGGTGATGCCCTGCTTAATGGCGCCGGCATGTTCCCTGCTTTACAAGCCGCTGATGGAAGCCGAATCGGTACATTAGAGGTCTATCCTTCATTCAGGCCAGTGGAGCCAGAAATTAATCCGCCATCATATGTTCAAGTCGGGCGAAACGGGATCTACTCGCTAAGAAATGCTCCGACCGGCGCAACCATTGACTGGGGAGTAACGACTGATTCATTGCCAGCCACCTGGACAGAAATGGATGCCCTGTCCAGATCAGGAACAGGCGCAACCATCACATATATGCCAACAACAACAGGCAGGGTTTTTGTTTTCGCCCGCATCACCGGCGCCTGTCCCGATGATAGATATTATGTTGTTATGGAAGTTTTCGCCCATGAAGCGCCGGCGGCAGGATCTTGTCCGCCAAACACCAGCCCGGTTGGTCTTAATGTTACAAGAGAAGGCTTGACAGCCACTCCATCATCAGCCGTCATGGGTGATAGTAATACTTACACCTTTAACATGAGATGGCTCGATTCCTGTGGTCTCCCAGTTACAGCCGCCAGTTTAACACCAGAAAGCCGAGAGCTGCTTGATGATTCTGGTTTTTCTGAAGAATTAACTGGCGCTTATCGTGTGTCAGGAAGAATTGCTTTGAGAACAGCTCCTCAAATTTATAATGTCCGATTAACTTCCGCATCAGGCGCCGGCGCCATCGGGACGTTTTATCCTCTTCCGGGCGGTGTCCAAATTCCAACAATTACGCTCCCATCTCCAGCCGCTTTCATTGATAATTCGCTCCCAGTCGGTTTAAATCCTCCGCCGGCTGGAACATTAACCACCTTCACCTTTGCCCTTTCCAGAGGAGCAACCCTCATCGAAACACTACCAGGAACCACTACGCCAAACGCTGCTTTTAGTTCCCGTACTGCGGCTCAAGCAGGTGAAGATTATTTTGTCACCGTTACCGCCGCTAGAGCAGGCAATACAGTCAGTCTTGGCAGCCGGCCCATGCCAATTTATGTCCCGCGAACGATGACGCCATAACAATTTTTATCTCTATGCTTTTATGCTATAATATCCTCTATTACATAGAATAGAAAGGAGATCCCCTCGTGAAAAATAAAATAATTCCATTTGTCATTTTATTAGTCATTTGTTCATTTGTCGTTGGTTGCGCTCCCGCTAAAAAAACTGCCGCCAATAACGTCGTGGAAATGTGGGTCATGCCCAATTCCCTGGAGCCGGTGGCTGATCTGGAAAAATTATTAAAACCGTTTGAGGAAAAAACCGGTCTCAAAGTAAAAATTACTTCGGTCGACTGGGGCGCCGCCTGGTCAAAGATCACGACGGCCGCCACCTCCGGCGACGTTCCCGACATCGTTCAGCTCGGCTCCACCTGGGTTTCCGCTATCACCGCCATGGGCGCGCTGGAAGAGATCTCCAAAGAAGCTATCACCTCATTGGGCGGCTCAAAGGCCTTCGTCCCTGTCAGTTGGACGACTACCGGAGTAGAAAACTCCGGCAAGATTACCGCCATTCCCTGGTTAGTTGACGCCCGCGCTCTTTACTTCCGCAGCGATGTCCTGAAAAAAGCCGGTGTGGCCAGCTTGGACCTCGCTACCTGGGATTCGTTTAAGGCGGCTTTGAAAAAAATCCACGACGCTGATATTGTTATCGAAGACAAGCCGGTTGCCGCCTTCGGTATGTCCGGGAAAAACGATTGGAATGTTATCCACGCCTTGGCTCCCTGGATCTGGATGGCTGGCGGCGATTTCCTCTCGCCAGACCGCAAGCATTGCCTGCTCGATAGCGACGCTGTTTTTGCCGCTGTCTCCTACTACATTGACCTGGTGCGCGAGGGCTACGTCCCCACTGAATACCTGGAATTAAATACCGCCCAGGTCAGCGGTAATTTTAATGATGGGGCTTGCGCTATGTATTTTGACGGCCCGTATGAAGTGAAGACTTTGACCCGCCCGGCGTCTGAAGGCGGCGCGTTTGGCAGCCTTACTTCCCGCAACTTTGCGGTGACCGGATATCCCCGGGGACCCAAGGGTCGCTATACTTTTGTCGGCGGATCAGATTTAGGGATTTTCAAACAAGCGAAGAATAAGGCCGGCGCTTTTGCCGTGATGCAATATCTGACGGCTAAACAACAGCAAGTCGATTACGCTAAAGTTTCCGGTTTCCTACCGGCCAGGCTGGAGGCTTTTTCCGATCCTTTCTTTGCCAATGATCCGCACCGGAAAATTTTCAAGGATGCGGTGCTTTACGGCAAAACTTATCCGCCCATCCCCAGTTGGGGACTTTTGGAACCGATCCTGACCCGTCGCTTCGGCATCATGTGGGATTATGTCACCTCCGGCGCGGAATACAATCAGACCAAAATCCGCGAACAATTAAAGTTAGCTAAGCAAGAAGTCGAGACGATACTTAATCAATAAATGTGCGGTATATTCGGCTACATTGGTAAGAAAGAAGCCGTCCCCTTTATCCTCGAGGGATTAAAGAAGCTCGAGTACCGGGGCTATGATTCCGCCGGCATCGCCACTCTCGATAATAATAAAATTTTTGTCTCCAAACGCGCCGGTAAAATCATCGAACTGGAAACGTTTTTGAAACAGCGCCCCATTAGCGGCGAGATCGGCATCGGCCATACCCGCTGGGCCACTCACGGCCAACCATCTGACTCCAATTCCCATCCTCATGAAGACTGTACCGGTAAGATCGCCGTCGTCCATAACGGCATTATTGAAAATTATTTGGAACTGCGCCGCCAACTGCATGAAAAAGGCCATAAGTTCAGCTCAACAACCGATACAGAAGTTCTTGCCCATTTAATCGAGGATAATTATCATGGCGACTTATTAAAAGCGGTCGCTTTGGCGCTCAAATTTGTCCGCGGCTCTTATGCTTTAGCGGTCATCTCCGAACACGCGCCGGACCAGATCATTGTCGCCCGTTCCGGCAGCCCCTTGATTGTCGGATTTGGCGACAAAGAATATTTTATTTCTTCCGATATCCCGGCGATTCTTAAATATACCGACGAGATTATCAAATTAGACAACGGCGAGATCGCCATTCTGACAAAAAACCAGATCAAAGTTTTTACCCTGGACGGCAGCCCGGTCATTAAAAAGAAAGAATTAATCTCCTGGGACCCGCAGTCGGCGGAAAAAGGCGGTTACTCCCATTTTATGTTAAAGGAGATTCATGAACAGCCCAGCGCCATCAGGAAAACCATTGAGGGCCGCATCGCCGCCGAGAGCCATAGGATCCACTTCGATGAATTAAATCTTTCTGACGAAGAGATCCGCCAGGTAAACCGGATTGTTTTTACCGCCTGCGGCACTTCCTGGCACGCCGCGCTGATTGGCGAATATCTTTTTGAACAATTTGCCCGGATCCCGACTGAAGTCGAATACGCCGCCGAGTTCCGTTATCGCCACCCCATCATCGATAAAAATACCCTGGTGATCGCCATTACCCAGTCTGGCGAGACCGCCGATACGCTCGGCGCTGTTTGGGAGGCTAAGGCGCAGAATGCCAAGGTAATCTCCATTTGCAACGTTGTCGGCTCTTCCATCGCCCGCGAGTCGCACGGGGTTGTTTATACCAACGCGGGACCGGAAATCGGGGTCGCCTCAACCAAAGCTTTCACCACCCAGCTAACGGTCCTCTATCTTCTGGCCATTCTTTTCGGCAAGCGCCGGGGACTTATCAGCGATACGGAATCGATCAAGTTTATTAATGATCTGATCGAGCTACCCGGCAAAGTTGAAGACGCCCTTTACTGTGAGCCGGCGGCGGAAAAAATCGCCGAATGCTTGTCCAAAGCGACCAATGCCCTCTATCTCGGACGGGGCAAAGGGTTCCCCATCGCCCTGGAAGGGGCGCTGAAGCTTAAGGAAGTCTCCTACATCCACGCGGAAGGTTACCCGGCCGCCGAGATGAAGCACGGCCCGATCGCTTTGATTGATCAGCATATGCCGGTGGTAGTGCTGGCTTTAGCGGGCCGGCGTTATGATAAAATTCTTGGCAACATTGAAGAGGTCAAGGCGCGTGGCGGCATAGTGATCGCTGTTGCCTGCGTCGGCAATGAAGAGATCAAAGAGCGCGTTGATGAAGCGATCTTTATCCCCAAAACCTCTGAAGCCCTCTCCCCCATTCTGGCGGTTATCCCGCTTCAGCTCCTGGCGTATTATATCGCCGTCAAGCGCGGCTGTCATGTTGATCAGCCCAGGAACCTTGCCAAGTCAGTGACGGTGGAGTAACACCTACAGTTTTGAGCCGAGACTTGACACCTAAATTAGTTTTACATATAATTATAACTATTACACTATATCTAAGGATTTATAGTCATGATTAAAACATATAAAAAACGTGATTTATACCTGAACAAGCTGCGTCCTTATTTTGACAAAAACCTGATCAAAGTTATTATTGGTCAGCGCCGGGTAGGAAAAAGCTACCTGCTTTACCAGATCATAGACATTATCAAAAAGAAAAAAGAGGTTTCCATCGTTTACATTAATAAAGAACTGAATGAATTTGAATTTATTAAAACTCATACCGATCTGCTGGCTTATATCAAAGCAAAAACTAAGGGGAGAGGGAAAGCCTATATATTTATAGATGAAATCCAAGAAATTGCTGGTTTTGAAAAGGCCCTTAGAGACCTTCAGGCTAGAGGAAAATATGATCTTTACTGCACCGGTAGCAATGCCAATTTACTTTCTGGCGAGCTAGCCACACATTTGAGCGGCCGGTATATTGAAGTAAAAATCTTTGGTCTTTCTTACCCTGAATTTCTTGAATTTCACAAACTAAAAAATTCGTCTGCTGCTCTTATGAGCTATATAAAATATGGCGGTTTGCCTTATCTGATAAATTTAGAACTTGAAGACGCGGTTGTTTATGATTATTTAAGGAACATTTATAACGCCATTCTCTATAAAGATGTAGTTCGTCGTTTTAAAATTAGGAACTCTGAATTTTTAGAGCGGCTGGTCGCTTTTCTGGCGGACAACGTTGGCTCACTGGTCTCTGCAAAAAAAATCAGCGATTTCTTGAAGTCGCAAAAGACCAAAATGCCGCCCAACGTGGTGCTAAATTACCTGACCCATTTAACGCAGGCTTTCCTGGTTTTCAAAACTTGCCGTTCCGATATTATCGGCAAAAGAATTTTTGAAATCGGAGAAAAATATTATTTCGAGGACCTGGGATTGCGCCACTCTATCGTCGGATATAAACAAACCGATATCAGCAAAATTCTGGAGAACCTGGTTTTTCTTCATCTAAAAACCTCCGGTTATAACGTGACCGTGGGACAACTAAAAAACAAAGAAATTAACTTTGTCTGTGAAAGAGGGGATGAAAAAATTTACGTCCAGGTTGCTTACTTGATCTCTGATGAAAAAATCAGAGATAGGGAATTTGGCAACCTTTTGGCCATTCAGGATAATTATCCCAAATTTGTCGTTTCCATGGACGAGACCGCGGCCGGTCATTACAATGGGATCAAACATGTCAATGTTAGAGATTTTTTAACTAAAATGGCCTAGCCTTCAAGCGCGGCTGTCACGTCGACCAACCCAGGAACCTTGCGAAATCAGTGACAGTCGAGTAGAATAGTATCTCTATGGGTTCCGTGAAATATTATCTCACTCCCGACAATGCATTTGTCATTGAAAACTACAATCAGGCGCCGACCTTTTCCAGTTTTTTCCCCGGCATCGCCGGGGTCTTCGGCTGTCCCATGTGGGTCTTCTACGCCAACCGCGGCCAGTGCATTACCTCCGCCGGCGTCCAGGACAAAGATAATTCTATCATTGAATTCCAATCCGCTAATAAAGCTTACCGCTACGCCGCGTTAAACAGCTTCCGCACTTTTATCAAAGTTAATGGCCAATATTACGAACCTTTTGCCGAAACATCGCCGCAACCCAACACCATGCGTATCCAGCCTGGGAATCTGACGCTAATTGAAGAGAACAAACAGCTTAAAATTAGGATTACCGTTAATTATTTTACTTTAGCCAATGAGATTTTGCCCGGTTTAGCCCGCAGTGTCACCATTACAAACTTGGCTAATCGTCCGCAAAACATTGAAATTATTGACGGCCTCCCCGCGATCATCCCCTACGGCTTCAGCAACGACCTGCTGAAACGGATGAGCCAGACTATCGCCGCCTGGAGCGTGGTGGAGGATTTTAAGACCCATTTCTATAAGCTGAAGGTGGCCCCGGCCGACTGCGCCGAAACCAATTGCCTGGACCAGGGAAACTTTTACCTGGCCTTTTGCCGCCAATCAGGCCAAGACCGGCCGGTTGATGTCATTGTTGATCCCAACATCGTTTTTGGCGAGCAGAAGAGCTGGGAGCGTCCCGCTAGTTTTTTGGCTGTTAAAAATTTTCGAGTGCCGACTAACCAACAGACCGAGGGTTTTATTCCCAGCGCTTTTTGCTATAAAAAAATTAAACTGGCCGGCCAGGGGGAAGCAAAAATCTGTTCTATCATCGGGCAAGCCGACAATCCTTCCCAGTTAAAAAAATTCCAGGCGCGCGCCCGCCGGCATGATTATTTTCTTCGCAAGGCTAAAGAAAATGACCGGATAATTGATGATATCAGCGCCATGATGGGAACAGAGAGCGCCAGCCAGAGTTTTGACCTGTATTGTCGGCAGAATTTCCTCGATAATGTCATGCGCGGCGGACTGCCAGTCACCCTCGATCATAAAGTGTTATATTTATTTTACCGCAAGCACGGTGACATGGAGCGCGACTATAATGATTTCAAGCTGATGCCGTCGTACTTTTCCCAGGGCAACGGCAACTACCGCGACATTAATCAGAACCGGCGCAATGATATTTTCTTTAATCCCCGGGTCGCCGCCGATAATATTTATCGGTTTTTTAACCTGATCCAATTGGACGGGTTTAACCCCCTGATCGTCCTCGGCAGTCAATTTTTTATCCGTTCAGCGGCGGTCGCGGAGAACCTGGCCAAACAGCATTTCGTCAACCCGCCGCCTGATCTCGTCCCCTTACTAACAAAACCTTTCGTCCTGGGCAACATTTTAAAGCGCCTTGATTTTGCGGGCTGCGCTTACCAGACCTCCGCCTTGGACTTCGCCACCGCTCTGATGGAAAAGTCGGTCAGCAAAGAGGAGGCCGCCCATGGTGAAGGCTATTGGACTGATCATTTTACCTATAATACCGACCTGCTGGAAAGTTTTGCCTGCCTCTACCCGGAGCAGGTCAAAGCTCTGTTATTTATCGATAAGGAATTCACTTTTTATGATTCGGAGTATATTGTCGTCGAGCGCAAACATAAGTATCGGCTCATCGGCGACAAGGTCCGCCAGTACGGCAGCGTAAAACTCGATCCGGAGAAAGCCGAGTTATTGAGCCGGCGCAGTTGGGAGAGAAATGCGGTCAGGACGGAAAACGGCCAGGGGGCCATTTATAAAACCACCCTGTTAGGAAAAATAATTTGTCTTTTGGTTAATAAAACGGCTTCTTTTGATCCTTGCGGCATCGGCATTGAAATGGAAGCGGAAAAACCGAATTGGTATGACGCCTTAAACGGCCTGCCCGGGTTGCTCGGCTCTTCATTATCAGAGACATTGGAGATAAAACGTCTCTGTAATTATCTCCTCGACCAGATTGATGAGTCGATCACCGTCACGCTGCCAATTGAAGTCGCCGCCTTCCTGGAAAAACTGGTCGCCGTATTAATGAACAACCGGCAAAATAATTTCCGTTATTGGGATGACAGCTGCCGCTTGAAAGAAGATTTCCGTCGGGCCACCCGTCTGGGTATTACCGGCGAGGAAAAGATAATAGACAACGCCACTTTGCGTTCGTTTATTCAGCAGCTGCAGCAAAAATGCACTGAAGCGGTCCGGCAATGTCGGGAGCGCTACGGTAATTATTACACTTATTTTATTAATGAACTGGTGGAATATGAGCACGCCAATAGTCACGGGATCAAAGCCAAACGCTTTGAGCAAAAGCCCCTCCCCCTGTTTTTAGAGGGGTTTGTTCACGCGCTGCGAGTTGATCATGATAAGCAAATCCCAAAATTAGTCAAACAAAGCCCGCTTTACGACAGAAAATTAAAAATGTATAAGGTCAACGCGCCTTTGCCTGACGCGCCGATAGAAATCGGCCGGGCCAAGGTTTTTGCTCCCGGCTGGCTGGAAAATGAATCGGTCTGGCTCCATATGGAATATAAATATCTGCTGGAACTGCTGAAGACCGGCTGTTATGAAGAGTTTTTTGGCGACTTGAAAAATGTCCTGGTCCCTTTCTTGAAACCGGCGACTTACCGGCGCAGCATCCTGGAAAATTCTTCTTTTATCGTCAGCAGCTGTAATTCTAACAGGCAAAACCATGGGCGGGGTTTTGTCGCCCGGCTCTCCGGCGCCACCGCAGAGTTTATCGATATCTGGTTGCTGATGACAACAGGAAAAAATATCTTTTATACCGACCACAGCGGTCAGCTCTGTTTTAAACTAGCGCCCATCCTGCCTAAATGGCTGTTTAAAAACGGCCAATTTAGTTTCAAGCTTTTGGGCAACATTGATGTGACCTACCTCAATCCGCAGAAAAAAAATACTTACGAAGGCTTGGCGCCAGTCACTTATAAGTTAATTATTGACGGTAAAACAGTGGAGATTAACCAGCCTTTTATTCCCGCACCGATCGCTCTACAAATCCGTGAACGGAAGGTTAAAGAAATATGCTGCCATTTGGCGTAACATATTATCCCGATCAATGGCCCAAAGAGACTTGGGACCAAACCTTTAAGGAGATTAAGGCTGCGGGCCTAAATATCGTCCGCTTTGGCGAAATGGCTTGGGACTGGATGGAGCCGGAACCAGGCCGTTTCTCTTTTGCCGAGCTCGATCAGGCGATGAGCCTCTGCGCCAAACACGGATTAAAAGTTTTGCTCGGTATCCCAACTTCCCAAGTCCCAACCTGGTTTTATCGTCTCTATCCAGACAGCCGTCCCGTGGCTCAAGACGGCACGCTTTATCCTGAATACGGCCCGCGCCCTAATATCTGCAAAGATAATCCTCACTATCGCCATTTAGCTGATCGTTTAGCCAAAAAACTGGTCGACCGCTACAAAGATCATCCTGCTCTGTTGCTCTGGCAGCTCGACAATGAACCGGTTTATCCACCGCTGGACCATACAACGAGCAATGATTTTTGTCATTGCGAACATTCACGCCAGGCTTTTATCCTCTGGGCGAGAAAAAAATACGGCTCGCTCGAAAAATTAAACCGGGTGTGGGGAACAAGTTTCTGGACGACGACGTTTAGCCGTTTTGAGGATATCATGACGCCAAAGGCGGGCATTTGGGAAGCGGTTTCCCCTCATATTTTTCTGGATTGGTTCCGTTTTAAAACCGCTAGTTTAAAAAATTGGATCAGTCATCTGGCCAAGATCGTCAGAGAGATTGATCCTAATCATAAAATTGGAACGAACGGCTTTATCGGCATCTGCACTCGCGTCCCTGACCATAGTTTGATGTCGGCCGGGCTGGATTTTTACGGCATGGATGTCTATCCCAAAGGCGGCCGGATGACCCAAACTGACTTGGCTTTTTCTTATGACTTGTGGCGCAGTTTCTGCCGCGCTGGCGGCGCCGAATTTCATGTTACCGAGCTTCAAGGCGGCCAAAATGTCCGCTGGGGCGCCCCGGAGTATGTCAAAGGCCCGGAGATTAAAAATTGGACAGAGCTGGCTTTTGAACATGGTTGTCAGGCTTTGTTATATCACAATTGGAAACCGCCAATGTTCGGGGCGGAAACACAAGGTTTTGGAATCCTCAAATCTGACGGAAGTTCGACGAAGAGATTAGAAGTTATAAAACAGCTCGCGGCAAAAATTCTAAAATCTAAATCCGAAACCCGAAACAAATCCAAAACACAAAATTCTAAAATTGCTATTGCTTATTTACGTTCCAGCGAGATACAGACCTACCAGGAACAGGGACCTCCGCGCGGCATCGTCGGACAATGGGAACCGGTCCGGGTGGAAATCGGCTTAATGCATACTTTGATGTCGCTCCCGGGCGCCCACCTGGCCGCCTATAAAAAAGGTAAACCGGTCGACTTTATCTTTGAACAAGATTTAGATAATAATCATCTTCCCTGCAGGACAATATTATTACCCAATCCTTATCTCCTCTCTCGCAAACAGTATAATAATTTAAAACAGTGGATTAAAAATGGCGGGACATTGATAACCGAGGCCCGCTTTGGCGTCCGGGATGAAAACGGACATCTCTACCCTAACGCGCTGATAGAAGATCTGCTGGGAATTAAATATGAATATACCGAATCGGCAAAATGCGGTTTTATCGATGGAATTGCCGGCAAGCCAAAAAAAGAATTCACGCTAACAAAAAAAATCGGCAAAGGCCAAGTTGTATACGCTAATTTCAGTCTATTCCTCGAAATCAAAAACGGTAAGAAGAAGTGGCTGGCGTTTGCAAAGAAGTTTTTATTTTAAGCGCAGTTCCTTTTGGACTCTTTCCGCTAAAAACACTTTCACGACTTTTGCTGGATGGCTAGAGATAAAATTTGATATAATAAATTGAATAGCGTATAATAAATTATATAGTCATTGGTATCTTATATTTAGGGGTGTGGATATGAGTGAAAAGAATTTAGATGTTAACATTAATTTTATTAAAGAAAACAAAAACAAATTCCTTTTTGAATATCCCAATAAATACTTGCTTATTTCTGACGGCAAAATTATAAATTCTTTTGATACTTACGAAAAAGCGGCGGAGGAAGGTGTTCGTCTTTTCGGGCTTGAAGATAATTTTTTGGTATATTTCATGACTGAAAATGAACCCATTAATTTCGTTATGGAAGCTCTCTTATGATCACCACTCTTCGGTACGCAGGAAAAGCGAAAAAGGTTCAAGATGGCAAAGCGATCGATATTTCTATCCCCCCTCCAATTGTACTAACAAAAACCGGTGCTTTTATCGATGTTACGATAACACACCCAAAAACCGTTAGCGAAAGAATAAGGGAAAAAGGAGAAAGCATACCAACTTTTTCAACAAAAGCATTAATTGATACGGGAGCGAGTAGTTCAATTATAAGTCCTAAAATTGCGGAGAAACTGAAACTATTGCATACTGGATATCAAAAAGTTGCGTCTGTACATGATGAAAAAGACAGGCCTGTGTATTATGGCCTTTTACTTTTTCCTTGGGGGAAGGGAAAAGAAATTCCTTTAATTTGTTGTGACCTTAAAAATTTTGAGTGCTTGATTGGGCGCGATATACTACAACATTGGTGTTTTACTTATAATGGCACAGATGGCTCTGTAATAATTTGTGATTAAAAGATATTTGCACTAAGTGACATTCCATTATTTTAAGTGCAGTTCTTTTTGGACCCTTTCTGCTAAAAACACTTTCATTTATATATTAAGGGATATTTATCTGGGTTCGCAAGAATTTCGGTAGATAAATCAACATCAAGATCGGGCCAATAGAGATGGTGATTATGGAAGAGTTTCACATTTGTAATCGCTGATATTTTAGCTTCCTTAAACCAGGGATATTTTTTAAAAGAAAGGAAGTACTCGCGACCTTGCAGCAAAGTCCAAAAGCCATGTTCGGAAATATTAGTTATTTCCGGCTTTAAGATGTTCTTTCCATTTTTTGATGATCTCATTTTTACGCCTTTCAATAATTTTTTGCAGATGGTTTAATTGTTTTTTAGAAAAAAAGTAAAGCCGGCAATTCCCTTCTTTAAATACCGTTGGGCTCATCTCTTTAATAAAATTATACTATATCATTTTAGTTTATGCCATCTTTTCTTTCCCCGCTCAATTGACGACAATTCAAAAAAATCATATAATTAAAGAATGAAGTATGGTTATTTTGATAAAGAACGCAAAGAATATGTGATCACCCGCCCCGACACTCCCCTCCCCTGGATCAACTATTTAGGAAGTGAAGAATATTGCGCCTTATTTAGCAATACTGCTGGCGGTTACAGTTTCTACAAAGACCCCAAAGAGCGCCGCATCACCCGTTATCGCTATAATAATGTCCCCATGGACCGCGGGGGACGCTATCTCTACCTGCGTGATAATACCAGCGGCAGTTACTGGTCGACATCGTGGCAGCCGGTCCTAAAAAATCTCAATGATTATAAATATGAATGCCGGCATGGTTTGGGCTATTCGGTCATCACCGCCCAATACGCGGGCATTTCAACCAAAACCACTTACTTTGTCCCCCTGGGTGAAAATCTGGAGATCTGGCAGTTAGAAGTCAAATGTGAACCTAAAAAAGGCGGCGCCAACGCTCGAGATCTCTCTCTCTTTTCTTTTGTTGAATTTTGTCTCTGGGATGCCTTGAACGATATGACCGATTATCAGTACAACTTAAACATCGGACAAGCCGAAGTTAAAGATAATATTATTTACCATATCAGCCGCTATCGCGTCACCCAGGATATCATCGGCTACTTCAGCTGCGCTAATGCCCGGGCAGCCGGATTTGACACCCAGCGCAGTGATTTTATGGGTAACTACGGCGATTGGTCGGTCCCGCGAGCGGTAATTGAAGGGAAGATGCGCAATTCTATCGCTTGCGGCTGGTCTCCCGTCGGCGCTCAAATGTTTAATTTTAAAATTAAACCGGGAGAAATAAAAACTTTTACTTTTGTCCTCGGTTTTACTGAAAATATTAAAGAGCCTCCGGCCAAAGTCAAAAAATTTGAAGATCCCAAAGTTATTGAGCAGGAATTAAAAAAACTGGCCGCTTATTGGGAAGACAATCTCAATAAATTCTCCGTCCAATCAGAAGACCCCGAACTTGATTTGATGATCAATGTCTGGAACCAATACCAGTGTTTAACGACCTTTAACTGGTCTCGCTCCGCCTCATATTATGAATCCGGTATTGGCCGCGGCATGGGCTTCCGCGATTCCAACCAGGACACTCTTGGCTTCGTCCATTTAATCCCGGAAAAAGTTAAGTCGAGGATCAAAGATTTAACCGCTACCCAGTTGCCCGAGGGCAACGCTTATCACCAATATTCACCACTAACGAAAAAGGCCAACCCATCCGATAATAAATATGGCGATGATCATCTCTGGTTGATCTATTCTGTCGCTAGCTATATCAAAGAAACCGGCGACGTTGATTTTCTGCAGGAGAAGATCTCTTTCGCGGGGGGCGAAACCGTCAGTTTATTTGATCATCTCGAAAAAGCCATGAAATTTTCGGCTAAGAATTTGGGCCCTCATGGTCTCCCCTTAATTTTTTTCGCCGACTGGAATGATTGTTTAAATCTTGACCAGGGCAAAGGGAAGGCTGAATCGGTCATGGTCGCCCAAATGTTCGTCGCCGCCGCCAAAGACATGCTCAAACTCTCTGAACTCGCCAAAAAACCGATTGCGGTAAAGAAATATATTAAGTTGGCGGAAGAGATGACACAAAAAATCAATGAAACCGCCTGGGACGGCAATTGGTACATCCGCGCTTTTACCGACGAGGAAACTCCGGTCGGATCAAAAGAGTGCCTGGAAGGAAAAATTTATCTGGAACCGCAAGCCTGGGCGCTGCTGGCCGGCGTCGCAGATAAGGAAAAAGCGAAAAAATGTCTCGATGCGGTTAATAAAAAATTAGCGACAGAACACGGAGTCTTGATTCTCGATCCACCCTATTCAAAATTCGATTATCGCCTCGGCTCAATCGGCGTCTACCCTCCGGGGCTTAAAGAGAATGGCGCGATTTTCTGCCATCCCAATCCCTGGGCGATGATCGCTGAATGTATTATTGGCCGCGGCGATATTGCTTACCAATATTATAAGGCGATCCAACCGGCCGCCCGCAACGAAATTAGCGAGACTCACAAGACAGAACCTTATGTCTATTGCCAGATGATCGCCGGCCGGGCGCACCAGGCTTTTGGTGAAGGAAAAAACTCGTGGCTAACCGGATCCGCCAGCTGGAATTTTGTCGCCGCAACACAGTGGATACTCGGCATTCGCCCTGATTATGCCGGTTTGTTAGTCGATCCCTGCATTCCCAAGGCCTGGAAGGGTTTTCAGGTCAAGAGAATTTTCCGCGGTTCAACGTATTACATAACTGTACGCAATCCGGAAAATGTTTCCAAGGGGATTAAATCACTTACGGTTGATGGTAAAAAATTAGCCGGCAACTTAATTTCCGCAGATCAAGGCGGGCAGGAACATCATGTTGAAGTGGTTATGGGGTAGTGAAAAAATATCCGCCTCCATTTATTTTTTTAACTCCCCTTCGCCAGCCGTTTAATTAACTTTTTCGGTAAGCCAAACTTCTCCATCTTTCCCTGTACTGCCGCAACATCATACGCCGCCCGCTGGAGAGTAAAAATCCTGCTCTTATCATCATAAATTCCAAATGCGGCCCGCGGATCATGATCTCTGGGCTGTCCCACCCCGCCCGGATTAATGATCATTTTATGATAATAATCGATCACCACTTCTTCTTTATCGGCCAGATCATGTCCCGCAAAATTACCGTCCGTTTTCTGGGCAATGAAAAAAGGCAAATGGGCATGTCCGATGAAACAAAGCGGCCGGGTCATCTGTTCAAACATCGGCCAGGCTTCGGTTAAATTAACAACATATTCTTCCAGCGGCTGACGCAAGCTCCCGTGAACACCCTGAAAGCCGTCAATTTCTAAAGTCTGGGGCAAGGTTTTTAAAAAAGCGAGATTTTCCGCGGATATTTGCTGTTGCGTCCATTCTATTGCTTCTCGGGCCGCATCATTAAACCAGGTCAAAGGAAAAAAATCGAGAAGCACCGCCTCATGATTGCCTACAATACAATCTGCTTTTATTTGCCGTAACTTATCGAGGCATAAATTGGGGTCCGGCCCATAGCCAACCATGTCGCCCAAACAAATAATTTTATCGACGCCTTCCAGCTTATCGAGCGCCGCCGTCAAGGCTTCCCAATTACTGTGAACATCAGCAATAATACCATAGCGCGCCATGGAAATAATTTTAGCACGTCCCCCTATGGTTTACGATGAGAGACCTTAGATAATATGCGGCGTAATTAAGAAGACTATCTCGGTCTTGGCCTTTTCCGTTGTTTTATTTTGAAACAATAAATTTATCAGAGGAATCTGCCCCAATACCGGGACAGCCGTAATGTTTTCTCTTTTGCTTTCCGATAATAACCCGCCGACGACAATTGTTTCCCCGTTCTTAACCCGCAAAGTCGCCTGTGCATTTCGCGTGCTGATCACCGGAAATTCCCCGGCGGGAGTAACGCGCCATTCAGAGATGGAAGAGACCTCCGGTTGGATATCAGCGGTCACCTCCCCCGCTTCGCCTAAAAACGGGGTGATTTTCAATTTCACCCCCGCATCAATGTAATCCACTTTCCACTGCTGATTATTGCCGCTGCTGCTGACCGGGACGGCAAAAGGTACGCGGTTGCCGATATTAATGGTCGCTTCATGCCCGGCCAAAGTTGCAATCCTGGGAGTGGCAACAATTTTTGCCTGCCCGTTGCCCAGCAAGGCGTTAAGTGTTGTCATCAGTTCCGCGGCTGGCGACGTTCTTTTCGTCTCTTTATTCGTGATAAATTTAAAGCTCCCGGCCTCCGCCCCGTAAGACAAGCCTAATTTTAAGGCGTCGCTTTCAGTAATTTCCATAACCTGGCTTTCAATTAATACCTGGGGAGCGGGGCGGTCAATTACCGCAATCAACTGCCGCGCTTCGGCCAGCAGATTCTCCTTACCGACGATAACAATAATGTTTTCACCGCCCCCGGAAGATGTTTTTAAGGCTGGCCACAATTTATTAAGAAGATCGACAACTTTTTGCGCCGGCAGATACTGTAAATTTATCGCCGCCGTCTCGCCGGGAAAACCGGCGTCATCTGGCGGCAAAGGAGAAAAAGAGATCAACAGGACATTATCTCTGCGTTCGTAAACCAGGCCGCTGGTTTTTAAAACTTGTTCCAGCGCTTGCTCTGCCGTGATGCGATTTAAAGATAAGGAGATTCGTTTGTCCTGGGTATTAGAGCTATTGCCGGCGACCACAACATTAATATTAGCTTTCCGTCCCAGCATCTGGATAACCGCTAAAGCCGGCGCGTCATTAAAATCGAGGCGGTCGATAATTTCCGCGGCGCAGACAGAAGATGACAACCCAACAATTGCGGAGAAGAATAAAAACAGACTAACAAATTTCACGACACAAAACCTTTTACTCATCACAACCTCCTTAAATATATCGCCTGGCCGTCGATTTTCACCAGACGGTAACCGCCCAACTCGTCGTTTAACTCTAAACAAACACTTCTGCCGACGACATCTAATAATGCCAGTGGAGCAACCCCATTCACTATTCCCGCTAAACGGACATACCCCACCGGTAAGAGGCGCGGATCAGAATTAAGTTTTAAAATTATCTCCGGTTTATCGGCCAGCATCTGGTTCTCGCTGACAAAAACAGCTTCTCGAGAAGGCGCCGGCACTATCATTGCTGGTTCATCCTCTTCAACTGTTACTAATTTTTGTTCTGCCGGCTGGGGAAAAGCACAAGAAGAAAGCAGCAATAGCAATATAAATAAAAAGGAGAATAACAAATAACGCATGCCAGCTCTATAGCAATTTTATTGCCAGCCAGCCGCAAGAAGGGGCAGCGTTAAAAAGGATTTGTCGTCGTCGGAATGATTGGAACTCCCGGCTGGATCTGGAGAACAAAATTGATACCGGAGCGGGTTTGGCCGCGCCTGACAGAGACCTCCTGCGAGCTGGACAGATAAATATCTGTGGCGGCTGTCTTCACTTCATAAGTCCCCGGCGGCACGTTGGCAATTTCATAATTACCGCTGCTGCTCGTAAAAGCATCCAGAGTCGCCAATTGCCTTAAATAAACGCGGATACCGCTTATTGACCCTAATGTGCTGGAAATTTGGCCGCTAATCCAACCATTTTCCGTAACAGTCACACTGGCGTTGCCAATAACTCCGCCGTAACTAGCGGACACGGTCCCACTCCCCGCCGCGTCCCCTGCGGTAAACAGGCCGGAAGCAGCATCAATAGCGCCAATTCCGCCGGTCAGGCTCCAGGTTGGACTAATCAGAACCAGCAAACCGGCGGCAGTCCGTCCGGTCACCGTAAAAACAATTGATTGATTGACGCCAATTGTGGCTGCGCTGGGGGCAACAATAATAGAAGCTATTCCTCCGGTATCATCGCCGCAGCCAGTAAAAAAAGGCAGAAAAAACAGCGCCGTGAAAATGGCGCCGAGGCTGATTATAAAATAGCGGGGTTTTTCGCGTCGATCAAGCAAGCAAGCGCCCATCTTTTACCACCATTTTCCCGCCAACAATGGTGTGGAGAAGGCGGCCTTTAAGCGGCCAGCCGGCAAAAGGGGTATTTTTACCGCGTGAAACAAATTGCTGGGGATCAACTATCCAGGCGGCTTGAGGATCGATAACAATAATATCAGCGACCGCCCCCTCTGATAATGTTCCTCTAGCTAAATTAAGGATCCTGGCCGGAGCCACGGCCATTTTTTCCACTACTTGCCGCAAGGTGAGGATTTTTGGCGCGACCAATTTGGTCATAACTAATCCCAAGGCTGTTTCTAACCCAACTATCCCAAAAGCGGCCGTATTGAATTCGATGTTTTTTTCCTCGATATTATGCGGCGCGTGGTCTGTGGCAATGGCGTCAATTGTCCCGTCTTTTAATCCTTTTAAGATTGCTTTGACGTCAGCCGGGCTTTTGAGCGGCGGATTGACTTTTGCATTAGTGTCATAATTTTTCACCGCGGCTTCAGTTAAGCTGAAATAATGCGGGGCGGTTTCACAGCTTACGGGAATTCCTTTGTGTTTTGCCCGACGGATCAATTCAACCGATCCGGCCGCGGAAACATGGGCAATGTGAATCCGCCCATATTTACTGGCCAATAGGATGTCGCGCGCCACCATTATCTCTTCCGCCAGGGCCGGTATCCCGGGCAGGCCGATTTCCGTCGACAATGCCCCCTCATTCATCGCCCCGCCCTGTGCCAGATCGAGGTCTTCGCAATGAGCGATAATCGGGACATTAAATTGGCGAGCGTATTCCAAAGCGCGGCGCATAATATTGGCGCGCATCACCGGTTTACCATCGTCGGAAAAAGCCGCCGCCCCTTGCTCCAGCATCAGACCCATCTCGGTCAGCAATTCACCTTTTAAGCCTTTGGTAATGGCGCCAATCGGCAAAACATTGACCACCCCGTCGGAGAGAGCGGTGTCCCGCACATATTTAACGACCGCTTGATTATCAATTGGCGGCTCGGTATTGGGCATACAGCAGACAGTGGTAAAACCTCCCCTGGCCGCCGCGCGCGTCCCGCTGGCAATAGTTTCTTTATCCGGCCGTCCGGGATCACGCAAATGCGTGTGCATATCAATCAGTCCAGGCATTACAAAGAGACCGACAGCATCAATCTCTTTTGCCCCTTGCCCCTTGACCTTGGCCCCTATTTTACTGATTTTACCATTATCAATTAAAACATCCCTGATCCCATCAATTTTATTAGCGGGATCAATTACGCGCCCCTGTTTTAATAAAAATTTTGCCATTATATTTTCATTCTTTTCCTGACCTGTGAAAAGATCCCGCGCAATCCTTTCGTTTCCCGCGGTTCACGACGCTTGGCCGAAACTTTTGTTTCCTGCCGCAGATTGCTTAAAGCATGCATCGCCGCCCTCTGCTCCGCCTCTTTTTTGTTGCGGCCGCGGCCCATTCCGTAGCGCTGGTCGTTAATTTTTACTTCCATCCAGAACACCCGGCGATGCTTGGGCCCTGTCTCCTTGAGCACATGGTAATGGGGTAATTTCCATTTATGTTTTTGCGTTAATTCCTGCAGGGCGGACTTATAGTCGCGGATAAAACCTTCTTGCGAAACTTTTTCCACTTCAGCAATTAAAAACTGCAAAATTAAGTCGCGCGACTTATTAACCCCCGCATCCAGATAAACTGCGCCAATCAAGGCTTCTATGGCATTGGCCAGGTTCGATTTGCGCTTAACCCCGCCAGTTCGTTTTTCATTGGCGCTCATTAAAATATAAGCCCCGATGTCCAGCTGCCGGCCGATATTAGCCAGTGTCTCATCAGAAATGACGGTGGCGCGGAATTTGGTCAGGTCGCCTTCGGCCCGATCCGGGAATTTATGATAAAGATAGTCAGAGATTACCAATTTGAGGACGGCATCGCCTAAAAATTCCAGGCGTTCATTATCAGATATTTTCTGCTCGTGGCCAAAAGAGCTATGGGTTAGAGATTGGTTTAACAGCGGCAGATGAAGAAAGGCAACGCCTAATTTCTTTTGCAGTTCATGCAATTCTGCTTCCCGTTCCGGAGAAATTACCGCCATTTGACATTACATTTTACATTACTTATAATCAATTGGCAACACTGTTTTCTCGACAAGTCCGCCGGAGGCGGGCAAGGGGGGATAAAATGACCATTCTCTCGCCGATCATGAGCTTCATTGTCGATAAAGAGATCGGCTTCCCTATACCTTCCGAAAAAGAAAAGATCAACAAGGCGCTAAAACGTTATCGTTATATTTTAAGCCAGCATCCCAATCGTTCAGACGCCCCGGAGATCTTGTTTGGCATCGCCGATCTTCTTGTCGGCCGCGGCGACCCCGGCGACCGCAAGGAAGCGCTTCGGCTTTACGATCAGATATTGCTTTCTGCCGTGCCGGATTACCTGCGTGCCCGCGCCCTCGTCGGAAAAGCGGAACAGATGATCGGCGTGCGGGAAGAATTTGACAACGCGATCTCGCTCTGCGAAAAAGCCCGCAAACTTTTAGGCAAAGACCTCTCTGATTTCTTTGCCGCCAAGACCTATATTGTCGAATCGGAATTACGCCTGGCCCGTCGGGAAAAGGGAGATTGGGCCCAGGCCTTGGAATTAATAAATTCGGTTGTCAAGGAAAATGATTCCCACTGGTATTTCCGCGGCCGCGCGCTGCTGTCTAAAGCGGAAATTCTGCTTTATCGCGAACCAACCGATCTGCCAGCCGCTTTAAAATTAGCCGATTTATCGCTCAAGGAATTGAAATCGCGCCCTGATGATTACTTCGCCAACAAAGGGCAAGTCTTAAAAGCGGAAATTCTGATCCACCGGGCAAAGACGGGCGATTATACGAAAGCCGCCAGACTGCTTTCTGAAGTCATCGAAATGCCCCTTGCTTATACTGAACTGATCGCTCGGGCAAAATTAGATCTGGCCGATGTCGTCACTCATCCGCAAGCGACAAAACTTCTGCAGGAAGTCAACCAAATGGAAGGCCTTGATCCTTACTTAACGCAGAAAGCCGCGCTGGTGGAAAAAGCTTTGGCTGAGAGACCGGAGATTGCTTCACTAAAAATTCAAGCTAAAAAGAAAAAACGCTAACGGTAATTAACAAACTGCAGGACGATAGGAAAATCTTTCGCTTTAATCTGCTGCATCACGGCTTGGAGATCATCAATTTTTTTCGCTGTTACCCTAATCTGGTCGCTTTGAATACTGGCTTGAACTTTTAAACCGAGGGTTTTGATAAATTTTACGATCTCTTTGGCCTGCTCTTGAGGGATTCCTTGTTTGAGAGTAATTTGCTGTTTAACTCCGCCGCCGGCAGAATTTTCGATCTTCCCATAATCAAAAAACTTCAAATGGACCTGCCGCCTGGCCAGTTTATCCTGCAAAACAGTGCCAGCGGCTTTTAATTTATATTCATCTTCGGAGGTTATTTTGATCTTCTCCGCCTCTTTGACCAAACTGGTTGTGCTCCCTTTGAAATCAAAGCGATTGGCAATTTCCTTAACCGCCATCTGCAGGGCATTTTCCACCTCCGGCACATTGGGTTTGCTTACTATATCAAATGAATGTTCGTCAGCCATGAAAATATTATAGACCAAAGGACTAAAAAACGGAAGAACTAACTTTTGAGTTATTTCCATTCTCATGATAAAATTAAACATCATGGCTAAAACTATCGCTGAAAAAATATTATCCGCTCATTCCGGCAAAGATGCTCACGCCGGAGATATTGTCGTCGCTGATTTAGATTTTATGATCGGCCAAGACGGAACGTCAGGTGTTGCCATCGATTCTTTTCGCAAGATGCAAGCCAAGAAGGTTGCCGATCCCAACAAAATTGCTATCATTATCGACCATAGTTCCCCTTCACCTAATGAAGGCGTCTCCGCTATCCACAAAAAAATCCGCGAATTTTGCCTGGAGCAGGGCGTTAAGCTCTATGATATCGGCTGCGGTGTCTGCCACCAAATTACCCCGGAGCAAGGACACGTTGTTCCCGGTGATTTAGTTATTGGGGCCGACTCCCACACCTGCACTTACGGCGCGATCAATGTTTTCTCAACCGGCATCGGGTCAACCGACCTGGCCGCTGGCATGATCTCCGGTAAACTTTGGTTTAAGGTTCCGGAAACAATGAAAGTCGTTTATAAGGGATCATTGCCAAAGGGAATCTATTCCAAAGATTTAGTCTTGAAATTAATTGGCGACATCGGCGCTGACGGAGCCACCTATTTGGCTCTGGAAATTTATGGTGAAGCTCTCTCCGCCATGTCTGTTGATGCCCGCTTTACCATTTCCAACATGGCCATCGAATGCGGCGCTAAAGTCGGATTGATGGAACCAGATGAGAAGGTTATGAATTGGGTCAAAGAACATTCTCGCCGCCAAGCCAATCCTCAAACCGCGGACATTGACGCTAAATATCTGAAAACTGTGGAAATTGATGTGCCCAAACTCGAGCCCCAAATTGCCAAGCCCCACGCTGTAGATAATGTTTGCGGCGTTTCAGAACTGAAAGGGACTCCCATTCATCAAGGATTGATTGGCACCTGCACTAATGGCCGCTTGGAAGATTTTCGGATCGCCGCCCAAATTCTCAAAGGCAAAAAGATCAATAATAATTGTCGTTTGATTTTGGCTCCTTCATCAAAACAACTTTTACTCGATATGATTAAGGAAGAGATTTATCAATCATTATTAGAATCGGGGGCTATTGCCGTGACTCCCGGCTGCGGCCCATGCGTCGGGACTCATAATGGGGTTCCTTCCGATGGGGAAAATGTGATTTCGACCGCCAACCGCAACTTTTTGGGGAGAATGGGTAACCGCAATTCCTTTATATATCTCGGCTCGCCTGCTACCGTTGCCGCGTCAATGATCGAAGGCCAGATCGCTGATCCGAGAGAGTATTTGTAGTTTTGGCTTCCGCTCAAACACCCGCTTGCCCTCATTTTGGCCGCTGCGGCGGCTGTGCCTGGCAGGATACGCCGTATGAAGAGCAGTTAAAGCGCAAAATGGCGGTCGTGCAAAATTTATTTGGCGACATTTGCCAGACGATTATTCCTTCCCCTGATCAGTATTTTTATCGTAACCGGATGGATTACGCCTTCGGCAAGAATTATACGCTGGGGCTTAAGGCTAATCGTTATGAAATTATTGATATTAAAAAGTGCCTGCTGATGTCGGAGCAAAGCAACAAAATCATGGACCGGCTGCGCTATTTTGTCTCCTGGAAAAAAATAACTAATTATCGGGAAGGGATCATGCGCCACGTCGTTATTAGAGAAGGGAAAAATATTCAAAATACCGTTATTAACGTTTTGACGTCAGACGCCGCCGCCTTCCCGCTCGAAGATTTGTGGCAGAAGAACCAAGATTTAATTCAGGGAGCTGTTTGGAGCATTAATTTATCTCCCGCCGACCGATCCTATGGCGAAATAAAACAATCGTTGGGACAAGATTATTTGCTTGAATCGCTTGGCAAAATTAAATTTAAGATTCCCAGCCAATCATTTTTTCAAACTAACACCAAGCAAGCGGAAAGGCTGATCGAGGTTATCCGTGATTTTGCCGGTTTAGAAGGAGAGGAAAGCTTATTGGACCTGTATTCCGGCACTGGCAGTTTTGGTTTATCTTTAGCCCATCAAGCCAAAGAAGTAATTGGTATTGAGGAGAATCAGCCCGCAGTCGAGTTATCCACTTCTAACGCCGCCTTAAATAATATTAGTAATTTTCGATCAATAGCCGGACGAGTTGAGGATACGCTCCCTTCTCTTGAAAGAAAATTTTCGACGATAATATTAGACCCCCCTCGTCCCGGCGTCCATAAGAAAGCTTTGCAAGCTATTGGTCGGATCAGACCGAAAAAAATCGTTTATGTCTCCTGCAACCCGGCGAGCCAGAAACATGACATTGATATTTTAAAAGAATTTGGCTATAAAATTGAACGCTGCCAGCCGCTCGACATGTTTCCCCATACCCCGCATATTGAGAATGTGGTTGTTCTTGCCTCTTGACGCAAACTATATGAAATTTCTTGAAATCGCTGGCGAGAGTCTGTCTTTTGGTAGAAGAGAAAACAATTTAAAGGGGGAAGAAAAATGATCCATCCATTAGCCGGACAAAGAGTGCCTGCCCGCATGTTAGTCAATGTTCCCAAATTAGTGGACGCTTATCATGATGATAAGCCTCGGGGACCGGTTACCTTCGGCACTTCGGGCCATCGCGGTTCATCGTTAAACGGGACATTTAATGAAATGCATATCGCCGCGACTGCCCAGGCGGTTTGCGAATATCGGGCCAGCCAGGGGATTTCCGGACCAATGTTTGTCGGTTTTGACACCCATGCATTATCAATGCCGGCCTTCCAAACAGCTTTGGAAGTCTTTGCCGCCAATGGGGTCGAAGTAATTATTGCTGCAAAAGATGAATTTACTCCAACTCCGGTTATTTCATTTATGATCCTTGATTACAATCGGCGCCATCCGGGCCAGCCGCAAGCTGACGGAGTAATTATCACTCCGTCCCATAATCCCCCTGAAGACGGCGGATTTAAGTATAATCCTCCTAACGGCGGACCAGCCGACGTTGATGTAACGAATTGGGTGGAAAAACGAGCGAACGCTTTATTGCAAGATGATAATCGGAACGTAAAAAGAATTCCTTACGAACGAGCTCGCGTTGCTAGCACCACTCACGAAGCTGATTTTATAACTCCTTATGTCGATGAACTTGGCCAGGTTATCGATATGGACACGATTCGGGCCAGCGGATTAAGATTAGGCGCCGATCCATTGGGTGGGGCAGTTGTCCATTATTGGGAAGCGATTGCGCAACGCTATGGCCTCAATATTACGGTCGTCAACCCGCAGGTTGATCCCACTTTTTCATTTATGACCGTTGATCACGACGGAAAAGTTCGGATGGACTGCTCTTCACCTTATGCCATGGCCGGTCTGATTGCCTTGAAAGATCAATTCGATATTGCCTTTGGCAACGACACTGATTCCGACCGTCATGGGATTGTTGCTCCCTCTGTTGGATTAATGAATCCCAATCACTTTTTAGCTGTCGCGATCAATTATCTATTCCAACGCCAAAATCGTCCCGCTTGGCCAGATGATGCCGCCATTGGAAAAACCCTGGTCAGCAGCAGTATGATTGATCGTGTTGCCGCTGGTTTAGTTCGACGCCTGGTAGAAGTTCCTGTTGGTTTCAAATGGTTTGTCCCTGGTTTATTAGCTGGCACGATGGGTTTTGGCGGCGAAGAGTCGGCCGGAGCCTGTTTTTTGCGTCTGAATGGAACAACCTGGGTAACAGAAAAAGATGGCCCCATCATGGATCTCCTGGCAGCGGAGATGACGGCCAAACTTGGTCGTGATCCAGAAAAACTCTATCAGCAATTAACCAGAAAATACGGGGAGCCGGCCTATACAAGAATTGATGCGGCCGCAAATGCTGCGCAAAAAGCGGTTCTCAAGAAGCTCTCGCCTGAACAGGTTGCCGCAACAGTATTGGCAGGGGAATCAATTACCGCAAAACTAGTTGCGGCCTCAGGCAACGGGGCCTCCATTGGCGGATTAAAAGTTACGACTAAGAATAGCTGGTTTGCCGCGCGGCCTTCCGGCACAGAAGATGTTTATAAAATTTATGCTGAAAGCTTTCAAGGCCCGGACCATCTTGCGGTTGTGCTAACCGAAGCACAAGCAATTGTCGCGGCGGCTTTTAAAGCGGCTGGAGTCTAAAAGTCTAACGTGAAAGTAACCAATAATCTTCCGCCTCCGCAAATTTTTGCAAGCAACTTTAAAGCGTCTCGCGCGACAGACCTGCGCTCCGCTGCAACAGCCATGCTCATCTCGGTCCGTGCATTTTTAGCTGCAGGAGGGGAGAGAGTAACCGTCGCTCCTTATCAAAACAGAACAAGCGCTGCGGAAGGAACAAGAGGGACCAAAGAAAATATTGGTTTAAATTTTTCACTGGTTTTTCCGCCGGCTGGGCGAGAGATGAGAAGAACTTATCAATTAAAACAAAATAGAGAGCTCGATAATCCAAGCGCCCTTCCCTTAGAAGCCCATCTGCAACAGAAGAACGTCTTTCTAATAATTTACAATACGCCATAAATAATTTACCGCAATATCAAGTTTTAAGTGAAGACCCTACACAAAAAGGAAAACAAATATTTTTCCGACGAGTGGAATGAACATCACGAATGATTTATTAACTCTGGTGGTTGATACGCCAAAGCAAGAACCCGCTATGAGCTACGCTGTCAGTCATAGCCAAAAATTAGATGAAATAATTACCACAACAGGCTTATTTGTAAAAGGGCCTGCTCCTCAATACGACGATATTATCACCTTGAAATATCGCTTGAGATAATATGACGCCGGGCTGATAAACCATATTGACACTTTATTATATCATGATATAATAAATGTAACTTTATTTTATCATGTTTAAAAGAGAGCAAAAATTACTCAATTTAGGCAAAGAGTCGTGTTTTCTCTGGGGGCCAAGACAAACAGGGAAAAGCACCCTGCTGGACAAGCTTTTCCCCGACTCCCTGCGTTATGATTTACTGTTGACCAAAGAATATGTCCGGCTGTCCGCCAATCCCGGACTGTTCCACGATGAATTACTGCAAAAACACTCCTTAAAAAATCCGGTTATTATTGATGAGGTGCAAAAAATTCCGGCTTTATTAGATGAAATACAATGGTTAATAGTAAATCGGGAAATTCAATTTATTCTTTGCGGATCAAGCGCCAGAAAACTAAAAAGAGGAGCAGGAAACCTGTTAGGAGGAAGGGCTTTGCGCTATGAGCTGCACCCTCTGGTTTATAAAGAAATTCCTAAATTTAATCTCTTGCGCGCTTTAACCAACGGATTATTGCCGCGGCATTACTTAGCCGCCAACCCGCAGCCTTTGCTTCAGGCCTATATCGGGGATTACTTAAAGGAGGAAATTGCCGCCGAAGCCATCACGAGAAACATCCCTGCCTTCGCCAGGTTTTTGAATGCAGCCGCTTTCAGCAACGGCCAAACAATAAATTATCAAAATGTAGCCCGGGAATGCTATGTCAATGCGGTAACAGTCAAAGAATATTTTCAAATTCTAATAGACACATTAATCGGATATTATCTGCCGGCATTTCAAAAAAGGCCAAAAAGACGGGTAATTCATGCTCCTCGTTTTTATTTTTCTGACATCGGCATTGCCAATTATCTGCTCAAAAGAGGAACAATCGAATATAATAGTGAGAATTTTGGGCGGGCGTTCGAACAATTTATCTTCCAAGAATTGCTGGCCTACAGCCATTACTCTGGTAAAAATTTTGACCTGGCTTACTGGCGCACGGCTTCACAGCTTGAAGTAGATTTTATTTTGGGAGACCATGAAGCAGCAATTGAAGTTAAGGCTTCAAAAAACGTCGGCCCCCAACACTGTCACGGCTTACGGGCGTTTGATGAAGAATATAAAACCAAGTATTCTATCGTCGTTTCTTTGGACCCAAGACCGAGACTCGTTGATAAACTGCATATTCTTCCCTGGGAAGACTTTTTGGAAAAATTGTGGTCGGGGAAAATAATTTAAATTATTTTCCCATTCCAAAGTCTTTCGCAAAAGACCTGCCAGGGTAAAATCTCTATCCCCGTTTCCATAAGACGGGGCCTTGTGTCCAAAGTGACAACAATCGCCCTGCCAATTTTTTGGTCTTCTTTTAATGCCAAGAGCCCCTTAAAATCGCGATTATCTACCCTTGTTGTCGCTTTAAATTCAATCACTACGTCCAAATTACCTATAATCAAATCAACTTCCATCCCGGTGCTGGTTCGCCAATAAGAAAGCGCCAAATTTTTCTCGCGATAAGACAGGAAGGCTCTAATTTCTTCAATTAAAAAATGCTCAAAATACCTTCCGAATTCTTCGGTGCGAGCCTGGACTTTAGGTAACCCAGCCAGAGTCCGAACCACTCCCATGTCAAAGAGATAAAATTTTGCCGTTTCGATTAGACGTCGATTCTTGCTTTTTCTCCAGGGTTGGAGCTCGTGGCCCAACAAAGTATCTTGCAAGATTTGAAAATATTCCCGCGCAGTTTTTGGCGAAACCCCGCAATCTCGGGCAATGTTAGCATAATTAATAAGCTGACCATGAGTTAAAGAAACTGCTTCCAGAAACCGCGCAAAAGAAGGAATATTCCGCACCAAAGCTTCGGCGCGGATTTCCTGTTCGATATAATCATAAACATAGCTTTTGAGACTGCGATCAGGAGAGCTCTCGCTAAAGTGTTTTGGGATCAGCCCGTGATTGAATATTTTAAGAAGGTCAGTTGTGCCGATTTCCTTGGTTGTTAAGGGAAATAATTCAAATCGCCAAGCCCGTCCTCCCAAAAGATTGGCCACGCCATGTCTTAATTTCCGGGCACTGGAGCCGCACATGATAAATTTCGTTTTCGTGTTTTCCAGACACCAATGTATTTCATCAAGTAGTGTGGGAACTTTTTGGACTTCATCTACTATGACCAGTTTCGGCCTTTCCGCCAGCGCTTCTTCCCGTAATATCGCGGGATTTAAAGTTAATTGTGTTTTTAACTCCGTATTAAGGAGATCATAATACTTAGCATCGGGGAATTTTTGATGGAGCAGAGTGGTCTTACCAACTTTACGCGGCCCCCACAAAAAAGCGGCATTATTGCCTTCGAGATCTATTTTCAGCTCTCTTTTAAATTCAGATAATGAGACCATGACTCCATATAGTCTAGATTATATGGAGGAAGGCGTCAAGTATTTTTTTGTTTTCTAAAGGCTGGCGAGCAACTTCTCAAATTCGGGAAACGACGTCTCGATACAGGCAGTGTCATTAATAACCGTCTCACCTTCAGCAATCAAGCCCGCAATCGCCATAGCCATCGCGATGCGATGATCGCCGTGGCTCTCAATTTCCGCCCCTTTTAAAACCGTCGGCCCATCAATAATTAAGCCGTCATCCAGCTCTTTCACGTGCGCGCCAAATTTTTTCAATTCTGCGCAGATTGTCGCGATCCGATCGCTTTCTTTGATCCGTAACTCTTTGGCCTCCCGAATTTCTGTTCGACCTTCCGCCTGTGTCGCCACCACCGCAATGATTGGAATCTCGTCAATAATGCGGGGCATGATCTCCCCATCAATCTTTATTCCTTTAAGCTTTGAACTTTTGGTTAAAATCTCACCACGAGGTTCGTTGGAGACAATTACTTCGTCTAAAACCTCAACCTTTCCGCTCATGCGATGAAAGACCTCAAGAATACCTGTCCGGGTTGGATTTAAGCCAACGTTTTTAATCAATAATTCCGCATTGGGAACGAGTAAAGCGGCAGCCATAAAAAACGCCGCCGAAGAAATATCGCCGGGCACATCAACTTCAGCCCCAGCAAATTCCTCTCCGCCTAGTACCTGTGCCCTAGCTCCTAGTCCCTTCCCCTTAAAATACCCTAACATCCGTTCCGTGTGATCTCGAGAAGGATTTTGTTCAATGACTGTCGTCTCTCCTTTAGCAAACAGTCCGGCCAAGAGAACCGCTGACTTCACCTGCGCTGAGGGAATGGGCAATTCATAAGTAATCCCTTTTAAGTCCCCACCAGAAATTCTAAGAGGAGCAAAAAGATTATCTTTTGTAACTTTCCCTTCGATGCTGGCTCCCATTTCGCGTAATGGCTTAGCAACTCTTAGCATCGGTCGTTTTTGAATCGACTCATCGCCAGAAACTATAGTCTTGAAATTTTGTCCAGCTAAAATTCCCGACAACAAACGAATCGTCGTCCCGGAATTCCCCACATATAATTCTTCTTTAGGCTGTTTTAATCCATGTAAGCCTTTGCCGTTTATAATAATTTTACCGCCATTGGAAATTGGAAATTGGTCATTGGACATTTGTATTTCAATCCCCATCTTCCGCAGACATTCAATAGTGGCTAAACAATCTGCACTGGACAAGAAGTTCGTAATCGTGGTCTGACCTTGAGCCAACGCGCCAATCATTATAGCTCGATGGGAAATAGATTTATCTCCCGGAACTGTAATAGTCTTATTAATCTTATTTATAGGGGAAATTTTTAGTTTAGACATATACTTCGTCGCGGAATTTCTTGGCCTGAGCCAACAACTGTTTGATTTTAGTCGTATTTCCTTTTTTGATCGCTGTCTCTAATTGAGTCAGAGACTTTTTAAAGTTCGCCAAGGTTTTTAATACCGCTTTTTTGTTTGTTGTGAACATATCCCGCCCAAGTTCAGGATCGCCGGAGGCAACGCGGGTTGTGTCACGAAAGCCAGACGCTGCCAGTTGTTTCATGTTTGCCTGGCTTTTCTTCTCCGCCGCCACGGAATTGACCAAGGCTGCCGCAATGGCCAGCGGCGTGTGACTGATTCCTGCCACAGCAATATCATGTTCATCTGTTTTCATTTCTATCACCCTCGCTTCCAGTAATTTTATCAACTGAGTTAATATTATTGTAGCCGGGCGACTGGTTTTCGCCGTCGGAGTTAAAACCCAGACACGATTTTGAAAAAGATTCGCTTCAGCCGCTGCAAACTTCGTCTGCTCTTTACCGGCCAAAGGATGGCCTCCAATAAAATGCACTTCTTGGGGGGTAACTTTGGCCGCCTGAGCCACGATTTCAGTTTTACTACTGCCAACATCAGTGACAATTGCGCCGGATTTTAGACTTTGGGCAATTTTTTTAAGGGTGGGGACAATTAAATTGAGCGGGGGGCAGAGAAAAACAATATCAGCATCAGCAACTCCGCGACATAAATCCGTTGTCCCCTCATCGATCGCCTGGCGACTAAGCGCCTCATCAATTGTTTCCTGCCGAGGAGTCACCCCAACAATATTAATTTCCGGATTAGCTTGCTTTAGTCCAAGAGCAATTGATCCGCCGATTAAGCCTAAACCGATAATAGCGACTCGCATACATATATATTACTCCAAACAGTCCAAGTCCCGCAAGTTGCGTCAACTTGAAATGATATGCTATACTTGCCACTCGTGTCATGGATATTGTAGTTTGCATTAAACAAGTTCCTGAAACCACAGAGGTTAAAATTAACCCGGAAACTAATACCCTCATCAGGGAGGGCGTTCCCTCTATTATTAACCCTTTTGATGAAAATGCTCTCGAAGCTGCCCTCCAACTCAAAGAAAAACACGGTGGTAAAGTTACCGTTATCACTATGGGCCCTCCGCAAGCGGCCGACGCTCTCAAAACCACCATTGCCATGGGAGCTGATGAAGTTGTTTTAGTCTCCGACCGAGCCTTTGCCGGTTCAGATACTTGGGCGACATCTTATACACTGGCTCAAGCCATCAAAAAACTAGGCAATGTTGATGTGATCCTCTGCGGTAAACAGGCGATCGATGGCGATACCGCCCAAGTTGGCCCCGGAATTGCCGAATGGCTCGGTTTACCTCAAGTTACCTTTGCCGTTAAGATCGAAGTTGAAGGACAACAGGCCAAGATTGAACGAATGCTCGAAGAAGTTAACGAAATTGTCTCTTCCCCTCTACCATTAGTAATAACTGTGGTTAAACAGATCAACGAACCACGGCTCCCCTCTCTCAAAGGGATGATGCGGGTAAAAAAAACCGAGGTTAAGATGATGAAAGCATCAGATATTGATGCCGATCCGAAAAATCTGGGACTAAATGGTTCTCCAACCCAGGTTGTAAAAATCTTTACCCCTCCCCCTAAAGGCGGCGGCCAAATATTAACGGGGAAACCAAACGAAGCGGTGGACCAACTTTTAAATAAACTTAAAGAGAGAAAATTAATTTAGATGAATATTAAAGTTTTTGCGGATATCTGCACCGGCTGCACCATCTGCGTAAAAACTTGTCCAACCGGCGCTATCACCATGGTTGACCGGCCAGAAAACAAACGTAAGTTAGCCGTCATCAATCTTGATAAATGCACGATGTGCGGCGCCTGCGTCTCCAGCTGCAAATTTAACGCCATTGAAATAAAAGTTGAAAAAGAGACCAGCGCTGACTTAAGCCATTATCACGGCATCTGGGTCTTCGCGGAACAGCGCGACCATCAAGTCCAATCGGTCGCTTATGAATTGTTGGCTGAAGGGAAAAAGCTGGCGCAAGATTTAAAAACGGAAGTTGCGGCTGTTCTTTGCGGCGGGGAAGGGATCGAAAAAGAGAACGATAATCTTTTTACTTACGGGGCGGATAAAGTTTATCTCCTACAGAATCCAGAGCTAAAAGATTACCGCTCTTTACCATATACACGGGCTATTGCTGAATTAATTGTGAAGTATAAACCGGAAATTTTCCTGCTGGGAGCCACAACAACTGGTCGTGACCTGGCCGCTCGATTAGCCATTCGCGTCGGCGCCGGTTTAACCGCCGATTGCACAGGCCTGGCGATTGATCCTGTTAAGAAAATTTTGCAGCAGACCCGTCCCGCTTTTGGCGGCAACATTATGGCCACCATTATTTCGCCCAACCACCGCCCGCAGATGTCAACCGTTCGCCCTAAAGTCTTCAAGAAACTCAAAGTGCAAAATGCCTGCCTGCCCATACGGGCCGTTTGGCCGGCAGGCACGGCAAAGATCAAAACTAATGAAACTGTTATCACTTTTAAACCCACCATTAATACAGAAGACCTCGTAGTCAAATTACTGGAAGTTATAAGAGATGAGTCCGCCAAAGTCAATTTACAAGAAGCAGAGATTATTGTCTCCGGTGGTCGGGGGATCGGTGATCCGAAAAATTTTGCCCTGATTGAAGAGTTGGCAAAAGTATTAGGCGGCGCCGTTGGGGCTTCCCGCGCCACAGTTGATGCCGGCTGGATCTCTGCGCACCATCAGGTCGGACAGACCGGAAAAACGGTGGCGCCAAAACTCTACATTGCCTGCGGTATTTCCGGCAAAATTCAACATTTAGTCGGCATGCAGTCAGCAGATATAATTGTCGCCATCAACAAAGATCCTGACGCGCCAATATTTAAGGTCGCGACTTACGGCATCGTCGGCGATGTGCTGGAATATGTACCGCTTTTAACCAGGAAAATCAGAGAACTGCGAAACTAATGAAAAAAAAGAGCTTCCAAACAAATTGTTGTTTACCAAGCTTCGGGAGGAGCAATAGAGCTACGGGGAGACGTTTCCAGCGAAACCATCTGGGCAACACAAGCACAAATTGCCAAAGTATTTGGCATTGAACGCTCGGTTGTGACTAAGCATATAAACAACATCCTAAAAGACAAAGAGTTAGATAAATATCGAGTCTGTGCAAATTTTGCACAGACTGCCGATGATGGCAAAATATATAATGTCCAATTTTATAGTGTGGATGTTATTTTGGCTGTTGGTTATATATAGGTGCGCATAATTAAATAGACATTATGTTTACAAAAAAGGAACAAGCAATCCCTTAATCAATTCCGGGTTCTTCTGAATGTTTCCAAAGGTTTTAAATAGGACGTCACAAAGCGCTTCTTCTCGATCGTAATAT